>NZ_JBHUZJ010000043.1:0-74740 GCF_042667685.1 Streptomyces sp. NPDC057302 | reverse complement strand
GCCACCGGGTTGGCCGGCCAACCGCCCGGCCGATCGCCCGGCCAACCGGGTGGCCGAACAAGCAACCATCGGACCCCCCACACGCGTTCTTACCGATACAGGCGCACGGGCAATGCCGTGCGCCTGTATCAGCACCCGGGGAGGGATCCACGCATGGCCGCGCGTCACCGCCGTATCGCCATCGCCATCACGTCCGTACTCATCGCCGTCCCGGCGGGCATCGGCCTTGTCGGTTGCGACGCAGTCAACAAGGCGCTCGACTGCGTCCAGACCGCGGACACCATCGCCGAGAGCGTCACCGACCTCCAGCAGGCCGTCGAGAATGCCGGCGACGACCCCGCGCAGGCGGACGAGGCACTCGACAAGATCGACAAGAACATCGACGAGATCGGCGACAAGACCGAGAGCACCGACGTGAACAAGGCGATCGACGACCTCCAGAAGGCCGTCGACAACGTCCGCGACTCCATCGACAAGGGCGACGCGACACCCAACCTCAGCCCGGTCGTGGACGCGGCGGGCGAACTGACGAAGGTCTGCACGCCGTAGCACTCGCGGGAGCCCGGATACTGGTCGTCATGACCCGCCTCATCCTCGCCACCCGCAATGCCGGCAAGATCACGGAACTCAAGGCGATCCTCGCCGACGCAGGCCTCACCCATGACCTCGTCGGCGCGGACGCCTACCCCGAGATCCCCGACGTCAGGGAAACCGGCGTCACCTTCGCCGAGAACGCCCTCCTCAAGGCCCACGCCCTCGCCAAGGCCACCGGCCTCCCCGCGGTCGCCGACGACTCCGGCCTCTGCGTCGACGTCCTGGGCGGCGCCCCCGGCATCTTCTCCGCCCGCTGGGCAGGCCGCCACGGCGACGACACCGCGAACCTGAACCTGCTCCTGGCCCAACTGGGAGACATCGACGCCGACACCCACCGCGGCGCCCACTTCGCCTGCGCGGCGGCCCTCGCCCTCCCGGACGGCACGGAACGCGTGGTGGAGGGCCAACTCCTGGGCACCCTGCGCCACACCCCCTCGGGCTCGGGCGGCTTCGGCTACGACCCGATCCTCCAGCCGGAGGGCGAAACCCGCACCTGCGCGGAGCTCACAGCCGCCGAGAAGAACGCGATCAGCCACCGGGGCAAGGCGTTTCGGGCGCTGGTGCCGGTGGTGCGGGAGTTGTTGGGCTGAGGAGCGTACGAGGAAGGGCGCGACGTTCAGACGTCGCGCCCTTTCGTTGCGTGGGCCCGGTGGGACTCGAACCCACGACATACCGGATCTAAACCGGCATCCTCTTTACCAGCTGGGATACGGGCCCCGCCCGGACACTCTACTGTGCCGCGCGGCGACGGTTCGAGAAGGTTCCTGTCTGGCTGTGGCAGGAAGGGCACAGATAGCGGAGGTTCTCCCGGCGGTTGTCCAGACGGTCGCCGTTGATGTGATCGATCTCCAGGGTGAGGCGCTTGTCCTGCCAGGTCTCACCCAAGCCGCACGCCCCGCACACGCGTGGTGCGCCGACCTCGTCGAGAGCCCGCCGCAGCATGATGGTCCGGGTGCGGCCTGCGTCCGAACCGAGCCGGATCAGGATCGCGTCGGCGCTCTTGCGATTGGCTCCGGAGCGGCCGGCGTTGTGCCCTTGTCCGACGAAGTGGGCGGTCGAAAGCCCGTACGCCTCGATGCTGCGTACGGCCCTCGCGCGTCCGGCGCCACCGAATGGGGAGCAGCCCAACGCCCGCATCACTTCGGCCAGTCCGTGGGACTCGGCAACCGCACGTGCGAGATCCGCACGTGGAAAGAGGCTGTCGGCGGCTTCGCCGTGCCGCCAGGTGAAGTGGCTTGTATCGATTCCGAACTGGTCCAGCTTCTTCTTGATGTGCCCGTAAGGGCCGTCCTCCGGCGGGATGCCCATGTGCAGGAACATTTCCCGGATGCTGGAGGAGTGCGCTGCGGCATCCGCCAGAGTTTCCTTCGCGTAGGAGCGGGGGGAGCGTTCGGGCAGCGGCTCCTCGCGGAAATGCCTGGTGTCGATCCCGTAATGCCGGAGGCGATCACGCAGGTATCGGCGAGGGCCTGACCCCATCGGCATTCCCAGTCGGCGCATCAGATCCACCAGACTGGTGCAGGTGGGCGCCATGCGGGCCAGCGTCATGCGGGGGTACTTGACCTGGCTCACGCGCCACTCCGCTTGCGACCGCGATATGTATCCGTCACCGCATGGCAGTTGGGGCAGATGAGGCGGAGATTTCCGGGGCGGTTGTCCCACCAGTCTCCGTTGATGTGATCGACTTCCAGCCGGAGTGGCTTGCCGTTCCATTCGGTGCCGACACCGCACTCCGTGCACTTCTCGGATGCCCCTGCCCGCAGCAGCTCCCGGCGAAGCCGCGTGCCAGGGACCCTCCCGTAGTCCGGAGACCTCAAAGCGAGCACCGGCCCCAGAGAGCCCTTGGGCCTGCCGCGTGGAGTGACGAAGTGCGATGTGTCGACTCCGAGAGCGGCTATCCGGCGGCTGATGTGCGCCTGATTGCCGCCCACATTGCTGATGCCGAGGCAGCGCACGACCTCCCGCACGGTCACGGACCGCGCCACCGCCTGACGGAGTTGGTCCTCTGTGTGACGCACCCACTGCTTCGGGAAATGCGACGTGTCGATTCCCTCCGATGCCATCTTCTGGCGCAGGTAGCGGCGACTGCCGGGTGTGGGAACACCTCCGCACCACCGCACCGCCTCGTCCCAGGTCCTGGTCTCCCGGGCTGCTTCCTCCAGCAGCTCGCGGGTGTAGCGAACCCCCATCGTTCCCCTCCCCATCCGGCCGCGCGTTCGCAGCCCCGTACGGAGTAACGAACCGACAATCGGACAGTCACCACCGGAATGCGGAACAGCCCGCCTCACTTTGCGTGGGGCGGGCCGTTCCGGGGCTGGAAGGGGGAGAGGGAGGGGGTCAGAACTTCGGTGTAGGTGCTGCCGCCTCCACCAGGTCTGCTGCCTCCTGCTTCGTTTCCACCGAGGGGGGCGAGCCCGACAGGGGCTTCTGGGCCGTTTCCTTCATGCAGGCCACCGCGATGATGCCCACCAGCGCCGCCGCCATCGAGTAGTACGCCGGGATCATGTCCGTCCCCGTGATGCTGATCAGGGACGTGATGACCAGGGGGGCCGTGCCGCCGAAGAGGGATGCGGAGATGTTGTAGCCGACCGACAGGGAGCCGTAGCGGACCGAGGTCGGGAACAGGGCCGGGAGCGTCGCCGACATCGTGCCCAGGAGGCAGACCAGGGAGAGGCCCAGCAGGAGCATGCCGCCGGAGACCGCCACCAGGCTGCCCTGCTTGATCAGGAGGAACGCCGGGATCGAGAGGACGAAGAAGCTGACCATGCCCGTCATCAGGAGCGGCTTGCGGCCGAAGCGGTCGGACAGCTTGCCCACCTGGCTGATGATCAGCATCAGGACGATCATCGTGCCGATGAGGATCAGCAGGCCGTGCGAGTCGTCGTAGCCGAGCTCGTCCGAGAGGTACGTCGGCATGTACGACAGGAGCATGTAGTCGGTGACGTTGTACGCGCCCACCAGGGCGATGCAGAGGATCAGCGTCGGCCAGTAGTTGGAGAAGATCTTCGCCAGGTCGCCCTTGGCGGTGGTCTCCACCGTGGAGGCGCCCTCGGACGCCGAGTGGAAGGTGGCGTCCTCCATCTTCTGGAACGCGGGCGTCTCGTCGAGCTTCAGCCGCAGGTAGAGGCCGACCAGGCCGAGCGGGCCCGCGACGAGGAACGGGATGCGCCAGCCCCAGGAGTCCATGGTCGCCGAGCCGAGGGCCGAGTTGAGGATGAGGACCAGGCCCGCCGCGCCCACGTAGCCGGCGAGGGTGCCCATCTCCAGGAAGCTGCCGAAGTAGCCGCGGCGCTTGTCTGGGGCGTACTCGGCGATGAAGGTGGAGGCGCCGCCGTACTCACCGCCCGTGGAGAAGCCCTGCACGAGGCGGAAGAAGATCAGCAGGACCGGGGCCCAGAAGCCGATCGTGGAGTAGGACGGGATCAGGCCGATGGCGAGGGTGCCGATCGCCATCATGATCATCGTCAGTGCGAGGACCTTCTTGCGGCCGATCTTGTCGCCCATCGGGCCGAACACCATGCCGCCGATGGGGCGTACGAGGAAGGACACCGCGAAGGTCGCGAACGACGAGATCAGCTGGACCGTGTCGTTCCCGGAAGGGAAGAAGACGTGTCCGATGGTGACGGCCAGATAGCTGTAGATGCCGAAGTCGAACCACTCCATGGCATTACCGAGCGAGGCCGCTTTGACCGCCCGCTTGACCGCGGCATCGTCCGTGACCGTGATGTCCGTGCGGCGCAGCGGTGGATTCGCGCGCCGTTTGGCGGCGCGAAAGAGGGTGCGGTGACGCTTCACGGCCTCTGTATCGGCCTCTGCCTCGTCGTGGGCCGCCATGGGTAGTCCTTCCGTTCTGCGAACAATCCTCCTGGCATCACTTGCTCGAAGATGGCCGACGCAAACGAACGCCCTCGCGAAGAGGGCGTTCGTCACAGTCGGTGCGGGGCGGGGGAGTGCCCCCGGGAGTCAGATGCCCAGGTCCTTGATGATCTTGGCTACGTGGCCGGTCGCCTTGACGTTGTAGAAGGCGTGCTCGACCTTGCCCGACTCGTCGACCACGATCGTGGAGCGGATGACGCCGGTCACGGTCTTGCCGTACAGCTTCTTCTCGCCGAAGGCGCCGTACGCCTCCAGGGTCTCCTTGGAGGGGTCGCCGACCAGCGTGACCTTGAGGTTCTCCTGCTCGCGGAACTTCGCCAGCTTCTCCGGCTTGTCGGGGGACACGCCGATGACGTCGTAGCCCGCGCTCGCGAGGACGTCCAGGTTGTCGGTGAAGTCGCAGGCCTGCTTGGTGCAGCCGGGGGTGAGGGCGGCCGGGTAGAAGTAGACGATGACCTTGCGGCCCTTGTGGCCGGCCAGGGAGACCTCCTTGCCGTCCGCGTCCGGCAGGGTGAAGGCCGGGGCCGTGTCGCCGGGGGTGAGTCGCTCGCTCATCTTCGGTCTCCTCGCACAGGATGTTCGTATCGCACAGGGTGCTCGTAAAACGTGTGGTGACGGAGTCGAGCGTAATAGGGGTGCCGTGGGGTGCGGTGGGCCCGGAGCTGACAGACTGTCGGCGATACGTACAGAAGGATCAGGCAGCGGGACACGACCACGGAGGCAGCGCGGTGTCGGACACGTCGGATATCAGGACCCCGGCGCAGATCGAGGCGGACATCAAGCGCCGTCGCGAGACGCTCGCCGAGACGCTCGACGAGATCGGGGTGCGGGTCCACCCGAAGACGATCGTCGGTGACGCGAAGGCCAAGGTCGTCGCCAGTGTGGACAACACCCTCGGTCGGGCGTACGTCGGCGCGAATCGCGTCGTCTCCGACGTGCGGGCGCAGCTGGTGACCGAGGACGGTGCGCCGCGTCTGGAGCGCGTCGTGCCGGTGGCGCTGGTGGTCGTGGGCCTCGTGGGGCTGCTCACGGTGAGTTCGCGCCGCCGCAAGCGCTGACCCGGCATCGTCCGGGCGCGCCGCGGGCAGGTAGGTTCGGGGCGTGAGCGCCAAGAGCCAGGGACACAGCACCCACGACGACAAGCTGCCCATCCGCATGCTGCACGACCGCGTGCTGGTGCGGCAGGACACCGGCGAGGGCGAGCGCAGGTCGGGGGGCGGCATCCTGATCCCCGCGACCGCCGCCGTCGGCAGGCGTCTTGCCTGGGCCGAGGTCGTCGCCGTCGGGCAGAACGTGCGGGCGGTGGAGCCGGGTGACCGGGTTCTGTACGACCCCGAGGACCGGGCCGAGGTGGAGGTGCGGGGCGTGGCGTACGTGCTGATGCGCGAGCGCGACCTGCATGCGGTGGCCGCCGACCGGTTCGAGGGCTCCGAGGACTCGACCGGGCTGTATCTGTAGCGGTCCCTGGACGTATAGCGGTCTAGATGTACGCGAGGGGCTGGTGACCATCGTCACCAGCCCCTTTTGCGCGTTCTTTGCTACCTTTTAAGGACCCCGACGAGACGCGCCGTACCGGGTTTCCGCAAAGACGACGCACCCCCATTCAAGTGACGCGAGAGCGCGTCCTATGTGTCGGAGGTGCCGTCGTGGCCTGGGTTCTGTTGATCGTCGCCGGTCTGCTCGAAGTGGGCTGGTCGATCGGGATGAAGTTCACCGAGGGGTTCACCCGGCTGTGGCCGAGCGTGTTCACCGGCCTCGGAATCGTCGCGAGCATGCTGCTGCTCTCGCATGCCGCCAAGACGCTGCCCATCGGTACGGCGTACGGCGTGTGGGTCGGCATCGGTGCGGCCGGTGCGGCGGTGGTCGGCATGATGGTGCTGGGTGAGCCCGCCACCGCCGCCCGGATCTTCTTCGTCGTGCTGCTGCTCGTGGCCGTCGTGGGTCTGAAGGCGACCTCGGGGCACTGAGCCTCCCGGCGGCTACTGGCCGGCCTCGCCCTTCCGTCTGGCCGCCGAGTTGTCCGTGAGGCCGCCCAGGGCCCCTTCGTCGACGCCCCCTCCGCCGTCCGCGGCGGAGCCGTCGGTCTGGCCCTGGGCGGCGCCCGGATCGGCCGTGGTGCTTCCGTCGGCCGCCCCGCCGTCGACGGTGGCGCCGCCGTCCGTCGGGCCCTGGGTCTGCCCCTGGTCCTGCCCCTGAGTCTGCCCCTGGTCCTGGCCCTGCGTCTGCCCTTGGTCCTGGCCCTGGGTCTGGCCCTGGTCCTGACCTTGGGTCTGGCCCTCGTCCTGGCCCTGCGTGCCGTCGTCGCCGCCGGTGGCCGCCCCGCCGGTCGCCGGGTCCTCCTCGACGCCCGAGGGGTCGGGCAGGACCGGTACGTCGGCGCCCTCCTCCAGCTCCAGGTCGAAGTCCTTCACCGGCTCGCCCTCCAGGGCGTCCCTGGTGAACTGCGCCCAGATCTGGGCGGGGTAGGCGCCGCCGTTGATGCGGGGCTGGCCCAGGGCGCCGTACAGCGGGGTGTGCGCGCCGCTCTCCGGGTCCTGGCCCATCACGGAGACCACGGTGGCGAGTTCGGGGGTGTAGCCCGCGAACCAGGCGGCCTGGTCCTCCTCGGCGGTGCCGGTCTTGCCCGCCGCCGGGCGGCCCGCGGCCTGCGCCGCGGTGCCGGTGCCGCCGTCGACGACGCTCTGGAGGATGGACGTGGTGGTGTCGGCGGCCTCGCGGCTGACGGCCTGCGCGGTGTTCTTCTCCGGCAGCTCGACCTCCTGGCCGTCCTTGGTGACCTTCTCGACCATCGTGTACGTGCCGTGCTTGCCGTGGTTGGCGAGCGTCGCGTACGCCTCCGTCATGTCGAGCACGGAGGCCGTGGACGGGCCGAGCGCGATGGAGGGGGAGGCGGTCAGGTCGGGGGTGGACTCCGGGACGCCGAGGGCGATCGCCGTGTCCTTGACCTTGTCCGAGCCGACGTCGACGGCCATCTGCGCGTAGACGGAGTTGACGGACTTGTCGGTGGCGGTGCGGACGGGGATGTCGCCGTAGTTGACGTCGTCCTCGTTCTCGGGGGCGTAGGCCCCGCCGTCCCAGCCCTGCACCGGGCGCTTGTTGGTGCCGTCGTAGATCGTGTTCGGCGTGATGGGGCGGCCGTCCTGGGTGACCGAGCCGTTCTGCACGGCCGAGGTGAAGACGAACGGCTTGAAGGTGGAGCCCACTTGGTAGTCGCGGCGCGTGGCGTTGTTGACGTACTGCTTGGTGTAGTCGATGCCGCCGTACATGGCGACGACCTTGCCGGTGGCCGGGTCGATCGAGGCGCCGCCCGCGCGCACGTTGCGGTCGACCTTGCGGGCGTCCTTGTCGATCTTGGACATCACCTGGTCGTCGACGGCCTCCTTGAAGGCGTCCTGGCGGTTCTTCTGGAGGGTGGTGGTGATGCGGTAGCCGCCCCTGGCCAGGGTGTCCTCGTCGACGATGTCGTTGGCCGTCAGGTAGTCCTCGACGGCCTGCACGAGGTAGCCGCGCTGCCCGGAGAGGCCGGAGGAGCCCTTGGCCTCCTTGGGCTTGGGGAACGTGGTCGTCCCCCGCTCGGCGGCGCTGAGCCAGCCCTCCTTGACCATGCCGTCCAGGACGTAGTTCCAGCGGCCCACGGCCCGCTTCTTGTTCTCCGGGTGGGTCGCCACGTCGTAGGCGTTGGGGGAGTTGAGGAGCGTCGCCAGATAGGCGCCCTGCGCGGTGGTGAGCTTCTTGACGTCCTTGCCGAAGTACGCCTGGGCGGCGGCCTGCACGCCGTACGCGTTGCGCCCGAAGTAGCTGGTGTTCAGATACCCGGCGAGGATGTCGTCCTTGCTCACCTCGCGGTCCAGCTTGATGGAGATGAAGAACTCCTTCGCCTTGCGGGTGACCGTCTGCTCCTGGCCCAGGTAGTAGTTCTTCACGAACTGCTGGGTGATCGTCGAACCGGACTGCTTGCCCTTGCCGGTGACGGTGTTCCAGGCGGCGCGGACCATCGCCTTGGGGTCGACCGCGGATTCGCTGTAGAAGTCCCGGTCCTCGGCGGCGAGCGCGGCGTGCTGGACCTTCTTGGGGATCTGGCTCAGCGGTACGTTCTCGCGGTTGACCTCGCCGTCGCGGGCCAGTTGGGTGCCGTCGGCGTAGAGGTAGACGTTGCTCTGGGCGGTGGCCGCCGCGTTGGCCGGGGGGATCTCCACGATCATGTAGCCCGCGACGAAGCCGCCGACGCAGAGCAGGATCAGCAGGACGAACCCGCCGAGCACCATGCGCCAGGTGGGGAAGATCCGCCGCCAGCCCTTGCGCTTGGGGCGTTTCTTCTTGCCCTTCTTGCCCGTCTCGCCCTCGGGTGTGTCGGGCGTGTCGGGGGCGTCGGCGGTGGCGCCGGCGGCGGGGGCCCCGGCGGTGCTCGCCGGAGTCCCGGCGGTGCTCGCCGGGGGCTCTTCCGGGGTCTTGGCCGGAGTCTTGGCCGGGGGATCCACGGGTTCGCGGGGCGCCCAGCCCTCGGGCTCTTTGCCGTCCCGCTTATGCGGCTCGTCGCTGCTCATGTCTCGTGGAACTCCCGGTTCGCGTCGTACGTCACGTACGCCTCGTACGACCCATTGCACACTGTCGCTTCATGCGTTCCCCGCCAGGCACGCGCCGAGCGCCGAAAATGCCTGGCACGAGCGATGACGAGCGCACTAAGCTCCGTCCCTTTGGTCCGGAACGGGCCGGGCCCTCGTCAAGACTCTCGCTAAAGGGGATGCGTGTGCGTACAGGACGGTTCCGCTTGTACGCGGCCGTCGCCCGAGGAGGCTTCCGGCGGTACGCGACATATCGGACGGCGACCCTGGCGGGAGTGTTCACCAACACCGTCTTCGGGCTGATTCTCGCGTACACGTACATCGCGCTCTGGGACGAGCGTCCGGGGCTCGGCGGCTACGACCAGGCGCAGGCACTGACGTTCGTCTGGCTGGGGCAGGCGCTGCTCACGGTGATGGCCCTGATGGGCGGCGGCTTCGAGGGCGAGCTGATCGAGCGCATTCGCACCGGTGACATCGCCGTCGACCTGTACCGCCCCGCCGACCTCCAGCTCTGGTGGCTGGCGACCGACCTGGGCCGGGCCCTGTTCCAACTCCTCGGGCGCGGTGTCGTGCCCATGGTGGTCGGCGCCCTCGTCTTCGACCTGGCCCTGCCCACCGAGCCACTGCGCTGGCTCGCCTTCTTCCTCGCGGTGTTCCTCGGCGCCCTCGTCAGCTTCGCGATCCGCTTCCTGGTGGCGCTCTCCGCGTTCTGGCTGATGGACGGCGCGGGCACCACCCAGGTGGCGATGCTCGCCGGCACCTTCTTCTCCGGGATGCTGCTCCCGCTGAACGTCTTCCCCGGCGCCCTGGGCGAGATCGCCCGCGCCCTGCCGTGGTCGGCGCTGCTCCAGGTGCCCGCCGACGTGTTCCTCGGCAAGCACACGGGCGCGGACCTGCTGTGGACGTACGCTTTCCAGATCGGCTGGGCCGCGGCGCTGCTCACCGCCGGGCGGCTGCTGCAGGCCGTGGCCACGCGACGGGTGGTGGTCCAGGGTGGCTGACCTGATGCCGGGGCGAAACGGCCGGACGCGGGCGCGAAACGGCCTGACGCAGGTGCGGGACGGGCTCCGTGCCTACCGGCTGATCTCCGCCATGTGGATCCGCTCCCTCATGGCCTACCGGCTCTCCTTCGCGATGACCGCGCTCGGCAACTTCGCGGTGACCGCCTTCGACTTCGCCGCGATCCTGCTGATGTTCTCCCAGGTGGACCGGCTCGGCGGCTACTCGCTCTCCGAGATCGCCTTCCTGTACGGCGCCACCTGCACCTCGTTCGGGCTCGCCGACCTCTCTCTGGGGTCCATGGACCGCCTCGGCAAGCGGGTGCGCGACGGCACGCTCGACACGCTCCTGGTGCGGCCCGCCCCGGTGATCGCCCAGGTCGCCGCCGACCGCTTCGGGCTGCACCGGGTCGGGCGCCTCCTGCAGGGCTCGTTCGTCCTCGTGTACGCGCTCGTGGTCCTGGACATCGACTGGACCCCGCTGAAGGTCCTGATGGTCCCGCTGATGCTGCTCTGCGGGGCGGGCATCTTCGCGGCCGTGTTCGTGGGCGGCGCGGCCTTCCAGTTCGTGGCGCAGGACGCCGCCGAGGTGCAGAACGCGTTCACGTACGGCGGCACCACGCTGCTCCAGTTCCCGCCGACCGTCTTCGCCAAGGACCTGGTGCGCGGCGCCACCTTCGTCCTGCCGCTGGCCTTCGTGAACTGGATCCCCGCGCTGTACGTCCTCGGCCGCCCCTACCCCCTCGACCTGCCGACGTGGGTGGCCTTCACGCCGCCCCTGGTGGCCGCCCTCCTTCTCGCACTCGCGGGCCTCGCCTGGCGCACGGGCCTTCGTTCGTACCGCAGCACAGGGAGCTGAACTGCCGTGGAAACAGACCTCATTGAGCTCGACGGCGTCGAGAAGGTCTTCGACGTACGGAAAAAGACCGGCTTCCTGCGGCGCGAGAAGCACGAGGTGCGGGCCGTCGACGGCATCAGCTTCAGCGTGCCGCGCGGCGAGATGGTCGGCTATATCGGGCCGAACGGCGCGGGCAAGTCGACGACGATCAAGATGCTGACCGGCATCCTCACGCCCAGCGGCGGCCGGCTGCGGGTCGCGGGGATCGACCCCTCCCGCGAGCGCACCCGCCTGGCGCGGCGCATCGGCGTCGTCTTCGGCCAGCGCACCACCCTGTGGTGGGACCTGCCGCTGATCGACTCGTACCGCCTGATGCACCGCATGTACCGGATCCCGGACGCCCGCTTCAAGGAGAACCTCGACCGCTGCGTCGAACTCCTGGAGCTGGGACCCCTGTTGGACGTCCCGGTGCGCCAGCTCTCGCTCGGCCAGCGGATGCGCGGCGACATCGCGGCGGCGCTGCTCCACGACCCTGAGGTGCTCTACCTGGACGAGCCGACGATCGGCCTCGACGTGATCAGCAAGGCCAAAGTGCGGGAGTTCCTGCGGGACTTGAACGCGCAGGCGGGTACGACGGTCCTGCTCACCACGCACGACCTGACCGACATCGAGCAGCTCTGCAAGCGGGTGATGGTGATCGACCACGGCCGTCTGATGTACGACGGCGCGCTGGCCGGACTGCACGAGGTGGGCGAGAGCGAGCGGACCCTGGTGGTGGACCTGGAGCGTGAACTCCCGCCCATCGAGGTCGAGTCGGCGCGGGTGGTGAAGGTGGAGGGCCCGCGGCAGTGGCTCGCCTTCCCTGCGGCGGACTCGGCTGCTCCGCTTGTCGCCCGGGTCGCCGAGCGGTATCCGATGGTCGACCTCTCGGTCAGGGAACCGGACATCGAGGCGGTCATCGCCAAGATGTACGCGGAGAAGGCGACCTCGTAGGCTGCTCGCATGACCGACGAGCAGCCTCATCTCCCGGACCTCCGGGCCGCCGACGCCGACCGCGAACGCGTCGCCGAACGACTCCGTGACGCGGTGGCCGAGGGCCGCCTGGACATGGAGGAGTTCGAGGAGCGCCTGGACGCGACGTACAAGGCCCGTACGTACGGCGAGCTCGAACCGATCACGCGGGACCTGCCGGCGGCGGGCGCCAAGATCTCCATGGTGAAGGGCCCGGTGAGCGACGATCCCGCCGCCGTCGACTGGTCCGAACGGATGGTGGGCGGCGAACCGACGTCGAAGCTCGGCTTCGCCTTCTGGGGCGGTTTCAGCCGCAAGGGCGGCTGGGTGGTCGGCCGGCAGTTCGACGGGATCGCGGTGTGGGGCGGCGGCGAGATCGACCTGCGCGAGGCGCGGTTCACGGAGCGCGACGTGGAGATCCGTTGCTGGACCGTCATGGGCGGCATGCAGGTCATCGTGCCGCCGGAGATGACCGTCGTCGTCAAGGGCTTCGGCTTCATGGGCGGCTTCGACGACAAGGCGACCGGCGAGGGCAGCCCCGGCTCGCCCCGCGTGGTCGTCAAGGGATTCGCCCTGATGGGCGGCGTCGGCGTGGACCGCAAGATCCGCAGGGCCGAGAAGCTGCGCCAGAGGGAGGAGCGCCGCCGCGAGCGTCTGGAGAGGCGCGAGGAGCGGCGCGAGATCCAGACGCGCAGGCGCGAGGAGCGGGGCTGAGCCGGGGGAGAGCCCCGGCTCCGGCTCGGCGGGCGGCTACAGCTCGGCTGCCGCGGACCCGCGCAGGTGCGTCAGGTTGAACGTCGCCGCCATCTTGCGGTAGCCCTCGTCGCTCGGGTGCAGGTGATCGCCCGAGTCGTACTGGCCGCGCAGCTTGCGGGGGTCGTACGGATCGCGCAGCGCCCGGTCGAAGTCGACGAACTCGTCGAAGACCTTGCCGTCGCGGATCTGCTCGTTCACCGCCTGGCGCACGTTCTCCAGGCCCGGCTCGTACCCCCGGTGGCCGCCGAACGGCATCAGGGTGGCCCCGACGACCCGCAGCCCGCGCGTGTGCGCCTGGCGCGTCAGCTCCCGCAGGCCCTCGATGATGCGGTCGGGGTTGTTCTGGTGCGGGTTGCGCAGGATGTCGTTGACGCCGAGCGCGACGACCACGGCCTTGACGCCCGTGCGGTCGAGCACGTCACGGTCGAAGCGCGAGAGCCCGCTCGGGTTGTCCGCGGGTGTTCCGTTGCCGTCCGACAGGACGCGGTTGCCGCTGATGCCCTCGTTCACGACGCCGTAGCGCGGGCCGCCGGCCTCGTCGCGCAGGCGATCGGAGAGGGTGTCGGTCCAGCGGGCGTTGGCGCCCATGGTGGAGGAGATGCCGTCGGTGAGCGAGTCGCCGAAGACGACGACGGTGCCGTCCGACTCGTTGCTCAGGACGTCCACGGCCGACAGGTAGCGCCAGGAGGTGCTCTGCTGGGTGTACGCGGCGCCGTTCGGGTCCTCCGTACGGTCGCCGTCGGCCACGTAGCTGACCTGGCGGGCGTGCGGGTGGAAGGTGACCGGGCCCGAGGGGGTCGGCGAGAACGTCGAGACCAGGAGGTCGACGTCGTGCGGCACGCGCAGCCGGACCGCGTCGCTCATCACCTGCTGGCCCGCGGGGATCACCACGGACGTGTTGCCGTTGAAGTTCAGGCGGCGCAGGGTGCCGGGTGCCGCCGCCGGGTTGTTCGACCCCACGGCGACGGCGATGGAGGCGTGGGTGATGCTCAGCGGCTGCTGTCCGTACAGGTTCGACAGCGTGATGCGGGCGCTGTCGCCGCCGACGCTGGTGTGCACGACGTTACGGATCGAGCGGCCCGCGAAGCCGTTGCGGTGCGTGTTTGGTTCGGCCGCCGCGGGGGATGCGGCCCATGTGCCGACCCAGGCACCGGCGGAGGCCGGGGCCGCCGAGCTGCGCGGGCTGCGTGACCCCGCGCTGATGGTGTCCTGAGATCCGTCGTCGGTGGATACACCGAGGTATATGGCGGCGGAAATCACCACTATCACCGCGAGGACCGCGGCAAGCAGGGCATAACCGTGACGCTTGGTCATGCGGGCTGTGTCTCCTCGAGCAGGGGGAGCCCGATCGAGGCTCCGATGTGATCACCCCATGATGCGTCATGGGCCGTGAGGCGGCCGACACTGCCCCCCTCCGACCATTCAGACGCCGGGAACTTGTGGTCCGTTCCAGGAGTCGGTCAGGAAGGGACGCCGAGAGACGGGGACAATACGGATGAGGACGCCGCTAACCACGCGAACGGGCCAGGTGGACTGAGTGGAACGCACGAACCGATCAATTCCGGAGAGCGGTGGCTTCACGTACAGCCCCGCGGACGAGGAGAAGCGGCGCGGCGTCCGCCGGATGAAGATCACCGCGACGGGCCTTCTCGTCTTCGTCGCACTCGTCTACGTACTGGCCAAGTGGGCGCAGAACTCCGGCGCGGGCGCCTGGGCGGGCTATGTCGCGGCGGCGGCCGAGGCGGGCATGGTCGGCGCGCTCGCCGACTGGTTCGCGGTGACGGCGCTCTTCCGCCACCCGCTCGGCCTGCCCATCCCGCACACGGCGATCATTCCGAACAAGAAGGACCAACTGGGTGCTTCGCTCGGCGACTTCGTGGGTGAGAACTTTCTCTCGTCCGATGTCGTACGCGGCAGGCTGCGGGCCGTGGGCATCGGTGGCCGCCTCGGCACCTGGCTGGCGGACCCCGAGCACGCCGACCGGGTGACGGCCGAGCTGGCCACGGCCCTGCGCGGCGCCCTGACGGTCCTGCGCGACTCCGACGTCCAGGCGGTCGTCGGCGAGGCCATCACGCGCCGCGCGGACGCCCAGGAGATCGCGCCGGGCATCGGGAAGATGCTGGAGAAGGTCGTCGCGGACGGCGGCCACAAGCGGGTCGTCGACCTGGTCTGCACGCGCGCACACGACTGGCTGGTGATGCACGACGAGTCCGTCATGGACGCGGTGCAGGGCGGCGCCCCCGGCTGGACCCCGCGGTTCGTCGACAAGAAGGTCGGCGAGCGGGTCTACAAGGAGCTGCTGCGCTTCCTCGCCGAGATGCGGGACATGCCCGAGCACCCCGCCCGCGGCGCCGTCGACCGCTTCCTGGCCGACTTCGCCGCCGACCTCCAGTCCGACTCCGACACCCGCGAGCGCGTGGAGCGCCTCAAGCGTGAGGTCCTTGGCCGCGGTGAGGTGCAGGACCTGATCGCCTCCGCCTGGTCGGCCGTACGCCAGATGATCGTGGCCGCCGCCGAGGACGAGCGCAGCGAGCTGCGCCTGCGGGTGCGGGCCGCGCTGCTCTCGCTCGGCTCGCGGATGGCGACGGACGGACGGCTCCAGCAGAAGGTCGACGGCTGGGTGGAGGGGGCGGCGGTGTACGTGGTGACGACGTACCGCGACGAGATCACCTCCCTGATCACGGACACGGTCGCGGGCTGGGACGCCGAGCACACGTCGAAGAAGATCGAGGCGCACATCGGCCGCGACCTGCAGTTCATCCGGATCAACGGCACGGTGGTGGGCGCGTTGGCGGGGCTCGCGATCTATTCGGTGTCGCGGCTGCTGGGGGCGTAGGCGTCGGGGGCTCCCGGTGTCCGGCGGCTCCCGGTGATCCCGGGCCGCTTCGGCGCGCGTGAGGAAGCCATTGCTGGGCACTCTGGAGTAGCTCTCCCGACGCCGATGCCGGGAGGGCCGTCGCCCGGAGCCGCGGGAGCAGCAGAGTGCCGGCGACGTGGGAGCAGCGGAAGGAGCCGCCCGCCATGACCGCGTCGCCCACGCCCGCCCCGCCGCCGCCCGACGGAGAGCGCGCCGAGAACGAGAACGGGACCGGCACTGGGGCCGGCACCGGGTCCGGAAATGGCACCGGCACCGGCTCCGGGTCCGGAAATGGCACCATCACCACCGCCGTGCCCGCCCGCCTGGACCGGCTGCCCTGGTCCCGCTGGCACTGGATGATCGTGATCGGCCTCGGCACGGTCTGGATCCTGGACGGCCTGGAAGTCACCACCGTCGGCAACATCGCGAGCCGCCTCTCCGAGGAGGGCAGCGGCCTCGCCATCAGCTCCGCCCAGGTGACCGGCACCGCGGCCGCCCTGTACGTGGCGGGGGCCTGCGCGGGCGCCCTCTTCTTCGGCCGCCTCACCGATAAATTCGGCCGAAAAAAGCTCTTCATGGTCACCCTTGCGGTGTACCTCGCCGCCACCGCGTTGACCGCGCTCTCCTTCGACGCCTGGTGGTTCTTCCTCTTCCGCTTCTTCACCGGCTTCGGCATCGGCGGCGAGTACGCGGCGATCAACTCGGCGATCGACGAACTCATCCCGTCCAAGTACCGCGGACGCGTGGACCTGATCATCAACGGCAGCTACTGGCTCGGCGCGATCGGCGGCTCGCTGCTCTCGGTCCTCATGCTGAACACCAGCATCTTCCCGAAGGACCTCGGCTGGCGGCTCACCTTCGCCCTCGGCGTCGTCCTGGGCCTGGTCATCCTGCTCGTACGCCGCCATGTGCCGGAGAGCCCGCGCTGGCAGTTCATCCACGGCCGCGGCGAGGAGGCGGACGCCCTCGTCACGTCGGTGGAGCGGGAGATCGAGGAGGAGAAGGGCGAACCCCTGCCGCGCCCCGACCGCGAGATCACCATCCACCAGCGCAAGAGCATCGGCTTCGGCCTCATCGCCAAGACCGTGTTCCGCGACTACCCCAAGCGCGCGGTGCTCGGCCTGTCCCTCTTCGTCGGCCAGGCGTTCCTCTACAACGCGATCACCTTCGGCTTCGGCGCGATCCTCACCAAGTTCTTCGACGTCCCCTCGGGCAGCACCGGCTACTACTTCGCCGTCATCGCGGCGGGCAACTTCCTGGGCCCGCTCTTCCTCGGCAAGCTCTTCGACACGGTCGGCCGCCGGATCATGATCTCGTCGACGTACATCGTGTCGGGTGTCCTGCTCTTCGGCACGGCCTGGCTCTTCGACCGGGGTTCGCTGAGCGCGGTGACGCTCACGGCCTGCTGGTGCGTGGTCCTGTTCTTCGCGTCGGCGGGCGCGAGCAGCGCGTACCTCACGGTCTCCGAGATCTTCCCCATGGAGACCCGCGCCATGGCGATCGCCTTCTTCTACGCCATCGGTACGGCGGCGGGAGGCATCAGCGGCCCGCTGATCTTCGCCAAGCTGACCGAGACGGGCGTGGTCGGCGACACGGTGCTCGCCTTCCAGATCGGCGCGGGCCTTATGTGCGCGGCGGGGCTCGTCGCGGCGGTGTTCGCGGTGAAGGCCGAGCAGCGGTCCCTGGAGGACATCGCGAGGCCGCTGTCGGAGGCGGAGGCGTAGGCGCAGGCGTAGTCCCCGGCTCGGATGGGTCCGGCCCGGCCCGGATGGGAAGATCCAGGGATGAGCGCAGAGGCAGATGAGGGCGTCCACCGGGTGGCGGTCCTCGTCAGGGACGGCGTACTGCCCATGGAGCTGGGCCTGGTCCACCAGCTGTTCGGCAACGCGCGTTCGCCGCGGGGCGCGCGCCTCTACGAACTGACGACCTGCGCCCTGACCCCCGGCAGGATCCGCACGGACGCGGACTTCCCCGTCCACGCCGAGCACGGCCCCGAGGCGATGGCCGCGGCGGACACGGTGATCGTCCCCGCCTCGCACGAGCAGGACGAGTCGCTGCGGCCGGGCGAGCTGCCGCCCGCCCTCGCGAGCGCGCTGGAGTCCGCCACCGGCGCCCGTATCGCCTCCATCTGCACCGGCGCCTTCGTCCTCGCGGCTGCGGGCCTCCTGGACGGCCGCAGGGCGACGACGCACTGGCTCTCGGCGGACCTCTTCGCCCGCACGTTCCCGAGCGTGACGGTCGACCCCGATGTCCTGTACGTGGACGAGGGCGAGGTCCTCACCTCCGCGGGCGAGGCTGCGGGCATCGACCTCTGCCTGCACATGATCCGCCGCGACCAGGGCGCGGCGGTGGCGGCCGACGTGGCCCGCCGCACGGTCGTACCCCCGCACCGCGAGGGTGGCCAGGCCCAGTACATCCGGCGCCCGGTGGCCGAGCCGCGCCTGACGTCGACGGGCCGGGCGCGGGAGTGGGCCCAGGACCGCCTGGCCGAACCCCTGACGCTGGCCGGGATGGCCGAGCGGGAGTCCATGAGCATCCGCACCTTCAGCCGCCGCTTCCGCGAGGAGACGGGCCTGACGCCGATGCAGTGGCTGACCCAGCGCCGCGTGGACCGGGCCCGCGAGCTCCTGGAGGAGACGGACCGCACGGTCGACCGCATCGCCGCAGAGGCGGGCTTCGGCACGGGCGCGTCGCTGAGGCAGCACTTCCAGGCGGGGCTCGGGGTGTCGCCGGGGGCGTACCGGATGACGTTCAGGGGGACGCGGGGATGAGGGGGCGAGGGGACTAGGGGGCTAGGGGCGCTGGGGCCTGAGGCCTCAGGCCTGGGGTCTGGGGCTTAGGGCCGTTGCCCTTTCCGGCCGCGGGTCTGAGTACGCGTACTCTGTCGCGCCCCCCGGCCGGGTCGGCAGGCTCGTACCCATGACGGCAAAGTCGATGAACATGAGCGGACGGAACATGGGCGGGCGGAACATGAGGGGGTGGAACATGAGCGGACGGAACACGAGCGGGCGAGTGAGCCCGCGCCGCGAACCGAGCCGCATGGATCCGCGGAACCTGCTGACGTCCCTGCCCGGCAGCCCGCCCCTGCGGCGCTGGGCGACGCGCGCGCTGGGCATGGGCCTCTCGGCGGCGGCGTATCTCCTCTGCCTCCCCTGGGACCTGCGCAACCGTGCCGAGACACCCGGCGCGATCAACGAGACGTCACCGGTGACGGCGCTCGGAGTCACCGTCCTGGCCCTCTCGATGCTGTCCCTGGCGGCCTACTTCGGCTTCCGCGACCGCCTCGTACTGGCGCTGCTCCTCGTGGCGGGTCCGCCGGCGACGTTGATGTACGTCTCCTTCGACAGCCACCCGCAGCCGGACGCGGCGGTGTGGCCGCTGGCGTGGGGGTTCTTCGTCCTGGTGATGGCGGCGGGGGTGCTGGTGGTGGCGGGGTTCGCGCGCCTGTTCAGGGACAGCGAGGCGGCCTGAGCCGTCGTGTCCGCTGCCGGACCGGCCCGCCCCGGCAGCTGGTCATCCATCCCGCCGCGTTCGATCATCCCCGGCGGTCGGCGAGCACCCACGAGGCGAGCCCGACTCCACCCGCGACGCCGAGGACCGCGGGCCAGGCCCCGACCTTCTTGGCGAGCGGATGCGACCCCGCGAAGGCGGCGACGTACGTGGCGCCGAGCGCGGCAGCCGTCTTCGGGCCCGCGCTCTGCCGCCACTGCTGAGCGGCGGCGGCTCCCGCGGCGGCGAGGACGACGCCTCCGAGCGGTCGCTTCTTGGTCCAGCGGGCGACGGCGAACCCGCCGACGAGCCCACCGGCGGCCGTCACTGCTGCCGGAACCTTCGCCATACCTGCCACGACTGCCTCGCTTCCGTCGCTTCCATCGGTGCTGTCGGTCGTTGCCGTCGTTGCCACGGCGTGAAGCCGATACATCATCACTACGTCGTCAAATACGTCGACACGTCGTCAATGCGCCTTCGGCCCGAGGCTAACGCGCGAGGAAAGCCTTGCGGCGAGGGGGTCGAGGACACGTAGGTTGGTGAGGGTGTGCGCTGCGCCACGCGGCGCGCTCGACCGAGCAGCGGACCGCAGCAGGAGCAAGCAGGAGCAGCAGCCGCAGCCGACAGCAGCCGACGGGGGACGATAGTGATGACGAGGGACCGACAGTAAAGATGACCGCGCGAACCACTGCCGACCGCCGCACCCGAACCGCCCTGGTCATCGGGGGTGGAATCGCAGGCCTGGTGGCGGCGATGGCACTGCACAAGGCGGGCATCGAGGCGACGGTGTACGAGGCGTACGAGGACCCGGCGCCGGGAGGGCATGCTCCAGGCGGGGGTTCTCGCTTCGGCGGGGGCATGACGATAGCCCCGAACGGCCAGCAGGCGCTGGAGGCGATCGACGCGGCGCAGACCGTGAGCGCGATCGGCACCCCGGTGACCGCCCTGGGCCTGCGCAGCTGGACGGGCAGACACCTGGCCCAACTCACCCCGCCCGCCGACCTTCCCACGACGCGCTTCGTCTGGCGCAAGGAGCTGCACGAGTCGATGGCGGCGGAGGCGGACCGCCGGGGCATCCCCCTCCACAGGGGCAGACGCCTCCTGGACGCGACCGACACGGGCACGGGCGTGACGGCCCGTTTCTCGGACGGTTCGCAGGAGAGGGCGGACATCCTGATCGGCGCGGACGGCCTGCGCTCGACGGTGCGTTCACTGATCGACCCGTCGGTCCCGAAGCCGCACTACGCCGGGGTCCTCACTTTCACGGCACGCGTCCAGAAGACGGAACTCCCTTCCACGGAGGGGGTGTTGTACATGTGCTACGGCAAGAGGGCGTACTTCGCCTACCAGATCTTCGACGACGGTTCGGCGGCCTGGTCGGCGAACCTGCCGCACCGCGAGCCGCTGACGCAGGCGGAGGCGCAGGCGGTGGGCGCGGAGGAGTGGCACAGGCGCCTGACCGAAGCCTTCGCGGACGACCGCACACCGGCACCGGACCTCCTGTCGGAAACGGCCGCGCAGGACCTGCTGATCACGGGCCCCACAGAAACGATGCCTCCCGTCCGCACCTGGAGCAGGGGCCGCATGATCCTGATCGGAGACGCGGCCCACGCGACGTCCCCCACATCGGGCCAGGGCGCGTCACTGGCGACGGAGAGCGCGGTAGAACTGGCCCGCTGCCTAAGGGACTTGCCCCCCACCAAAGCCTTCGCGGCGTACGAGTCCCTGCGCCGCCCCCGGGTGGACCGCATCCTGAAACACACGACGGCGACCGCGACGGCCACGTCGGCCGCGGCCCGCACGGCGACCCCGAAGCCCGCGGGCCCGCTGAGCCGAGCCCTGCGGGACGCGCTGCTGCCGGTGGCGACGAAGGTGGGCGGGGCAGGGGGAGCGGTGTGGGGAGCGTGGCAGTTCGACCACCGGATCGACTGGGACGAGCGAGTGGGTTAACCGGGCCGCCGGTGGGCCAAGGGGGCGGCCCGCTGCCTCGACTGCCTCCTCGATCTCCGCTGTCCGGGTGAATTGCGGCGGGGCACGTCTGTGCGGTTGGGGAAGAGGGGAGGACCTCGACACACCCCATGATCGCGTACCTGAAAGGGACCCCATGCGTATCCGTACCGCCTTGGCCGTCACCGCCCTCACCGCCGCAGCCATGCTGGGCGCCAGCGGCACCGCCCTCGCCCACGACGACGACAGGGGCGGCTGGCAGGGCAGCGTCGCCTTCGAGAACCTCGGCGGCCCCGCCGGCATCACCGAGGGCGCGGGCCACGGCGAGGGCGGCTACGACAAGGGCATGCAGGGCGGCAGCTTCGCCTTCGAGAACCTCGGCGGCCCGGCCGGCATCACCAAGGGCGCGGGGCACCACGCGGGCGGCTATGACGACCGGTACAACGGCGACCACTGATCGCTGAGCATCACCTTGAGGGGGGCCCGCCTGGAGCGGGCCCTCTTTGCGTTGGCCTGCGCCGCCTAGAAGGGCACGAAGCCTGCCCAGCGCCCAGAGGACTTGGGCCGCGCCGGCCCTCCCCCCTGCACGGCCACTCCGAGATGCAGAAAAATCCCACTCCACGGCCGCCGTGCTGCTTGTGGTGCGGGACCTTCTTGCAATCCGTGAACTCCGCGGGCCGGACGCGGGACGCGGGCCGGGGTACCTCCCGGCCGACTCAGCGCGACGAGACCCGCTTCAGTGTGTCGAGGAACCCGCTCCAGGCGTACGGCCGGACGGCGATCAGCGAGCCGCCAGGACGCTTCGAATCGCGTACGAGGACTGTGCGTTCGGCGGCAGCCACCTCCACGCATTCGCCCCCGGAGCCGTTGCTGTAGCTGCTCTTGCGCCATTCGGCGGTCAAGCGGGCGCCGGAACCTGTGGCTTGTGTCATCTGGAGTACTCCTCAAGCACCTTCTCAATCAACAAGGCGGAGCGGACCGGGCTCGAAGCGGAGGCCCGAAGAGTGTCGAAGGCCTTCGTGTACTGGTCCACGTCCGAGGGAGATTCCAGGTAGACCGCATCAGTGATCCCATCTCGGTACACCACGTCCGGGTCTCCCCGCTCGGGAAATCCGAGGATGGTATACGCGCCGGTCGCGGGGTATGTACCCGCGTCGAAGGGCAGGACTTGAAGGGTCACGTTCGGCAACTTCCCCATGGCCAGCATATGTTCGAGCTGACGCTTCATGATGTCGCGGTCGCCGATGACGTGACGAAGGACGGTCTCGTGAACGACCGCCCAGAGTTCGGTCGGGTTCTCTCGGGTGAGGATCTGTTGCCGTTCCATGCGTACGTGAATGGCGCGCTCCAACTGCGCATCACTGATGTGGCCGGTGGCGCGGTGCAGTTCCGTGGCGTAGGCGGCTGTCTGTAGCAGTCCCGGGGCGAACTCGCACTGGTACTGGCGCAGGCTGGCAGCCTCTTGTTCCAGCCCGACGTAGACAGAGAACCAAGACGGGATCGCCGCGGCGTGGGCGTGCCACCACCCGCGTAGCTTCGACTCCTTGGCGAGGGCCTTGAGGAACTCGCGCAGCTCAGAGGTGGTCCCGTAGAAGCGGCACAGCGCTTCGACGTCCGACGGTTGGACGCGCCCGGTGCCTGTCTCCATGCGGTTGACCTTGGACCCGCTCCAGTCGAGCTCCTTGCCCACCTGGTTGCAAGTGAGGTTGTGCTCCTCGCGGAGCTTCTTGAGCTCGATCGCCAGTCGGCGACGTCGGGCGGTGGGCGAGCCGGCCATTCCAACTCCCTGTCATCTAGCGGAGGTTCCATCTCACCGGAAGCCCCTGGAAACGCCAATCACTCTATGGAGGGAATCCCCTCGTGCACATTGCATGGCGGGATGCGCGCTGCCATGCTCACATGCATCGCTACGGTAGGTCCATGGGTCGTAACAACTAGTCGTCGACCTCGTCGACCTCATGGGCTTCTGGCTGAGAGGTGGAGGCGTGAGCGTTCATGAGTGCATGACGAGGAAGCCGTGGGAGATCCCGTTCCTCGCTGAGCCGGAGGAAGTGGCGGCGATGCGCCGGATCATGCGGCTGCATCTGAACCTGTGGGGTCTGCCTGAACTGGTCGATGCGGCGCAGCTTTGCGTCTCGGAACTCGTGGCCAACGTCATCACGCATGTGGGGCCACACACGCCCACGACGCTCGGACTCACGATGAGGGATACGCATGTCCGCATCGAGGTCAGCGACCCTGATACGCGCGCTCTACCGACGCTGCTCGCGGCCGAGGCAGATGCGGAGAGTGGGCGAGGTATGGCTCTACTCGATGCCGTCGCCGACCGATGGGGCGTGATCCTTCGGAGCGACTCCAAGGTCACCTGGTGTGAGTTGGCCACGAGACTCGGATCGCCGACCGGTCACACGGGCGGTCTGCGGGTTGATCGTGCTGAGGCTCTGATCGGCCACTATGGAGAGAGGGGACCTTTGAGGCTTGAGGTGAGTTCGTCCTTGACAGTCGCCGTTGCGGAGGAGGCCGCGATCGATGTCATCGCGGACCTCCTCCACTGGCTGCGAGCACACGGCTGCGATCCGGACGAGGCTTTGGATCGGGCGCAGGAACACTTCGAAGTTGAGGTCGATGAGGTGGGCGATAGGTCAGCCAGCGCGTCGGGTCAGCAGAGACTCCGAGATGCCCGACAGGATAGGTGGCTCCCGTAGTCCGCGATAGGCAAAGTGGAGGTCCTTCCGAGCGCGCGTGCAGAGGAGGAACAACCGCAGGCGCGCCAGGACCGTCGTTGGATCCTCCGTATAGGTATCCAGGTCCGGCACGAAGACGCTGTCGAACTCAAGACCCTTCATGCTGGCCGTGTTCACGATCAGGATGGGGAACCTGGAGAAGTTGACGTCAGCGCGGTATCGGTCGTTGGACACATAGGCTTGGGTGTACTGGTCGAGCCTGAGGTGTGTGAGCCTGTTTTGTATCTCTCGCTGCAGGAGGGTCGACCGACAGATGATGCCGATGCTGCGATCCTTGTGCGCCTGGAAATAGTGCGTGAATTCGGTGAGGAAGTAATCCAGAGAAGGAACTCTGGTGATGCCGGGCCGGTGGCCGGCCTGAGTTGGTAGGTGCACCGGGTTGCGGTTGACACCCCTATGGAACTCGGCTGCAAGCAGCGAGATCTCACGCGTGTTCCGGTGATTTTCGTGCAGGACGATCGGGTCGCTTTGCACAGCCAGTGCTCGGCATATTTCGGCAACGGTGCTGTGATCGTCGTCGATCCTTTGCTCCTCGTTGGCAAATGCTGTCACTTCGACACCAAGGGTGCGGCACAACTCGTAGAAGTGGACGGGCACGTCCTGGGCTTCGTCGATGACAAGATGGGTCGAGGACGTGATCCTTTGCAGGATGCAGTCCCGATGCATCTCGAACCAGGAGTAGTTCCATCCGTCCTCGTCGGTGCACGGGGGCTGTGTGCGGAAGCGGGCCTGCCAGAGCTGTCTGATCCATCGGTCGAAGGTGGTGACCTCGACGAATTGGGTAAGCTCCGGCGATGCTTGATGGATGTACTGTCGCAGCAGGTTCGAGCGGGTGAAGAGTGTGACGCGACGGCGAGCGGTGGCGAGTGCCCATGCGCGGTAGATGGCCATCACGGTCTTGCCCACACCCGACGACCCCGTGACCACATGGGATCCGTGGAACGGGAGGTCGATGACAGCTTGCTGCTCATCCGCGATCTCGAGAAGGGAAGGGAATTTCATTGAAGTTCCACGGCTTCCGCCGATTCCTCGAGCGCGGCCTGGACCACCCCGCGAAAGAACCCTGGGACGTCACCGTCGCCGATCAGCAGAGTCCTGTCCAAGAGGGAGTTGTCGATCTCGCAGCATGTCTCGGGAAGCAGCGTGCACGCGTGACATGCGGCCCGGTTGAGGTTGGCAAGTGACCTGCCGGTCGAGTCGGCGCACAGCGGGTCCTGTGAGCACCACTGGGCCGTCTCGAGCAGGCGGATCAGGGTTTCCAAGAGATTCGGAGGTTGTCCTTGACGGACAAGTCCCCCCAGAGTTCCCTCGGCATCTCCCGCCGCCGTGTAGACGAACACACCTGCTTGGGGCGGTAGTTCACTCCCCCTGACATGGCTTCTGGCATAGACGCGCTCCCGCAACGAGGCAGCGTTGTATCCACTGTCGTATGACAGTTGCCGGATGAAGTGATGAGCCAACGTGTGCAGCATCACAAATCTAGGGAGGAGTTCGGGTCCAGACTTCCCTCTCAGCCGATCGGCCTTGAACGAAGCATTCAAGTTGAGTTCTATCCGGCGCGTCCATTCTTGAACAGCTGGGATGGTTTCCCACGCGTGCAGACGCTCTTCGTCGACGGAGATGAAGATTCCTTCACCGAAGGTGTCGATAGCGGGCAACCATTGCGCTCGGGTTGCTGTATTGACCGATACCAGTCGGCCGCCCTTATCCTCGTCACTGTCTGCCCCGCTAGGTTCATATCGTGAAAATCCCTCAAGCGCACGGACCTCGCGCACACGGTCGGCCACGACCACCCCGGCGATCTGTGCAGCCAACTTCTGCATGGAGTCGGGGTCGTCATGCCGTACTCCGAGCTCGGTTCGTCGCACGGAGAAGGTCCGTGATCCGGTGACCGACTCCGGGGATGAGAAGGCAGCCCATTCGTCGATGCTCAGGTCGTCGTCGGCGTCCACCGTTGACGGCATTGCGGCTGCGTCCTCTGCGTGGCGGCGGCGCAGGCCTTCGATGAACTCTTCCGACGTTTCGCACTGGTTCGCGATGATCGCCTTGAAGCTGTCTGTGATGGGCCCGCCTTCTGCGCTCAGAAGATCGGGCCAATACTGATTGTTGAATACCCGTTGGGTCATTTCGTCGTGATCATCTGTTCCCGCAGGGGCGGGAATATCAAGAGCTGAGTGAGTGATGGGAAAGTACACGTTGGAGGCGCCGCGCTGCACCGCCTGCGGTGTTTCCTCGCAGAGTTCGGGCTCGTCCGTGGGTGATTGCCACGGATGACCTCCGAGGCAGGACAGGCCGACCTGCTTGAGGATGTTCTTCTGACTGATTCCCTCCAGGCTCCGGTCGGCCCTGCACACTGCGCACTCGACTCGTAGAGCATCCAGGCCCGAGGAGTCAGGCGTTGCGACGAAACGGATCCGTATTTGCTGGCACTGACGCTGTGCATGATCCTTAGGCCGAGAGTGAGCCCATCGGCGCCAGTCGACATCGGCCATGTGCCCCGCTCGGCACACCTGGATGAAACGCATCGGAGCAAGCTGCGGCTTTCCGGCGCAGCGGGCGCATGTTGGTGCCTTATCCCGCTGCTCGCCCCCTGAGCGCCAGTATGTCATTTCCCGACATTGAGGACAGAAGAGCCACTTTGGGAAGCGTATGTAGACGGGGCCGTTACGCGTTGTGTACGCGGCTTTTCCGGATGGGATGACAGGAGCGGAGCGGAAGTCCTGTACTCCCAATTTCTTCGCCAGGCGCACCGATTCCACGCGCTCGCCGTTCGCGGCCCAGCTGCGAATGTCCGCGGCGACGAATGATTCACCTCGAAGATCCAGGATACCCCCGACGCCGAACGGTACGATGGTCTGCCCTCTGCGAACTTTGCGACGAATGTCCTTCACTGTGTTCCCCTCACGGCGACCAGGCATTCGCGGTCGACGTTACGCATGGACTGCGCCGTCTCCCAGAGGCCACCCTGCTTGCCGAAGTCGGTGAGGAGCGCCATATGCATACGCCCCTGAGGTTGAAAGTAGAGACGGCTGCCGTCGTTGCGCGCGATCTCGGCCTCTTGTTGCCATGCTGCGATCAAGGAATCGAGTTGTTCCGTCGCGGCGTCGGCCTCCGTTGGATCCGCCCGTCGTACATGGTCCACGATGAGGTCCCGGACCCGTGTGACTCCGTCCGTGTGATCGAGGATGTCCCCCGCTCGGTCCTCCGAGTTCAGGCCCAGCGCGTGTCGCACGAGGATGACAAGTACCGCGTGCAGAGCGCGGTTTCGGGAGGGTACGGACCATGGTGTGACACTGGTCGGCTCGACGTGCCGGTAGAGCGCTCGATGGTAGACACCGAAGGACTCGTAGTGGGACCTGTCGCGGGGCTTGGTCGAGCGGAAGAGGGTGACGATCAAGCCCGGCACCTGACGGCGACCGACACGACTGGTGGCCTGGATGTACTCCGATGTTGTCTTGGGCTGCCCATTCATGATCATGAGTCCGAGTCGGGGGACGTCGACCCCGACCGAGAGCATGTTGGTCGTGGCGAGGAACGAGATGCTGCCGCGCTCCTTGAAGTGTTTGCCCAGGCGTTCGAGGAGTCGGGGTTGGGCCGCGCGAGGAATATTGCTGGTGAGTTCCACTACCGCGTCGTCGTCCAGGTTGCGGCGCCGTGTGGCGTCGTGGGTCAGGTGCTCGAGGCGAGCGGGGATGTCATCCCTCGCGATGGTGACGGTTCGACCCAGCTCACGAAGGCTGTTGTGGTAGGCGACCGTGGTCCAGTACGTGTCCTGAAGGGTGGCGTCGTCGCAGATCTCCTTCGGGGCCTGGAGACAGGCGGCTCCTACATGAACGGTCGACGTCGAAGCTGTGTGTCCTTGGGCCATGACTCCGACATACAGTCGCCCGGGTTTGTCCTTGTCGGGCGAGGCGAAATATGAGTGCCCGGCGTCGAGACCCGCAGGGGGAAAGAGCTGTGTGGGACGACCGTAGAGACTGCGGATCTGATCCTCTGAGCGTCGAATCGTCGCCGTAGAAGCGATGACCTTCGGGACGAAGCCATCCCATGCACACAGTTCGAGAATCGCCGTTTCGTACAGTCCAACTGTTGTGCCCAGCGGACCTGCCAACAGGTGCAACTCGTCCTGGATCACCAAGGACGGCTTGTGCGTGCCGTTCCCGCCGAAAAGCCGGCCCGCCCTCGGCTCCCACGCCAATCGGGCGAACTTGTCGACGGTGCCAAGTACGAAGGTTGGAGGTTCCTCGTAGATCTGCTCGTCCACCACGGTGACAGGGAGTCGCTCATGGAAGACGCAGGTTGTCCGTGGGCAGAAGAACGAGGTGCTGACGCCGTCGGCTCTGATCCCGAAGTCCTGATGTCGACCCTGCCGTTCCGGAACGATTTCGGTACCGCACCACGGGCAGCGTTCCAGCAGGAACCGGTCGTCCGGTTCGTTCATCTGCATCAGGGTGCTGAGTTCATCCTGCGCGGCGGCGACGGTGTTCGGTGTCGTGTCCTTGCCCACCCAGAGGCCGATGGAGAAGGGTTCCTCACCGAGATCGTGGACGAGCGGTCCGTCGTGCTCTCGTCGGATGTACTCAAGGGCGCAGACGGCTGTGGCCGTGCGTTGGAACTGCTGAGTGGTGAGCAAGCTGAGCGTGTATCGGCTCAGCACGGCGGTGCCACCCCCCGCGGCTCCGAACCGCAGTCGGCGCCAGAGGATCTCGAAACAGGCGGTGAGGAGATAGGCCTCGGTCTTTCCGCCGCCGGTGGGGAACCAGATGAGGTCCACTGTTCTGCGGTCCTCGTGTTCCGGGTGCATCAGGCCCTCGACCACGAGCAGGAAGTAGGCGAGCTGGAACGGGTGCCACGCAGAGCTGCCATCGGGTTCGGAAAGCTCCGTGACGTCGCTGTCCCTGCGGCGACGGCCCCCCGCCAACTCGGGGCGACTGTGTAGCATTTGGAGCGCCATAGCGCGATTGGCCAGTCGAAATGCCTCGCGAGCCTTGGTTCCGCCCACGGTCGGGGCGGTCAGAGCCTCTACACCGGATTCCATACGACCGAGTGCGATCTCGATGCGCTCGAGGACGCGTGCGGCGGGAGCTGCGGCCCACGGTCGCAGAGATGTTGCCTGTGACTTCTGAGTGTCGAACCACTTGCGGTAGTCGAGGACGAAGGAGTGCAGTTCGGCCCTGAGGTCTTCGACGGGTGTATCGGACTGTGACAGGTGGGCGAGGTTCAGTACCGGAAGATCCTTTGGACCGTCGGGTTTGATGTGTGCGACCACTTGCTGCGGCATGACTTGGGCCCGCACGGTGGTGACCTCTTGCGAATCTTCGCTCCAGTCGACAGCACACCCGTGACCGACGGCCCTCGTCACTGTATTCCGGTACTGGACGCGCAGCTCCTGTTCCTCCTCATCGCGGCTGTTGAGCCTGGTGCTCGGATACTCGAGGATCCGCCCATCCATCGTGGTCACGGCCAACTCAGCCTGGAAGAGCATCAGGTCCCGGTCCTTGTGGGCGCTGTCCTCCTCATCGTGTCCATTGGCGAGTACGCAGGTAATGAGGTGTCCGCCTCCGAACGGGCGCCAGCGCACGTGGAGACGACCGTGGTCGTCCAGCACGCGGATTGCCTCTTTCTGATCCACGGCGATCGTCTTGGTCGCGGACAGGCGAGGCTGACGTTTCCAACTGCGTCGTCCGCCTTGGCGAGATGTCAGATAGCGAGACGCACCACACGTCACCTCGATGTGATGAGCGTCCGTGAAGAAGGAGAATCCGAGCGACGAGGGAAGCCACGCATTCGCCTCTGCGACCGGGTCGTCGGCGAACGTGTCCTCTTCACTGTTGCCGGCTTCGGTTTCGTGTGCTTCTTGCTCGCCTTCGACTTGCGAGTGCTCAAGCAGGGAGGCGCCGCGCGGATACAAGGTCCCCATGAGATAGCGCCGGTCGGGCGGATCGACGAGGACCTCGTCCTCGGCAATGGCCGGGCCGACCAACTGCTTGCGCAGGTACGCCCCGAAGTCCGCTCGGTGCGCGCTGAGTTGTTGCTCGATCCCGTTCATCCCTGGGCACCCATCCGCTCCAGCCCGGCCACACCCAGGTCCTTCAGCTTCTGGCGGGACCCGGGGCGACACGAGACCCACAGTTGAGCCCTAGCCCTGGTCCAGGCTACGTAGATCGCGTCGAGCCGACCTTCTAGATGAACGGGTTCAAGGTCGATGAGGCAGACGACGTGGTTCTCATGTCCCTTGAAGTCAGCGATGGAGGACCAGGTGAGACGGTTCTTGGTGCGTTCGGTCCCGACGACATCTGCGAATCGCTCGATCTTGGACGATCGCTGGGAAAGTCGCGCGGAACTTGCTTCCCAGTCCCCGGATACAGACAACAACGTGATGTCCTTGGGAGAAACGCCTTGTTGGACGAGATCGCTCACGTAGGTGTCCAAAGCGGTGGCTTCCTGTTGGACGCCTTCCACGGACTCGAAGCGGACCGGCTCGCCCTCGCCGGCTGAGGCCACCCCGAGGTCGGCACCCGTGTAGAAGTGGACCTGCTTCACGATCTGGGTGGTGTTGCGGCAGTTGCGCCGAAGAGGTCCGAAGCGGGAGCCCATCGAAAGTAGGTAGTTCCACGCCTCTGGGTCATACGAGGCAGGGGATAGCACCTGGTTGTTCTGGTCGAGCAAGAAGAGCCAGCGGCCTTCGGCAAGACCGCCCACGAGCAACTTCTCCAGGGTGTCCATGCTTTCGAAGGTCATCAGGTCCTGCGCCTCGTCCACGATCAGGTGGTCGAAGGTGCGGCCGACAGCCTCGTCAAGGCGGTCGAACGGTAGGACGGTGATCGCTTCGCCTGCGAGAATTCCGGCCACGTGGGCGGCAAGAGTAGTGCTGGCACAGGTGAACAGGACACTGCCGTTCACGGCCTTGCGGCGTGCTGCCTCGGCCGCCAGGAATGTCTTCCCGGTGCCTGCTCCGCCGGTCCAGATCAGGCGGTCGTTGGATTCCGACTCGTCCAGCCTGTCCAGCTGTTCGTTGGTCAGACGCTCGAAGGCGACATCGAGGTGCAGCAACTTGGAGTGAAGGTTGGGGACGAGGTCGAATTGCGGGCGGGTGGCTTCGAGCATCTTCTTGCGCAATGAAGCCGAGACAGGTGTCCGAGCCCACCGGTTCCGGCGCAGCCAGTAGCGAGCCGCCCGCTCGATTCCCTGCGACAGACCACGTCCGCCGTCGTAGGCGGTCTTACCGAGATACTGCTCGGGCTTGTACTCGGTCAATGGTGGCAGGTCGATGTCAGGGGTCACCACCAAATACCCACTGGGGACACCATGGTTCCTCAAGTCACCGACCAGGCCGCCGATCTCGCGCTCGAACTCGTGCATGCCTCCGCTGGCCTGGGCGAAGGGGCTCTCCTTGGGGCCGTCTTCCCTGCCCACCGGCCCGTAGTACCAGTTCCCGCCGTCCTCAACAACCCTTCCGCCCTTGACCTCGATGAAGAGCAGAATGTCGGGCATGATGACGACGAAGTCGATCTCACCGACTCGCTTCCTGCGGTGCTCGGGGAGATGAACCGAGTGCAGCGCGACGCTCTGGTCATCCTGAATGGTCTTGAGCGCCGTGAAGACGCTGCGCTCCCCCTTGCTCCTGGTCCTGCTCGAGATCTCGCTCGGAAAAATCCGCATCAACTCTCCCCATGGTCACGCCAACTAACTTCACGGTATCGAGTGCAGATGCCGCAAGTCGTCGTTCTTTGCAACGAACCGCTGGCAGTGGTGGTGCGACTGGTGATGGACTGAGAGGGAACGGCGATGGAGCGGGGGCGCGGGGCGGGATGGTTACGGAGCGGCGCGGCGGGGCGTCCAATCATGCTGTAGGTGACGGTGGTTGGTACACACTCCTTGGCCTCATACGGCGATTTCTGGCCGAGGGGGTCGTATTTCAGACAGTTCTGGACCAAGTCGTGTTGGCGGCGCGACTGGATCTGGAGCAAAAGCGGTCGTTGTGTGCCGCCCTCGTTGCGGATGAGTCGGGAGGTGGCGTAGGCGAAGTCGCGCGCGAATCGGCCGCGCCTGAACCTGCAGTCGCTCTCGGTGATCAACGAGCAGAGAACGCCGAGGCTGACGATGATCTCGACTCAGCCGTCGGAGATGCCGAGGCCGACGATGTCCTTGATCCAGTTATGGGAGAGGAGGAAGAGGCTCCGAATCTCGAGTCGCGGCGTGGGGAGGTTCGTGTCGACAATCAGCAGGCTGCCCGCCGGGCTGCTCGGCGGTTGCTCGACGCCGATCGTTGGAGAGTCCACCCTCACCGGCATCTCCTGAGCGCTGAGGAGGAAGTCGGACTCTGCCTCTTGTTCCGTGAGGGGAAAACGGCCTCGGAGGCCTTGCCCGACAGATACGCCGCGCACCTACCGAGAGTCGGTGAGGCTTATCGGGCCTTCACCGCGATGGTGGTTCACAATCAGCGGCTCGTTCACAAGATTCTGCAGAGTTCGGGACATGCTCAGAGTGGCTTGATGTACGAAGATCTTGCACAGCACGGAATGATCGGGCTGATGCGTGCAGTGGAGAAATTCGACGTCTCCATGGGATATAAATTCTCCACCTATGCCACCTGGTGGATCAGGCAACGCATCAGTCGTGCGATCGGTGACGAAGGTGCTGCTATTCGGCTCCCGATTCACATGTGGACTTATATTGAGAAGGTACGGAAGACCGAACGAAATTTCCTGAGCCAAGGCGTCGTGCCCAATATCGACGATCTCGCACTGGCATGCGGACTCAAGCCGGAGAAGGTGCATGAGTGTCTGCGGCTCAGTCGTCGGCTCGTTCTCTCGCTGGAGCATCCTGTCAGCGAGAACATGACCCTTGGGGAGCTGGTGGTTGACAGATTCCACCCTGTGCCGGGGCCGGAGCAGACGCTGTGGGCTCAATTCGAGCGCGAAGAGCTCTTCCAGCTCTTTGATGCGTGTGATTTCACGGATCGCATACGGAAGATTCTGTCTCTGCGATTTGGGTTCTTTGATGGTAGACCCTGGACGCTGGACGACATCGGGAAGGATTTAGGTGTCACTCGGGAACGTATCCGGCAGATCGAGAAGCGGGCCATGAAGGAGATGAGGGTCCAGTTGGGACTGGACCCTGATGATCCGGGTGCGCAGGTTAGAAGTCGAGAATTCCCTCAATTCGCCGAAGGGAAGAGAGCCAAACGAGCGCCCAAAGTTCGTGCGGTCTCGGCGGCTCAGGCGGAGGCGCATGCCGAAGACCCGATACCGGGCTTCAGGAGCGGGAATCCCGATGGCGTGAACGGTTCCGATGGGAGAGGGGAAGCAGTGACCGCGAAAGAGGCGGAGTTCGGTCGTTGGTTGGCCGACCGGATGCACGACATCGAGATCGATGAAGGCCAACTCGCTGTCCGGTTGGGAGCGACGCGTGCGGTCGTCGAAGCCTGGCTTGGTGGCCGTTCCGTGCCTCACCCGGAGCTCCTGGCCGGAGTGCGGGAGGCCCTGGGCCTCCCGCAGGAAGAGACCTCGCGTGATCCTGGTGCTTCGCCAGGGCGCCCGAACCAGGAAGTGAAGACACCAGCCGTCTGGTATCACCGCCCTGGGCACGACGATGGCGGGCGGGAGTTCGGCAATGCGGCGGCGTTCGCCTTCGAGGCCGATCTGGAGGTCCTGGCCCGTGAGGCGACCCAGAACAGCCTCGACGAGCGTGACAAAAGGAACGACCGTCCGGTCAGGGTCTGTTACACCCTGCACGAACTGACCGGCGACCACCTGGCCCGGTTTCGTACTGCGATCCGCTGGCATGACCTTCATCCCCACTACGAGGCGGCCGCCGCGCAGGACCAGAAGGTCGGACGCGTCATAAGTGCCGGTCTTAGGGAGATGCTCGAGCGGGATCGGCTGGTCCTTCTTCGTGTGGACGACTACAACGCCAACGGGCTCACCGGCGACGACTACGAGGACGGTCGGTTCGCTGCCGTAGTGCGGCGCCAGTTGGACAGTCGGAAGTCGGACGCGGCGGCAGGCGGTTCATACGGTCTCGGCAAGGCCACGCTCTGGGCGACCAGCAGGTTGGGGCTGGTCCTCATGAACTCCACGCTCTCCGAGCCGCACCACGGGCATACTCGAAGGCGGCTGATCGGACGTCTCGACCTGCCCTGGCGGGAGGTGGACGGCAGGAGATTCGCCGGCCCCGCTTGGTTGGGTCAGCCGGATGTCGAGGCGGACAACGGGGAGGTTGTCCGTTCCTGGTGGGCCGATCAAGAGACGGTCGAAAGCCTTCATCTCACCCGCGAGGGCGATGATCCCGGCACATCGTTCTTGATTGTCGGAGCACATGACGTGGCCAGTCTCGCTGGGGCCGGGCAGGACCAAGATGGCGATGCGGGCGACGACGAAGACAGCTTGGAGCGCATGCACCAGAGGTTGGTCGGGGCGCTCGGGCGCAACTTCTGGGCTGCGATGACAGCGGGAGACGGCCGCCGGTCACTGCTGGAGGCGTCGGTGCGGACGCTGCGCAACGGCGTGGAATGCATTGCGGAAGAACGGGTCGATCCAGATGTGCATCAACCCGCGCGCTCACGCGCTCTCCGAGCCTTCCTCAGTGGCACTACTGTGAATCGCCTCACCGAGCCGGCCCAAGTGGCGCTTGTCTACGTCCCATTGAAAGTCCCGGAAAAGGATGGCCTTGCTGGCTCCGCAGGTGAGCACCGGGCGGTGCTCCTCGTCACCGACGCCACGGATGCCGACGGCCCGATAAATCGGGTGACCCAGATGCGGGGCAATCGCATGACGGTCAAGACCAGTTGGGTACCTCGTCTGCCTGTCGGGACCAACCCGTTCCAGGCCGTGCTGCTTGCGGGGCGGGCGGCAGGAGCCGACGCCCCGTTCGCGGCCGAGGCCGAGGACTTCCTGCGATTCTCCGAGCCGCCTGAACACAACAAGTGGTCTCAGACGGAGGAGTTGAGGATGCGCTATTCCCCGTCGGCTCATCGACGCATTCAGGCATTGACTTCGGAGACCAACAGAGCCGTGCACGAACTTGTGGCAATTCCCGCGGAGAAGAAGGCGCGCGGTACTAGCAGGGTCAGTAAGCGGCTCAAGATCTCGGGCAGGGCCACCACCAAGGCCAGAGGGGTGATGACACCCCCGAAACTAAACGAATTGCAGGCTGTGGTCGACTCCTCCGGGGCATGGCAGGTAACCGCCGAGGTCAAGGTGACGTATGGGGAGGAGCCATGGCGCATGAGCCCTGTGGCGAAGCTGGAGGTGCGATCCGGCACGCGTCCAGTGGTCAAGTGGGCAGAGTTGGTGGCTGTCAGTAATTGTGAACTGGTCGACGGCGTACTGTGTTTCGCTCCGGGTACTCGCCGTGCAGTCTTTCGAGGGGTCACCGACGTGGCCACGCATCCGGTGCGGGCTGGGCTGACCGGCCTTGTTGTCGAGCTCCAAGAGAGCAAGGGGGGCGTGGCGTGAGGGCCTACCCGTACCCCCGACTGACCGGTGCGGTGACAGCGCGCGTCACGGCTGTGCGGCTACGCGGCCCAGGCGACATCCGTGAGCAGTTGGACACCCGAGCATTCTCGGTTGTCGAGCAGGTCGTGGCACTAGGTAGAGCCGAGCGCGACGACTGGCAGAGTGCACGGCTGACCTTGAAGGCGACTGTGCCGGCTCGTGAGATCGAGGCGAAGGGCCATTGGTCGGACATCACCGTTGTCGCCGTTCTGACAGAGGGGGCTACCAACCTGCGCACTGTCGCACGGCTGTCAGGTCCAGCAGACGGGGGCAGGGAGTGGACCGGAGAGATCGAGCTCGACCGGGATGACCACCTGGACCGTGCATCCCTCGCAGTACACGTGGTGGCAACAGTCGGAGGCACACCGGGGAGGATCGTCGCCTCCACGGACCTGGAATGGTTTATCGACGTATCGGCTGCTGCCCCGCTCCGGGACCGTCAACTCGAGTTCAGCACAGTCAGCTTCGCCCGCGGTGCGGAGTGGTTGCGTAGCTTCCGGGACGCCCCTTGGATCGTGGACACCTCAGGGCGGATGCCCACTGTTCGCCTGAACTCGGATTTCGAGGGCCTCGTGGCCCTCGTGGAAGGCCAGGGCTCGACACTGGAGGGCGTGGTGGGCGAGATGCTGCTGGCCCAGATGTGCGCCGATGTATGGACCGCGGTCTTCCACACTGCTATCGGTGACTTGGACATCGAGGACGACGGGACTCCTCTTTTTCCGCCCGACTGGCGAGGTGCGGTGCTCCGCGAGATGCTCCCGGACATTGTCCCCGGGCGGTCGGAGGAAGACGCCCTCCGAGAGGTATATATCCGGCGTACGGGTGATGAGAGCTGGACGGACCTGCAGCCGCGGATCCAGTACGCAGCCAGCCGTCGTGCCGAGGTCCCCAAAGCGTTGACCGCCACTGTCCGTGACATCGAACGACTGGGCCAGGAGGCCAACTCGTGACTTCCCGCCCAGAGCACCTGCCGGAACGACTTGCCCTGATCTCCGATGTGCAGGCTGCCGATTACATCTCCACCGGACTGCTCGAAGGACGAGAGGACGTCCCCTCCATCGCGCTGAACAAGGTTGCCGAGACATTGTCGGGCGACGATGCGCGACTACGACTGCATCGAGTGCGGGATCTTATCGATGAAGCGCTGAACAGGTTCCGGGACGAGCGGCCCACGGCAGCGGATGCGTGGCTGGCACCGCGTTTGCACGAGACCATGAGACTGACCCGTCGGGAAGCAGCTGAGAAGGGGCTCTGGACGTATCTGGCCCTTGGCGTGGCGCCGGACTACGTCGTGTGGCGGCATTTGTCTGAACCGAAAGCCGGTGCTCTGCACGGGAGCGTTGCCCGGGACAAGTTCGTCGGACCGCACTACAAGCAGGCGTTTGCCAGGCTCTGGTGGGCTGCCGAACTCTTCCGGGACGGTTCGGACTACCGCCCCGTCGTGGTGGCTTGCGGCAACCAGGACATGCTCAACTCCACTCTGCGGCTGGACATAATCGATCATCGCCCTACCGCTCTGGCCCTTGTCAGGTTGATGGAGCGAGGCACCGTGCGCACCGGTCGTGAAGTGAACGCATTGACGCCCGCAATCAACGCTGCTGCGGCGACTCTGATGTACGACGTCATAGCTCCGGACGGGGAGCGGGACGGGGAGCCGTTGCGCGATTGGATCGCGGATGCCGAATCATCGCTACCTTCGCCCAGGAACAACCTGCCTGAAGGGCCGGAGGAGGAGCGGGCCCCAGTGGGTGCGGTTGAGACACTGGTAGGTCACTTTGAGGAGCTGTTTGCGGACGCGCAGGTCAGGGGGCGGACTTCCGACCAGAGCGAGTGACTTTATGCTCGTCCGGAGGGCATCGGCCCTGGTCGCCGCACCCGATGTCGCGCAACTCGTCCGTGGTGGTCTGAGGCACGCTCGGCCAAGTAGTCGCTGATTCCAACTCGGCGTCGGAGGGGGCGTCCCCGCGCAATGCCTTACTGAGTACGTGCATGCCGAGTCGTGGGGGCACCGCATTGCCCACCTGCTGTGCCCGGTCGTTGCCAGACCAGGGGAAGTTGTGTGGGAAGGTCTGGAGCACCCCGGACTCGGCGATGGTGAAGCGGTCGTACTTCTCAGCTTCGTATTCCGCATCGCTCTTGTAGACCTTGTTCCGGGAGATCTTCCCGGTGACTGTGAATGAGGGCTCCGAGGACAGGCGCCTGCCTCTGTTCTTCGGGTCGCCCCCGGAACCGTAGTTCGAGACGACGAAGAACTTCATCTTGCCCCCCGTCCGAAGTCGGGATGTAGCCATGGCGGAGTTCTCAAGCTTGCTCGCCGTGTCGAGTGCCTCCGCCATGGAGACCCAGGACTGCTTGGGCCCGGGAATCGCGGATTCGGTCGGGAGCATGTCCGCCTGCGCAGCGTTGCGTTTCCCCCGGTGCAAGTCGAACGGCAGGTGAGTCGTTTCGAGCGGTTGGATGGCCCCATGACCCGGGCGCCGAGCGACGAGTACGGCGCGTGTGCGGGTCTGCGGCACTCCAAACTGCTCGGTTTTCAACTCCCAGCATTCAGCTTCGTACTTGACGCCTCTTAGTCGTCCTTCGCCGCTACGCAGAAGCTTGGCGTAGACCTCCCAGAGGGGCAGGACCGCGGGTACCTGCTCCAGAACGATCACCTTGTACGGGTCGCGATCCTCTGTCTCGATCGCCTTGAGCAGCCAGCGGAGGGGCTCTAGGACCAAAGCGGTGCGCGGGTCCTTGCCGAGAGAATGAAGATCCTTGTCGATCTCGGCTTCGTCCTCCCCGCCCACGAGACGGTGGATGAACTCATCCACCGTCTCCAGTGCTTTCCGTCCCGCGCCCTTGCCGGCGACCGAGAAGGACTGGCAGGGCGGCCCTCCGGCGAGCACGTCGACCGACTTGGGAATCTCGTCGAAGCGGGTCTCGCGCATGACGCTCACATCAGCGTGGATCGTCGGCAGACCTGCTGCGTAGCGTGTCTCGCACGCGTTTCGGTCCAACTCGATCCCGATGCTCTTGAATCCCAGGAAGTGCGCGGCGACGTCAAGTCCACCAGGGCCTGCGAAGAGATCCAAGATGCGGACGTCGTCGAGATGGTGAGCTTGCGTTCCTGGGCTGTTCATGGGGTTGAAGTGTAGCCGGCGACGGCACCTGCGGGCGTCCCCAGCGCGGCTCGAACTGCCAGCCCGAGTGCCTTGCCCACCGGCGGCGGTGAGGCATGCCCGATCTGGCGATAGCGGGCTGTCTTCTTCCCGGTGAATCTCCAGTCGGACGGGAAGCCTTGCAGGAGAGCGGCTTGGTCCGTCGTGATCCTGACCATCCCGTGCCGACCCGTCTCCGGGGCCCAGGCAAAGTCTGGGTCGGGAACATCGTCGGCCACGGTGCCTCCGTCGACGCCCATCCGGGCCCAGGCCTTCTTCGTCCCTGTCGGTCCGAGATCCGCGCCTCCCCGCCTGTCCGACCCGCCCACCAGGGTGGGAGCCACGCTGAGCGCCTGGGCCGCCCATCGGTCGGCGTCCCGCCAACCGCCCATGGCCATCGAGTGGCGCAAGGCCCGGCCTACGGACAGATGCCTGCTCACCGTCGGTTCCGGCGGACGGAACTTGTCGAAGTACTGCTTCTTAAGTGCGACGAGCAGTCCCTGCTTCCGGTCCTGCGGTACCCCGAAGTCGGCTGCGTTCAGTACGAACCACCGGAACTGATAGCCAAGGTGATCGAGCTCCTTGCGGATGAAATCGCGTATCGGCTCGAAATCGGGGGCGCCCACAAGGCCCGGTACGTTCTCGATGATCAGCGTCCGGGGCTGGACGGCATGCGCCAGATAGACGGTCGCTTCCAGTAGGCGCAGCTCGGCCCCGGTATCGGTTCGCGCGACGGTCGCGCTGGACTTCACGCGGGGTAGTCCGGCTGAGAGTAGATCTACGTCGTAGATCTCCTTGTGCCGGGAGGGGGAGAATTCCAGTAGATCCGACTCCAGAACCTGCCACGTCGGACGGTTCGTGCGCAGCGTGTCGCACGCCACAGGCTTCTTGTCGATAAGCAGTACGGGTTCGAATCCGGCGTGTTCCAACCCCAAGGCCAATCCACCCGCCCCTGCGCACACGTCGACGAATCGTAGTTTGCTCATCGGCCCCCGCCTTTTCGCTGTGGTTCCCGTCTGCTTGCATATTCCCGCTCGACGGCCGCGGCCACCTGACGCATGACGGCGTCCGGTGACTCGTGTTCCCAGAAGCGCAGGACCGTCCAGCCTTCGGACAAGAGCTGGGCGTTCGTCTCCTGATCCCGCTCTATGTTGCGATCGAGCTTCTGTCGCCACCACTCCGCGTTCGCCTTGGGACTGGTGGCGTGCGCCGGGCAGCCGTGCCAGAAGCAGCCGTCGATCAAGATGGCCAACCTTGCGCGCGTGAACGCGATGTCGATCTTGCGCCTGCGCATACCCGGCACCGGATAGTGCGTCCGGTAGCGGTATCCGGACGCATGCAGGAGCTGCCGCACCGCCCGTTCCGCACTCGTGTCCCGATTGGTCTGCCGGCTCATCCGGGCGGAGACGTCGGGGCTGGAGGGGGGTGCGGCGCGCATGCTTTCAGTGTCCTACTTCCCGACGTCCGCTCGGTGCACGATCGCGGAGTCACGCCGAGTGGAGCCTCGGGTGCCAGCTCAGGCCCCGTCGCCCCCGTGGCACTCCCCATAAGCCCGCCCCGACCCGCACCAACACCCCGCCCCCGCCTCCGGCGGCCACCCCACGGCACGCCCCCGCGCGGCCAGCGTCGTCGCGTACTGCGGTAGTAGCGACGCCTCCGTCGGCTGTGCGCCCTCTGAGGCTGCGAAAGCCTCGTAGGACGGGACCGTGCCTGTGACGATTCCCAGGTTCGGGGTGCCGGAGGCTGAGAGTTCCCGCAAGGAGGCCTCTATGGTCGTCAAGTGGGCCTCGTGGGAGGGGTATTCCGTTTCCAGGGCGGGGTACGCCGTCAGGAGTTCCGTCAGTTCCGTGGCCGGCCAGTGCAGGACCGCCACCGGGAAGGGGCGGGAGAGCGCCTCCCTGTACGAGCCCAACTCTGCCTGGATGCGGGAGATTTCGGCGCGGAGTTCCGCGGGGTTGTCCGAGCCCAGGGACCAGATCCGCTTCGGGTCGTGCAGTTCGTCCAGGGGGACGGGGGACGTCGAGACCTCGTCCGCCAGTGCGTCCCATGCGTCGTGCGTGGCGCCCAGCAGGCGGCGCACCCTGTGGCGGCCGAACAGGAGCGGGCGTTGTTCGTACGACGGGGCGCCGCCGGAGGTGCCGGGCGGGAGCAGGAGTTCCAGGGCCTGCGTGAAGGTTTCCTGGGCCTGGGTCAGTTCGTCGTGCGACTCCAGGGACTCCGCCACGATCACCCAGGGCGCCGGGTCGCGTGGGGCCGATGCCCGTACGCCGTCGATGATCGCCCTTGCCTCCGCCTCGTGGCCGTACTCCCAGAGGTTCGAGGCCTTCAGGGCCCGGATCAGGGTCGGGGCCGACGCGGGGTGCGGAGCGTCGGGGGCCAGTAGGCGGTCGTAGAGCGTGGTCGCGCGGTCGCGCTCGCCCGCCAGCTCCAGGTTGGCCGCGGCCTGGAGCAGCAGGTGCTCGGAGTCCTCGGGGTACAAGCCGGCGGTCCGCTCCAGGCGCTCGGCTTCGGCGATGTGGTCGGCAGGCGTGTCGGGGCGCATACGGGACACCGTACTGCCGAGTGGGGGCGTTGCAGCAGGGTTGCCGTGCAGATCAGGGCGGATCGGGGTGGCCGTGCCGTCGGGAACGGGACGGCCTCCTCCCGTAGTGGCTTCCCTGGTGGCGTCGGGGGGTCGGGGCGTCGTGGTGTCGTCCTGCGGTCGCCATGGCTAGTTGGCGGGCTTGGGCTTAACCTGCCGCCCTCTTGGGAGGGGAGGTGCCCGCGTGCGCGATCGGGCTGCGGATCGGGTTCCTGTCGTCGTGCAGGGGCGTCGCGGGCGGCGGGGGCGCGGTGCTCGTCTTGTCTGGGGTGGGGCCGAAGCCGCCGTCACCTGCGGGCTCGTCCTGCTCCTCCTCGTCGTCCACCAGCTCTGGTGGACCAATCGCCAGGCCCGCGAAGGCGCCGAGCGCAAGGTCCAGGCTCTTGAGCGGGAGTGGGGGAGGGAGGGGGAGGAGGAGGGGGAGTCGGGGAGTCAGTCGGATCAGTGGCCGGATCAGTCGGATTCGGGTTCGGGTTCGGGGGCGGATGGCTCCCCCGGAGTCGGCGACGGTGCCGCTGCCGACCCCGGCTCGGGGGGCTCCACCGAGTCCGGTCGGCGCCAGCGGGCCGTCTCCGCCCCGGCGCCCGACTGGGACCAGGCCTACGCCGTCCTCCGCATTCCGCGCATCGGGATCCGGGTGCCCGTCGCCGAAGGGGTCAGCAAGAGTGCCGTACTCAACAAGGGGTATGTCGGGCATTATCCGCGTACCGCCCAACCCGGTCAGGGTGGGAACTTCGCGCTCGCCGGGCATCGCAACACCCATGGAGAGCCCTTTCGCCGCATCAACCGGCTGAGGGGCGGGGACCGGCTCGTCGCCGAGACGAAGAAGGCCGTCTATACGTACGTCGTGGACAAGGCGCTGAGCCAGACCTCCGCCCGCGACAGCGGCGTCATCCGCTCCGTGCCCCGCAGCCTCGTGAAGGCCGGGCACGGCTACAGCTCTCCCGGGTACTACATCACCCTCACCACCTGCACCCCCGAGTACACCTCCAAGTACCGGCTCGTCGTGTGGGGGAAGCTGGAGTCCATGCGGCCGCGGTAGGCCGGGCCCGACCCTGTGTCCCCCATGGGCGCATCCTGTATAACGGCAGTACGAGATGACGGGTCGGCTGTGCCGGCTCTACTGGCTCTACTGGAGGGAGGGACGGGAAGCGATGCAGGACATGATCCGCAGCTGGAAAGCCGCCCTCCGTCCCACCGGACTTCTCCTCTTCCTCCTCGTCGAGGTCGTTCTCCTCGACGCGAGCAGCCTCACCGCCGCCGTCGCGCTCGCCGCGACCGCCGCCGCGGGCTCCGCGCTCGCCCTCTGCTCGCTCATCGCCGCGCGCTGCGCGCCCGCCGTGCCCCGCACCCGGGTGCGTACAGCCATCCGCGACCGCGAGAAGCGCACGGCGTTCCTGCCGCAGCGCGATCCCGACGCCTCCGGGCGCAGGCGGCCCCGAGCACCGGGCCGTCTCGTCATGACGGCCGCGTAGGGCGCGACAGAGACCTGACCTGAAGCACCCCCTTCCGCGAGTCGTCACGCCGACGTCAGCTTCCTTTCCTCGGCACGACGAGACCCCCGGAGGGTTTCCCCATGTTCGACTTCCTGTCCGGCTTCATGTCCCTGTTCGCCGATCTGGTCGGCTCCCTCGCCGACCTGCTCGAACCCGTCTTCCACGCCTCCGCGATGGCCGCCGCCATCGTGTTGTTCACAGCGTGTGTACGACTCCTCGTCCACCCCTTGTCGCGGGCTTCGGCCCGTGGCCAGAAGGCGCGCGCCAAGCTGTCGCCGCAGATCGCGGAGTTGAGGAAGAAGCACGCCAAGAATCCCGAGAAGCTCCAGAAGGCGGTTCTCGAACTGCACCGGGCGGAGAAGGTCTCGCCGCTCTCCGGGTGCCTGCCCAGCATGTTCCAGCTCCCGGCGTTCTTCCTGCTCTACCACCTGTTCTCGAACTCCAGCATCGGCGGCGAGGCCAACGCGCTGCTCGGGCACAAGCTGTTCGAGGCGCCGCTCGGCGGGCGCTGGGCGGACGCGCTCGGCGACGGCGGGGTCTTCGGGGCGCAGGGGCTCGTCTACCTCGGGCTCTTCGCGATCGTGGCCGCCGTCGCGACCTTCAATTTCTCGCGTACGAAGAAGCAGATGGCCGCGAGTGCCGCGGCCACGCCAGGGGGGAACGCGGGGGGCGCGGGGCAGCAGATGCCCGGCATGGGGGCGATGACCAAGGTGATGCCGTTCATGTCGTTCATGACGCTGTTCACCGTCGCCTTCGTGCCGCTCGCCGCCGCGCTGTACGTGGTCACCAGCACCACCTGGAGCGCGGTCGAGCGGGCCGTCCTCTACCGCGACGTGCCGCTCGGTGCCGGGGCGCTGGCTACCGCCGGGTAACGGTCCGGTCTATGAACAGGGTCTTGCGGGATGGACCGCGAGATTGGAGGATCGGCCAAACCTCCGATGGCCGCAACCCATCGGCCGGTGCCGGGCCACGCGAACGGTCAGTACGGACCGGGCCCGCTCGACCAAGGGAGATTGACCATGAAGCTGCTGCGAGTCGGTACGGCGGGGGCCGAGCGCCCGGCGCTGCTCGACGCCGAAGGGACGTTGCGGGACCTGTCAGGGACCGTCACGGACATCGACGGCGCGCTGCTCGCCGACACCGCCGCCCTCGACCGGATCAGGTCCGCCGCCGGGGCGGGCGAGCTGCCCGCGCTCGACGCGGCGGGGCTGCGGGTCGGGCCGCCGGTGGCCCGGATCGGCAAGGTCGTGTGCATCGGGCTGAACTACCACGACCACGCGCGGGAGACCGGGGCGACGCCGCCCGCCGAACCCGTCATCTTCTTCAAGGCGGCGGACACGGTGGTCGGTCCCGACGACACCGTGCTCGTGCCGCGCAAGTCGGTCAAGACCGACTGGGAGGTCGAGCTCGCGATCATCATCGGGCGCACCGCCCGCTACCTGGAGTCCCACGAGGAGGCGCTCGCGCACATCGCCGGGTACGCGGTGTCGCACGACGTATCCGAGCGCGAATTCCAGATCGAGCGCGGCGGGACCTGGGACAAGGGCAAGAACTGCGAGACGTTCAACCCGCTCGGCCCGTGGCTGGTGACGGCGGACGAGGTCCCCGACCCGCAGGCGCTGTCCCTGAAGCTCTGGGTCAACGGCGAGCTGAAGCAGGACGGGACGACGGCCCAGCAGATCTTCCCGGTGGCCGAAGTGGTGCGCTACGTAAGCCAGTTCATGACGCTGTACCCGGGTGACGTCATCAACACCGGTACGCCGGCGGGGGTGGCCATGGGGCATCCCGAGCCGAAGCCGTATCTGCGGGCCGGGGATGTCGTGGAGCTCGAGGTCGAGGGGCTCGGCAGGCAGCGGCAGGAGCTGAAGGACGCGTAGCCCTTCGGGGCGGGGGTGCGGCGGTTCTTGGTGCTCCCCGGTGGAGCCGACGGAGGGGTCTCCTCCGTCGGCTCCCACCTGCGGGTGCGTCGTGGCCGGCCGCGCAGTTCCCCGCGCCCCTTGGGGGCGCTGCTACACGAACCGTTCCAGCGCCTCCGCCACCAGCGCGTGGTCCGCCAGCTGCGGGAGGCCCGAGACCACCACCGTGCCGATCACGCCCGCGCCGCGCACCGCGATCGGGAACGCGCCGCCGTGGGCCGCGTACACGTCCGGGTCCAGGCGCGAGGACTCCTCGAACGTCGTCCCCTTGGCGCGAAAACGCGTGCCGACCAGGAGCGACGAGCAGCCGTAGCGTTCGACGACGCGGCGCTTGCGGGCGATCCAGGCGTCGTTGTCCGGGGTCGAGCCGGGCAGCGCCGCGTGGAAGAGCTGCTGGCCGCCCCGGGTGATGTCGACGGCCACCGGGGCCTGGCGCTCGCGGGCCAGGTCGACCAGGAGGGTGCCGAGTGCCCAGGCGTCCTCGTACGTGAAGTGGGGCAGGACCAGGCGGAGTTCCTGGGTCTCCAGCTCCTCGACCGTGGGCGGGCCGGTCGGCGTGGGGGTCGTCATACGACCACCGTCACACCGTCGCGGGCCGAGCGGCGTGCCGCCTCCAGGACGTCGAGCGCCGATGCGGCCTCGTACGCGGAGACGGGGTTCTGGCCGGTGCCACGGACCGCCGCGGCCACGGCCGCGTAGTACGCGGGGTAGTCGCCGGGCAGCGTCTTGACCGGGCTGCCGCCGCCGGTCAGCGGGGACTCGCCGGAGCCGACCCGGCCCCACATGCATTCGAGCTCCTCGCCCCAACTGCCCTCGTCCGTGGGCCGCTTGCCGTCGCGGAGTGCGGCTTCCTGCGGGTCGAGGCCGTACTTCACGTAGCCCGCCGCCGAGCCGAGGGCGCGGAAGCGGGGGCCGAGCTGGGCGGTGGTGGCGCTCACGTACAGGTGCGAGCGGACGCCGCCGAGGTGCGTGATGGCGATGAACGTGTCGTCGTCGGCCTCGGCGCCGGGGCGGCGGACGTCGGACTCCGCGTACACGGTCTGCGCGGGGCCGAAGAGAACGAGGGCCTGGTCGACGACGTGGGACCCGAGGTCGTAGAGCAGACCTCCGATCTCTTCCGGGTTTCCGGACTCGCGCCAGCCGCCCTTGGGCTGCGGACGCCACCGCTCGAAGCGGGACTCGAAGCGCCATACGTCGCCGAGTTCGCCGTCGGCGATGAGCTTCTGGAGAGTGCGGAAGTCGTTGTCCCAGCGGCGGTTCTGGAAGACGGAGAGGACGAGACCGCGGTCGTCGGCGAGCGCGGCGAGCTCGCGGGCCTCGGCGGCGGTGCCCGCGATCGGCTTGTCCACGACGACCGGGAGGCCCGCCTTGAGGGCGGCGGTCGCGAGCGCGACGTGCGTCTTGTTCGGGGACGCGATCACCACCAGGTCGAGCTCGTCCGCGCGGGCCCAGAGGTCGTCGGGCGAGGCGGCGAAGCGCAGCCCGTCACCGAACTCGGCGCGGGCCTGCGCCTGCCGCTCCGGGTTCGACGTGACGACCGTGTCGAGGGTGAGGCCCTCGGTGGCGGCGATCAGCGGGGCGTGGAAGACGGAGCCCGCGAGGCCGTATCCGATGAGGGCTACGCGTAGCGGGGAGCCGTGGGGGCCGGGGGCGCCTGAGCCTGTACCAGTCATGAGTTCCACTTAAGCAACGGTGTTGCCAAAGCGCAAGCGCGGGCGACAATGGGGGGTGTGAACAGGACTGATGCGGGGGCGAGTGGCGGTAGTAGCGGTAGCGGTAGCAGTGGTGGCGGTAAGGGGAGCGGTGGCCGGGCGGGCGGCGGAGTGAACCTGCCGGCGCTGCGTGGGCACAACGCCGCCCTCGTGCTCGACCTGCTGCGCACGGCGGGCGAGGGCGGCATAAGCCGTCTCGAACTGGCCGAGCGTACGGGGCTCACGCCGCAGGCCGTCAGCAAGATCACCGCGCGGCTGCGTACGGAGGGGCTTGCGGTGGAGGCGGGCCGGCGGGCGTCCACGGGCGGCAAGCCGCGGACGCTGCTGCGGCTCGTCCCTGACGCGGGCCACGCGGTGGGGCTGCATCTGGACCGCGACGAACTGACGGCGGTCCTGGTCGACCTGACGGGGCATGTGGTCGCGGAACGCCGGGCGCCGCTGGATTTCGCTGCTGGTGCGGAGGTGGTGGTGGATGTGGCGGTGGGTGTGGTGCGGGTGCTGGCCGGGGGCCTTGGGCGGGGCGAGGGTGCGGGTGGAGTGGCGGGGCTGGGGGGTGGGTTGCCCGGTGGGCTGCTTGCCGGGCTGCTGGGTGTTGGGGTCGCGCTGCCGGGGCCGCTCGATCACTCCGAGGGGGTGCTGCACCGGGTTACGGGGTTTCCCGCGTGGGACGGGTTTCCGCTGCGGGAGGCGTTCGCTGCGCGGCTGGGGCTCGGGCTGCCGGTGGTGGTGGACAAGGACACGAACGCTGCCGCGCTGGGGCTTGCGCTGGGCGGGGTGGCGGAGTCCTTCGCCTATCTGCACCTCGGGACGGGGCTCGGGGCTGGGCTTGTGCTCGGCGGGGGGCTTTACCGGGGGGCGCGGACCGGGGCGGGGGAGTTCGGTCACCAGGTGATTCAGCTGGACGGGCCGGAGTGTGGGTGCGGGGACCGCGGGTGCATCGAGGCGTTGTGCCTGGCGGCGGTCGGGCGGGGGGATCTGGACGAGGCGGCGCGGGTGCTGGGGGTGGGGGCGGGGAATCTGGTCAGCCTGCTTGACATTGACCTTGTGCTGTTGGGTGGGCGGGTGGTTCTCGCTGCCGAGGAGCGGTTTGTGCGGGGGGTGGGGGCTGTTGTTGCCGCTTGTGCGCGGCGGGGCGGTGGGGGTGTGGAGGTGCCCGTTGCTGTTGCTGCTGGGGGTGAGCGGGGGGTTGCTGAGGGGGCTGCGCAGTTGGTTCTTGCGGGGGTGTTCGGGCGGGCCGAGGGGGCGGTTTTGGTGGGGCGGGGTTAGGGGCGGGTGGGGTTAGGGGTGCGGGGGGGGGCTTCTGCGGGTTGGTGGGGGTTGAGCGCGCAGTTCCCCGCGCCCCTTAAGGGACGGTGTGGCGGGGCGTATTGAGATTTGTTGGGGGGGCTTTGGGGGGGGCGTTGGGAGCGGGTGAGGGGTGTCTGCGGGGGGTGGGGGCTTGGCGCGCAGTTTCTCGTGCCCCTTGCGGGGCGGTGTAGGGGTGGCGCATGGGGGCGGGCGAGCTGCGGGTCGTTGGGGTTTGGTGCGCAGTTCCTCGTGCCGCTGACAGGGCGGTGTTGTGGCAATCGGGATCTTGGGAAAGTCGGCTGATAGGAGGAACTTGGGTGGGGCAGTCGGCGGTACGGGGTTGTGGCGTGGGTGGGGGGTGTGGGGGGCGTGGCACGGTTTTGGGGCTTGAGCCGTGTCAGAGGGGGTCCGTCCCCGGCCTCCCGTCCCGCCCGCTCAGTAAAGGCTCCGTATGCGACTTCGCCGCTCTCTCGTTTCCGGCGTCACCGCCGCTGCCGCCGTCGTCGTATCGACCGGGGCGGGTTCAGCCGCTGCCGCTGAAGGGTTGCCGGTAGGTGTGCAGGGGGTGAGTGCCGCTCAGCCTCCGACCTGTTCCGCGCCCAACGGGCAGGGCTTCCCCATCGGGACCCGGATCCGCGGGGGGCCCGCCGCCTACGAAGCCGGGGGTGGCTACCGGAGCTGGTCCGTCGAGTTGGCCAACACCACCCGCGGCACCTGCGCCAGCATCCACCCGGTCGTCGTCATCGTCGACAAGGAACGCGAGCTGCGGCCCCGGCAGATCCAGCTGGAGTTCCGCGAGGGCAAGCGCTGGCACCCCGTGGAGTTCGAGCGGACCGACCAGGACGAGAACGTCGGTGTCTTCGACGACGGATTCCCTGGGTTCACGGTCAAGGCGGGGAAGACCCGCACCGTCAAGGTGCGCCTCTCCTTCACCTCCGCCGCCAAGTCCGAGCACGCTGTCATCTCCGCCGCCGTCGTCCAGCGCCGCGACGACGACGGCGACTGGGTGGGCGAGTCCGACGACTATCCGTTCGACATCGACCTCGACATCGACGGCGGTAGTGACGTTGGTAGCGGCGATGCGGATCTCGATTCCGATGCTGAATCCGACGATTCCGATTCCGGTGTCGGATCTGGGCGTGAACCCGGCCGCAACCAGGAACCCGCACCCGACGGAAGCGACAGCCGCGGCTCCGACGGCGGGCGGGAGCGCACTGACGCCGGGGGGTCCTCCTACGGCGATGAACTCGCCGCCACAGGACCCCGCGCCCTCCTCGGCGTCAGTGCCGTCGCCGGTGCGCTGTTCGCCGGGGGGTGGGCCCTCGTCGTAGGGACCCGGCGGGTGCGGGCCGCGCGGAACCGCTGACGGAACCGCTGACGGAGGTGCTGACGGAGGCCAGGGAGCAGCCCGCCGCACCCTCCGTTCACCTACCTGTTCACGTACGTCTGCGAACATCCCTGCGTGGACAACCCGAACTCCCCGAACTCCCCGAACCCTCCCGCGCACCTGCTCGAACAGGCCCCCGGCGCCCCCATCCGCTCCGGCATCCCCGAGCACGGCCGCATCCCGAAGTACTACGCGGTGAAGGCCAAAATCGCCGACCTCATAGAGGAGTTGGGGGACGGGCAGACGCTGCCGACCGAGCGGGATCTCGCCGTGCGGTACGAAGTCGCCCGGGAGACCGTGCGGCAGGCGCTGCGTGAGCTGCTGCTCGAAGGGCGGCTGCGCAGGCAGGGGCGCGGCACCGTCGTCGCGGGCCCCAAGCTGGAGCAGCCGCTGTCCCTCGCGAGTTACACGGAGGGCGTACGGCGGCAGGGGCGCACCCCGGGGCGGCATCTCATCTCCCTCGACCGGTTCCCCGCCCCGCAAGCCCTCGCCGCCGAGATCGGGGTCGGGCAGGGCGAGCCCGTGTGGCACATGGAGCGTGTGCTGCTCGCCGACGAGGAGCGGGTGGGGCTTGAGAGTACGTACGTCTCCGTGGCCCGAGTCCCCGCGCTCGACCGGGACTTCGAGCCCGACTCCTCCTTCTACGCCTACCTCCGCGATCAGCTCGGCATCGCCTTCGGTGACGCCGACGAACGCATCGAGACCGTCCTCGCCACCCCCCGCGAGGCCCTCCTGATCGGCACCCCGCCCGCGCTGCCGATGCTGCTGATCCACCGCGTCTCGCGCGACACCTCGGGCCACCCGCTCGAACGGGTCCGCACCCTCTACCGCGGCGACCGGTTCTCCTTCACCACCCACCTGGGCAACGGCGGCGACTGAGCTCCAGAAGTCCCGAGCAACTCCTGGATAAGTAACGCAAAGATAACGGGTCTAGGCCAAGCTTGGGTGCCCGTTCACCATCCCGTTGCCGTCAGGACCACGGCGGGTCACTCGTCCCCAGCAGCGTTGCCGTCGTGAGAGTCATCGTCGTAGGAGCCGGCGTGGTGGGAACCATGCACGCCTGGCACGCAGTGGAACGCGGCCACGAGGTCGTACAGATCGAGCGCGAGAGCGAGGCCCGAGGAGCCTCGCTGCGCAACTTCGGGCAGATATGGGTGAGTGGCCGCGCCGGTGGCGAGGAGCTGGACACCGCCCTGCGCGCCCGCGAGCTGTGGGAGGAGATCGGCGCGAGGGTGGAGGGCATCGGCTTCCGGGCCAACGGCTCCCTCACCCTCGTACGCAACGAGCGCGAGCGCGCGGTCGCCGAGGCCGCCCTGGCCCGCCCCGACGCGGCGGCCCGCGGCTACAAGCTGCTCGGCGCCGACGAGGCCCGCGCCCTCAACCCGGCGCTCCGGGGCGACTTCATCGCGGGGCTGTGGTGCGAGCGGGACGCGGCCGTGGAGCCGCGCGTCGCCCAACTGCGGCTGCGGGAAGCGCTGTTGGCCTCGCCCCGCTACACCTTCCTGCCCGGCCGCGAGGTGCGCGACGTCGTCGGTGAGAACGCGGTGCGGGACGACCACGGTGACGTACACACCGGTGACGTCGTCGTGCTCGCCACCGGCGCCTGGCTCGGCGGGCTCGTGCGCGAGCTGGCGGGGCCTGACCTGCCCGTGCGCCGCGTACGGCTCCAGATGATGCAGACGGAGCCCCTCGGTGAGGCGCTCACCACCTCCGTCGCCGACGCCGACAGCTTCCGCTACTACCCGGCCTACACGTCGGACGCCCTCGACGCGCTCAACGCAGGGCAGCCGCAGCCGCCGACCGCAGCCGAGCACAAGATGCAGCTGCTCATGGTGCAGCGCGAGGACGGCGGCCTGACCATCGGCGACACCCACGAGTACGAGCACCCCTTCGCCTTCGACACCCTCGAAGACCCCTACGACCACCTGACCGAGGTCGTCGAGGGCTTCCTGGGCCACCCGCTGCCCAAGATCAAGCGGCGCTGGGCCGGGGTGTACGCGCAGTGCGTGGACACGACCCGCGTCGTGCACCGCCAGCAGGTGCGCGAGGGCGTGTGGCTGGTCACCGGGCCCGGCGGGCGCGGCATGACGTGCTCGCCCGCGATCGCGGAGCAGACCGCCGACGAGTTGGGCTGGTGAGGGAGATGGTGCGGGACATGGTGAGGGAAACGGTGAGGGAGTCGACCACGGTGCGTCGTCATGGGCTTGTCGTCCTCGACATGGCGGGCACGACCGTCGCGGACGGAGGCCTCGTCGAGCAGGCCTTCTCCGCCGCCGCGCGGGACCTCGGCGTCGAACCGGGCTCCGCCGGCCACGCCGAGAAGCTGGACTACGTGCGCGCCACGATGGGCGAGTCCAAGATCTCCGTCTTCCGGTATCTGTTCGGGGACGAAGCGCTCGCCCAGCGGGCCAACGTCGCCTTCGAGAAGGCGTACGGGGAGCTCGTCGACGGCGGCAGGATCGCGCCGATCCCCGGCGCCCGCGAGGCCATCGAGGAGCTGCGCGGCGAGGGGCGGACCGTGGTGCTCACCACCGGGTTCGCGCGGATCACCCAGGACGCCATCCTCGACGCCCTCGGATGGCGCGACCTGGTCGAGCTGACGCTGTGCCCCGCCGACGCGGGGGGCCGGGGGAGGCCGTACCCGGACATGGTGCTGAGCGCTTTCCTGCGGACGGCGGCCGTGGACGGCGTGCGGGAGGTCGCCGTCGTGGGGGACACGGCGTACGACATGCTCAGCGGCGTACGTTCCGGCGCCTCGGTCGTCGCCGGTGTGCTGACGGGGGCGCACGACGACGCGGCCCTGCGGGCCGCGGGCGCCACCCACGTCCTGGGTTCCGTCGCCGAACTGCCCGCTGTTCTCAGGGGTGTCGAGGGATGAGCAGCGGCATCCGCTTCGATCGCGTATCGGTCGCCTACGGCAAGAACACCGTCCTGGACTCGCTCGACCTGACCGTCGAGCCCGGCGAGGTCATGGCCCTGCTCGGCCCTTCGGGCTCGGGCAAGACCACCGCGCTGCGGGCCGTCGCGGGGTTCGTGCGGCCCGCGTCCGGGCGGGTGTACATCGGGGAGCGCGACGTCACGGGGCTTGCGCCGCATCAGCGGGGGATCGGGATGGTCGTCCAGCAGTACGCGCTCTTTCCGCACATGCGGGTCGCCGACAATGTCGCCTTCGGCATGAAGGCGCGGAAGGTCGCCAAGTCCGAGATTCCGGGGCGGGTCGGCGAGGCGCTGGAAATGACGGGGATGGCCTCGTACGCCAAACGGTTTCCCCGGGAGCTTTCCGGGGGGCAGCAGCAGCGGGTCGCCATCGCGCGGGCGTTGGCCATCCGGCCGGGGGTGCTGTTGCTGGACGAGCCGCTTTCCGCGCTCGACGCGCAGTTGCGGTCGGGGATGCTGGGAGAACTTGCCCGGTTGCACCGGGAGTTGCCCGACGTCTCCATTCTGTACGTCACCCATGACCAGGTGGAGGCTTTGACCCTGGCGGATCGTATCGCCGTCATGGACAAGGCGCGGTTGCGGGACTGCGGGACTCCGCAGGAGCTCTATCGAGCGCCTCGGACGGAGTTCACGGCTTCTTTTGTGGGCAATGCGAATCTCCTCGCGGTGCGGGTGGGTTCGGGTGCCGTTTCGTTCGGCGGGGCGGACCTGAAGGTCGATACGGGGGAGGTGGCCGCGGGTGCCTCCGCCACGTTGTGCGTACGGCCGCACTTGGTCGGCCTGGGGGAGGGCCCCAATCCCCTCACGGGGAGCGTTGCCGAGGTGCAGTGGCGGGGGGCCACCCATCGGTTGTACGTCGATGTCGGCGGGCAGCGGGTGAAGGCGGACCTTCGGGAGCTTCGGAATCCGCCGGGTATCGGTGACGAGGTCACGCTGCACTTTGCGCCCGAGGACGCTGTGCTGCTGTCTGCGGGGGTGACCGATGGATAGCTCTGGTGGACGCCTCGTTGAGAGTGATCCGGCGGTGGCGGCTGTGCCCACCCGTCCCGCCTTGCGGGACGCCTGCCCACAGCAACAGCAACAGCGGCCGGAGCGGCCGGAGCAGAGGAAGCGGGGCGTGCCCCGGTTCGTCTGGGCCCTGCCCCCCGTCGCGCTGCTCGCCCTCTTCTTTCTCTATCCCCTCGCCCTCGTCGTCCAGCAGTCCGTCCAGCCGGATACCGGAGGGACCTCTCTTCAGCCCTACTCCGACGTGTTCGGGTCCGAGGCGTTTCGGGAGGCGCTCGGGACCACCGTGTGGCTGGCCGTGGGGTCCACCGTCGGGTGTCTCGTGCTCGGGTTCGCGCTCGCGCTGATCATTTCCTTCGTGCCGTTCCCGGGAGGGAAAGCCGTCGCCAGGTTCATCGACGTCTTTCTCTCCTTTCCGTCCTTCCTCATCACCCTCGCCCTGCTGTTCATCTACGGCACCAAGGGAATGGCCAACGGGATGTGGACGGACGCGACCGGGGCCGCCGAAGGGCCGTTCCAGTTCCTGACCACTCCGTGGGGCGTTCTCCTCGCCGAGATCACGTACTTCACGCCCTTCGTGATGCGCCCGCTGCTCGCCGCCTTCTCGCAGATCGACACCGCGCAGCTCGAAGTCGCCTCCAGCCTCGGGGCGAGGCCCGGCCGCATCGTCCGGCGGGTCATCCTGCCCGAGGCGCTGCCCGCCCTCGCCGCCGGCGGCAGCCTCGTACTCGTCATGTGTCTGAACGAATTCGGGATCGTCCTCTTCACCGGAGCGAAGGGGGTCACGACCCTTCCCATGCTCGTGTACAGCAAAGCGATTCTGGAGTCCGACTATCCGGCCGCCTGCGTCGTCGCCGTCGTCAACATCGCGATCTCCGTGGGTCTTTACAGCCTCTACCGGGTGGTGAGCCGCCGTGTTGGTGCATAGCCGCAAGGGGAAGTGGGCGACCTGGGTTCTTTTCCTCGTCCTCTTTCTGCCTCTCTTCGCGCTTCCCCTTCTCGTGATCCTGGCCGCCTCGTTCTCCTCGCAGTGGTCCGGCGCCTTTCCCTCCGGATTCACCACGGAGCACTACGCCTCCGCCACCCGGGGGGATTCGCTGAAGGCGCTCACCACCAGCCTGGTCACCGCCGTTGGCGCGAGTCTGCTCGCGCTGGCCGTCGGGTCCTGGGCCGCGCTCGCGGCCGCCTCGCTGAAGAGGGGAGGCAAGCGGGTGCTCGACACCCTCTTCATGCTGCCCGTCGCCGTGCCGTCCGTGGTCGTGGGGCTCGCGATCCTCGTCGCGTTCAGCAAGCCGCCGATGATCCTCAACGGCACCCGCTGGATCGTGATCCTCGCGCACACCCTTCTTGTCACGGCGTTCGCCTACCAGTCGGTTTCGGCTGCCATCGTGCGACTCGACCCGGCGTACGAACAGGCCGCCGCATCGCTCGGTGCCCGGCCCTCGTACGTCCTGTGGAAGGTGAAGCTGCCGCTCCTGCTGCCGTCGCTCACCGCGGCGGCCGGCCTCTGCTTCGCGCTCTCCATGGGCGAGTTGAGCGCCACGATGATGCTCTACCCGCCGGACTGGATGCCGCTGCCCGTGCAGATCTACGCGGCGACCGACCGAGGCTCCCTCTTCACCGGCGCCGCCGTCGCGGTCGTCCTGATGGCGGCGACGCTGCTCGTCCTCTTCGGCGTCTCCCGCATCCGCACCCGCGCCTCCTACCGCTGACCGAACCCACGACGTCCAAGGAGTACGAAACGCCATGCCCCGTCACGCAACCCGCATCAGAACGCTCGCCGCCCTCTCCGGCAGTCTCGTCCTCGCCGGATCCCTCACCGCGTGCGGCGGCGACTCCTCCGCGTCCGACGCGAAGGAAGTCACCGTCTACAGCGCCGACGGCCTCAAGGGCGAGAACGGCGACGGCTGGTACGACCAGGTCTTCAAGGACTTCGAGAAGAAGACCGGCATCAAGGTCAACTACGTCGAGGGCGGCTCCGGCGAGATGGTGCAGCGCGCCGTCCGCGAGAAGTCCAACACGCAGGCCGACGTCATCATCACCCTGCCGCCGTTCATCCAGCAGGCCGACGAGAAGGGCCTGTTGCAGTCCTACAAGCCCAAGGGATCCGACCAGGTCGACGGCGCCGACAAGGCCGCCGACGGAAAGTGGACCTCCGTCGTGAACAACTACTTCGGGTTCATCTACAACAAGAAGGAGCTCGGCGGCGGCAAGGCGCCCAAGAGCTGGGAGGACCTCACCGGATCCGCGTACAAGGACAAGGTCCAGTACTCCACGCCCGGCGTCGCGGGCGACGGCACCGCCGTGCTCATCAAGGCGATGCACGACTTCGGCGGCAAGAAGCCCGCCATGGATTACCTGGAGAAGCTCCAGACGAACAACGTCGGCCCCTCCGCCTCCACCGGCAAGCTGGCGCCCAAGGTCGACAAGGGCGAACTCCTCGCCGCCAACGGTGACGTCCAGATGAACTACGCCCAGTCCAAGGACATGCCGAACCTCGGCATCTGGTTCCCGGCCAAGGAAGGCGGCAAGCCCACCACCTTCGCGCTGCCCTACGCGGCAGGACTGGTGAACAAGGCCCCGCACTCCGCCAACGCCAAGAAGTTCCTCGACTACCTGCTCGGACAGAAGGCCCAGCAGCAGGTCAGCGAGATCGGCGGCGGTTTCGCCGCGCGCAAGGACATCAAGGCCACCGACGCCAACGCGGTCGCGCTCGACAAGATCGTCGACGGCGTCGAGGTCTTCGAGCCCGACTGGTCGGACATCTCCAAGAACCTCCAGACGTACGTGGAGGACTGGAAGTCGGCGACCGGTAGCTGAGAGTTCACCCGGCAACCGAGAGTTCACTCGGCAACCGAGAGTTCACCGCCGCCCCCTTGGCCCAGGGCGCTCGGTAGCGAAAAGATAACGGGTATGGACCCAACGCCCCTGGTTCTCCGGGGGCGTTGGTGTGCGCCAACCCCCTACGAACTCCGGAGGACCACGTGTCGTCGCACGGCATCACCCGCCGCTCGCTCCTCGTCTCCACCGCCGTCTCCACCGCCGCCCTCGCGGTGGCCGCGGGCCCGCTCGCCGCCGTCGCCAAGGCCGCGGCCAAGACCCCCAAGGTCCTGGTGATAGGCCTGGACGGCGCCCTGCTCGGCAGAATCAAGGACGCCGACGCGCCCGCGCTCAAGGCATTGATGAGCGCCGGTCTGACCGCGCCGAGCAGCATCTACGCCAATCCGCTCGCGCCCACCTCGTCCGGCCCCGGCTGGTCGACGCTCATCACGGGCGTGTGGCCCGACAAGCACAAGGTCGTGAACAACGAGTTCACCGGGCACGACCTCGCCGCCTACCCGGACTTCATGACCCGGATCGAGGCCGCCAAGCCCGGCCTGCGGACCTACGCCGTCGCGTCCTGGAACCCCATCACCGACATCATCTTCTCCGCGAAGGTCGACGCCCGGGTCTCCACCCCGTCCGCCGAGTACGACGCGGGAACCACCACCCGCGCCGTCGCCGAGGTCAAGAGCGGCAACCCCGACGCGGTCTTCGTCCAGCTCGACAACATCGACCACGCGGGCCACGACAGCGGCGCCGCGAGCCAGGCCTATCTCGAAGCGATCCACGGCGCCGACGCCCAGGTCGGGCAGATCGTCGCCGCGGTCAAGTCCCGTGCCACGTACGGCTCCGAGGACTGGCTCATCATGATCACCGCCGACCACGGGCACACCGACCCGGGCGGCCACGGCGGCTCCAGCTGGCCCGAGCGCCAGACCTTCATGATCGCCACCGGCGGTGCGGTCACGGCGGGTTCGGTGCGCCATGACGTCCGGATGCCCGACATCGCCGCGAGCGCGCTCGCCCACCTCGGCATCGCGATCGACCCGGCCTGGGGCCTGGACGGACGGCCCGTGCAGCAGCCCACGCCGGACGCGTTCGACGCCCTGCGCGCCAAGCTGACGGGGCCCGTCGACGAGACCGGAGTCGGCGCCGGGGTCATCGGCTTCACGCACACGCCGCCCGGCGGCTGGAGCGTCGACAACTCCCAGATGGGCACGGGCGGCATCACCGAATGGCGCGGCTGGTCGTTCACCACGGACGAGTTCTGGACCAAGACCGAGCGCGACCAGCAGCGCGAACTCAACATCCGCGCCCGGAACGTCTTCGCGGTCGCCGACGGCGACGAGTGGACCGACAAGGCCTTCTCGGGGACCTTCGACTCCACGCTGGTCAGTCCCGCGTACGCCGTGCGCGGCGGCGCGAAGGCCACCCTCACGTACACGACGTACTACCGCCAGGAGGCCCCGCAGAAGGGCGAGGTGCTCGTCTCGTACGACGGAGGGGCTCCGGTCGCGGTGAAGACGTACACCGCGGACACCCCTTCCGTCGTCGAGAAGATCGCCCTCCAGGTGCCCGCGGGAGCCACGAAAGCCCAGGTCCGCTTCCGTTACACCGGCGGCAACAACTGGTACTGGGTGATCGACGGGGTCACGATCACCGCATCCTGATTAGGGTGGGGGCGTCGGCACAGCGCTGTCCCGGCGCCCCAGCCAACCCGTACACCGCAGGAGTGCACCCCATGGCAGAGCGCAAGCCCATCGAATCGTGGCTCACCGACATGGACGGCGTGCTCATCCACGAGGGCGTGCCGATCCCCGGCGCCGACGCCTTCATCAAGAGGCTCCGGGAGTCCGGGAAGCCCTTCCTGGTCCTGACGAACAACTCGATCTACACCGCGCGCGACCTCCAGGCCCGCCTGAACCGCATGGGCCTCGACGTGCCCGTCGAGAACATCTGGACCTCGGCGCTCGCCACCGCGAAGTTCCTGGACGACCAGCGCCCCGGCGGCACGGCGTACGTCATCGGCGAGGCCGGTCTCACCACCGCCCTGCACGACATCGGGTACGTACTGACGGACCACGACCCGGACTACGTGGTCCTGGGCGAGACCCGTACGTACTCCTTCGAGGCCATGACCAAGGCCGTACGGCTGATCAACGGCGGGGCCCGCTTCATCTGCACGAACCCGGACGAGACCGGACCCTCCGCGGAGGGCCCCCTGCCCGCGACCGGCGCCGTCGCGGCGCTGATCACCAAGGCCACGGGACGCAACCCCTACTTCGCGGGCAAGCCGAACCCCCTGATGATGCGGACGGGCCTGAACGCCATCGGGGCGCACTCGGAGACCAGCGCCATGATCGGCGACCGGATGGACACCGACGTCCTCGCCGGCCTCGAGGCCGGGATGGAGACCTTCCTGGTCCTGACGGGGCTGACCTCCCGCAAGGACATCGACCAGCACCCGTTCCGGCCCTCGAACGTGGTCGACTCCATCGCCGATCTCGTCGACCGGATCTGACGCGCGTTCGTGACGCGCGTTTCCGAAGCGAAGACCACCCGTTTGCCGCACACGGGAGGCGTGCGGCGCCGGTGCGCGTGAACCTCGAAACAGGAGGTTCACGATGCGTAGAGGAACACTCACCCTGCGTGGCATAGCCGGGGCGGCTGTCCTCGCCGCGCTCCCCGTCGTCGCCATGACGCCCGCGTACGCCCATGACGAGGACAAGGTGCATGCCACGGTGTCCCCGTCCCGCGCCGAGCCCGGTGCCAAGGTGGAGATCAGCGTCTCCGGCTGTGACGGCACGACCGGCTCCGCCGGGTCCGGCGCCTTCACGGGGGACGCGAAGCTCACCGGCAGGGACGGCGACAAGTACTCGCTGAACGGCTCCGCCACGATCCGGGGCGGCGTCGAGGGTTCGTACGACGTCACCGTCATCTGCGACGGCCACCCCCACCAGGGCGCGGGCACCGTGCAGGTGGGCAGCCACCGGCGAGAGCCCGTGTCACCGGTCCGCGCGGGCGGCGGCGGCACCGCTCAACTGGCCGCGCACGCCCAGCAGGAGACCGGACCCGGCACGCCGCACGCGGTGATCGGCCTGGTGCTCGCGGGTGTCGCGGCCGTGGCCGTGGCGTTCCGCAGTGTCCGCCGCCGCCGCTCCGAGTGACGGGCGGCGGCCGACGTGTCGGGACATGAGAAGCCGGCGGGACAGCAGGCGGGGCACGGGCGGTTCCTCACCGGGGTCGCCTGGGCGCTGCTGCTCGTGGGGCTCTGGCTGTGGGGCAGCGAGATCACCGACGTACGCGGCGGTGTCTCGGAGCCCACGACCGGTGACGTGGCCGCGGTGGGCCGCCCGTTCGCCGTCGAACTCCCGGACGCGCACGAGCCGATGGGCGCCGCAAAGCCGCAGCGCGTGGACGTCCCCTCGCTGAAGGTGCGGGCGCCCGTGATCACCCGCGGCCTCGACCAGGAAGGCGCCATCGACCCGCCGTCGTTCGAGGAGGCGGGCTCCGTCGGCTGGTACGGCGGCGGGACGCGCCCGGGAGCGGCGGGCACGTCCCTGTTCGTGGGCCACGTCGACACCGAGACGCGCCCCGCGGTCTTCTACGACCTCAGCGCCCTGCGGCCCGGCGAGAAGATCCACGTCACCCGGGACGACGGCTCGGTCGCGGAGTTCACCGTCGACGACGTCCAGGTCCTCAGCCGGGACCGCTTCGACGCGAAGAAGGCGTACGGCCCCCATGAGGAGGGCCGCGCCGAACTCCGCCTGATCACCTGCGGCGGCACGTTCGACCGGGCGAGCAAGACGTACTCGGCGAACGTCGTGGTCTCCGCCTACCTCACCGGGGTGGGGCCGTAGGGGTGACGCCGGGGCGCGAGGGCACTCCCGCCGCGCTCGCGCCCACGGTGGCACCCCTTGCGGCCCCTTCCCGGACGGCCCGCAGGCCCAGGCCTCCGAAGACCGCAGCGAACACGGCCCACAGCAGGACGTGCGAGGCGACGGACACGACGCGGAACTCCCACAGGAGCGTCGCGTCGACCGGGACCGGGTCGGGGTTGTCCGGGAGCAGGAAGAGCGCGGCCAGGACGGCGACCGTCGTGAGGGCCGCCGCGATCTGCCGCACCGGAACGGATCTGGCCGACAGGCGTACGTACACCTGCCGCACCAGGAACATGCCGAGTACGCCGATCGCGATGGCCGCCAGCCACATCGCCTGCCGGTCGCCGACCGTGGCCGGGTCGCCGACGCCCGGCGGGTTCGCCGGGTAGCGCAGACCGGGCAGCAGGGAGACGGCGAGGAACGCGGCTCCCGCGAAGGCCAGGGCGCGCGGCCACGGGTTCGCGTACGGGTCGCGGCGGTGCACCAGGGCGTACGCCACCGCGAACAGGACGCCGATGGCCAGAGCGGCGACGACCGCGGAGACCACCAGGCCCGCGTGCTGGGTGGAGCGCGTGAACAGCTCCTCGTGGTGCTCCGCGGCACCCCCCGGCGCGTGCTTCTTCTCCTCCGCGCGGATCGCCCGGTCCATCAGCGGCTCGGCGAGCAGCAGGGAGAAGAGACCGGCCGCGAGGCCCGCCGCTCCTCCCGCCACCACACCACGGCCGAGCAGGGGCAGGACGGGTGAGGACGAGGGGGATGGCACGGCGCCGCGTCCGTCCCCGGTCAGTGGCACGGGGCACCGAGGAGGTGCCTGCCGTCGTGGGCGAACTCGTGCAGATAACTGCCGGTCGCCGAGATCAGCGAGCCGTTGTCGATGAAGACCGCGTAGAGCGCGAGGAACGCGATGATGACCGCGGCCGACGCGATGAGCCAGTCACGGGCCGATGCCGTGGCGGCCTGGGCCGCCGCGCCGTCGGTGTGCGGTGCCGCGGTGTCTGATGCCGCGGTGTGCGGTGACATGTCGTAGAGCCTCCTTCTGGGGTTCCACGCCCCGAAGCAGGAGTACGACGGCCCAGTTCCTGGCTTCCGCACGCCGGGCGGCGTCCGGTCACAGTGGCGGGACCGCCCCGGAATCGCACCGGGTTCCTGTCAACCGTCGCCTCTATGTATGTACTTGTTGTCCCGGAGAGTCCCAGTTGGTCATGGACACTGTCAACGGTTCAGGGACAACCCGGCCCGGTCGGCGGCCCGCTCCCCCCGGAGCCGTCGACCGGGCTGGTCCTCGACCGCGCGCGCACGAGCTGCGGGAGTAACCCGGCGTCGGCGCGGGAGGTTCGGTGGCCAACCCCGCAGTGAAGCGGGGTGGACGGTCAGGCCGGGGGCTTGGGCCTTTGGGTCGACTCTAGAACGGATGAGCGCTGGAGCCTAGGGGTGGATTGACGCCAAGTCGTGATCCGCTTTCTCTCCGTGATCGTCGCTGGTGGTGGTCTGCGGATGACCTTCATTGAGATCCGGACCAACCGCCGCGCAGCGCCGTGTCGTCGAGCGAACCCTTGATCACGTCGATGGCGACCACGTCCATGACCAGGCGTTCTCTGCGTGCGTACCGCCGCAGCGTCTCAAAGGCCTCATCCATGTCCGTGTGCCAGCGCTCGGCGAGTATGCCTTTGGCCTGTTCGATGCGTATGCGGCTGGTCAGAGCGCCCTGGAGCTGTGTGGCGAGGACCCGGGAATCCGTATAGGCGCGGTGATTGTGCAGGCCCACGGCGGTGGCGTCGGCGATCACCTGGGCCAGACCCAACTCTCCTTCGCTGTACAGGCACTGGGAGGTGTCGGGCACGAAGATGTTGAGCGCGCCCAGCAGGGTCGCGCGCTGGCGCAGCGGAACCGCGTAGGTCAGCCCGATGCCACGGCGCCGGGCCAGCGCGGTGAACTCCGGCCAGCGCGCGGCGGGTTCGGCCGCCGCGAGCCGCATCGGCGGCACGGGCTTTCCCGAGCCGAGGCTCTCCACGCAGGGCCCGCCGTCGTGTTGGGCGCCGAGCAGGTCGAGTGCGAGCTTCTGCGGATGGCCGCCGACGGCCACCGAGTGCTTGCCGACGGCGTCGAAGATCACCCCGGCGGCGGTGGCGTCGAGCAGCTCTACGCAGTGGCCCGCGACCCGGCTCAGATAGCGCTCCGGATCGAAGTCGTCGTCCAGGGTGTCCGTGGTCTCCACCAGGACTTCGGCCAGCCGTAGTTCAGAGGTGTGATCCCGCATGATCTCCTCCCCGTGAGCGCCACCCCGCGCCCTGCGCCTACCCCCGGGCGCGCGGCTGTAACAGGTCTCCAACAGGTCTTCGTAGCCGACGGGCGGACCTCGTGGGCAGTGAGCGCGTATGTCAGGATTGAGAATCGGACAGTGCACCCAAGGGGGAGTGGATGTACCACAAAGGCACCGGCCGCGGTCATCGGATCGCGGCCCGGGGGGTGAAGGCTGCGGCGTCGTTCGCGGGGGCGGCGCTGCTGCTGTCGGGGTGCTCCTCCGATGACGGTTCGGGCAACGAGGAGTCGTCGGGGCAGCCCGTCAAACAGCAGCCCAAGGGCACCGATCCGTACTGGGTCAACCCGGACGGGAACGCGGCCAAGCAGGTCGCCACGTACGAGAAGGACGGGAAGAAGGACGACGCCGAGCTGATCCGCAAGATCGCCGAACAGCCCGTCGCGGAGTGGATCATCCCGGAGAACGCGGAGGACCAGGCGCGCGGCTTCACCGAGGCCGCCGAGAAGGCCGACCGGGACGCCCTGTTGGTCCTCTACAACATCCCGCACCGCGACTGCGGCCAGTACTCGGGCGGCGGCGCGGCCGACGGCAACGCCTACCGCACCTTCATCGACCAGGTGGCGAAGGGCATCGGTGACCGCAACACGACGGTCATCCTGGAGCCGGACGCGGTGCTCCACATGGTCGACAACTGCACGCCGGAGGAGTTCCACGAAGAGCGGTACGACCTTCTCAAGGGCGCCATCGGGAAGCTCAAGTCCCTGAAGAACACCAAGGTGTACCTGGACGCGGGCAACGCGGGCTGGAAGAACCCCGACTCGCTCTGGGAGCCCCTGAAGTGGTCGGGCGTCGAGCAGGCCGACGGCTTCTCGGTCAACGTCTCCAACTTCCAGACGACCGAGGCCAGCACGGAGTTCGGCAAGAAGCTGTCGGCGAAGATCGGCAACAAGCCGTTCGTCATCGACACCGCGCGCAACGGCAACGGGCCGTACACCAAGGGCAAGGACACCTGGTGCAACCCGCCCGGCCGTGCGCTCGGCGAGGCGCCGACCACGAAGACCTCCGACCCGCTGATCGACGCGTATCTGTGGGTCAAGCGGCCCGGTGAGTCCGACGGCACCTGTCGCGGTGGGCCCAAGGCGGGCCAGTGGTGGCCGGAGTACGCCGCGGGCCTGGCGAAGGCGTCCCAGTAGGGGCGCGGGGAACTGCGCGCTAGGCGCGCGAAAAGCCGCAGTCGCGTCTGCCGAGATCCTGGCAGATGCGACTGCGGCTTTTTCGTGGTTGCTCGCGCAGCTCCCCGCGCCCCTTACGGGGCTACGGCACGTGGACCCACTGGGCCTTGCTCGGGGTGCCCTGGTCGTCCGTCACGAAGAGCATGTACCAGCCGGACTCGACCAGGCTCCGCTCCTTGGGGATCGTCACCGTGACGCCGTCCGCCGACTTCTTCAGGTCCAGCGCGACGGACGTCTGGTCGATGTCCGTGACGTGCGTCGAGGCGCTCGGCCTGATCAGGCGGGCCGTCTTGATGGACGAGGCGTGCTGGGTGCGGTACGTACCGGACCCGCCCCGCTTGATCTCCTTGGGGCCGCCCGTCAGCGTGGGCTGCGAGCCCTGGTAGAGATACGGCGGCGTGTAGATCTCGATGCGCTGCTCGAACTCGCCGGGCTTGGTGTTGGCCTTGTCCGAGTAGAGCGAGTCCGAGCCGAAGAACATCACGCGGCCGTCGGGCAGCAGGATCGAGCCCGAGTGGTAGTTGCGGCCGACCTCCGGGTCCGCCACCCGCCGCATGTTGCCCGTCTTGGCGTCGTAGATCCGCGCCTGCTTGATGTTCGAGTCACCGCGACCGCGGTAGTCCTCGGAGCCGCCGGAGATCAGCACCGTGTCGTCCGGCAGGGTCGAGGCCTGCGGGTAGCGGGTGCCCTTCTCCAGCTCGGGTCCGTCCGTGAACTTCGGGTTGTCGTCCTGGAGGTCGACGATGCGGGTCTTCTTGCTGGACTTCTTGGACTCGCCGACACCGCCACCGCCGACGACCATGTACTTCTGGTCCTGCGCGGGCGGCAGCTCGACCGTGTTGGAGGTCTCCAGGAGCTTCGGGTCGCTCATCCCCGGAATCCCCTTCCAGCTGCCCTTCGTCTCCAGGTCCCAGGTGCCGGGCTTGCGGCCCACGTCGTCGGGGCCGTAGCCCGCGTTCGAACCCGAGTAGAAGAGCCTGCCGCTCTCCAGCTGGAAGACGGCCGGGTAGGTCGGGAACTGGCGGACCTGCTTGGTGTAGGTCCACTTCTTGGTCTTGGGGTCGTACAGCTCGTTCTTGCCCGGGACCAGCTGGCCGATCTCGTCGAGGCCGGAGAGGCTGAGCACCTTGCCGTCCGAGAGCGTGGTCAGCGTGGGGTACCAGCGGGCCTCGTTCATCGGGTCGACCTTGATGTACTTCTCGGCGACCGGGTCGAACTCGAAGGCGTCCTTGATCCCCTGGAAGTCCTTCTTGTCCAGGGCGAGCTTCTGCGCGATGCCGTACGTGTTGCGGGTCGCGGCGCCCTTGAGGCCCTGCACGCGGTAGTTGTCCTGCGTGCCGGTCTCGTGCTTCGTGCCGCTTCGCTGCGCCTCCACGTACACCCGGCCCAGGCCCGGTTCGTTGCGGACGAACGCGCCGGTCGTCTTGTCGAAGACCTTCTTGGCGCGCTCGACGACGACCGGGTCCTTGGAGACGAACGTCTTGCCGTTCTTCTTGCCGGTGAACTTCGTGCCCGACGGCAGCGTGATCGGGCTGTCCGGGTCTTCGTTGTGCACCACCATCAGGCCGCCGGCCTTGGTGGTGTCGCCCTTGAGCTTCTCGTAGCGCTGGGTGCCGCCGGCTATCAGCAGGTTGCCGTTGGCGAGCTGGGTGTGGCCGGTGCAGAAGAGGTCGACGGGCGTCTTGATCTTCTTGATCGTGTTCTTGACCGGGTCCCACAGGCGGGTGTCGAACTTCTTGGCGTCGAAGTTCTTCTGGTTGTTGCCCGAGCCCGCGACCAGGAGGATCTTGCCGGTGTGCAGGAGCGCCGCGTGGATCGTGTTCTGGCGGTACTCCTCGGGGAAGTTCACGACCTGCCAGTGGCCGTTGTCGGCCTTGTACTCCGGCTTGTTGATCTTGTAGTCGTGGTACTTCTCCGAACCCACGCGCCACAGCCACGGGCCGTTCATCCCGGCCAGCGCTATGACCACCGCCGCGCCTATCGCGATGCGGCGGGCGCGGCGGCGGCTGGAGCGGTCCTTCATTTCTTACGTCCCCCAAGGGCGATCTGCATGGTCTGGTCGTTCGCCGCCCAGCTGGGCTTCTGCTGCGGCGCGTGCGGGGCCTGCGGGCCCTCGTGTGTCTGCGGCAGTTGTGCCGTGGCGTCGCCGTCACGCTGCTGCGGCACCACCGGGCCCCCGCCGGACGGCGGCCCCGAAGGCCCTCCGCCGTGCCGCGCCTTGCTCTTCTTCTTGTCCTGCCGCATGCCCCAGCGCCACGCGAAGATCGGCGCGGCCGTGATCAGGAGGGCGAACGTGGCCCAGGTGATCATCGCCGGGTGTACGTGGTCGAACATGAACGCGGCGACCATCGAACCGCAGAAGACGAGGATGAAGAACAGGTGGATCCGGAACGTGCCGAACAAGGTGTCCGGGCTCGCCGAATCGCCCTTGGGGGTCACCACGAACTTGCTCTTGCGGCGCAGCACGGCGTCCAGCAGGGAGCGTGCGTACACCGGTGCGGAGAGGGCCGACATCACCATGCCCGCGATACCGCCGGAGCCCTCGGGCTCGTGCGGCGAGACGTTGTGGCGGCGGTTCCAGATGTAGAGGCCGATCTGGAGCGCCGACGCGTTGCCGTACAGCATCAGCCAGATCGTCGGGTCGATGTTCACGCCCGACGCGCCCATGCCCAGGAACAGCGCGCAGGAGAGCGCGGCCAGGATCCAGTTCATGGCGGACATCGGGTAGAAGATGACCATCATCGTGTAGTTGAAGAGCCGGCCGGGCGGCAGCGAGAACGGCGCCTTCCAGAACTGCTTCAGGATGGTCTCGTACGTACCGCGCGACCACCGCAGCTGCTGCGTGAAGAAGTCCGTCCAGGCGTTGGGACCCTCGCCGACCGCGAGCACGTCCGGGGTGTAGACCGACTTCCACTTCTTGCCGGTCCCCGGGTTCGTGGCCCGGTGGATCTCGAAGCCCGTCGCCATGTCCTCGGTGATCGAGTCGTACAGACCGCCGATCTGCTTCAGGGCGCTGATGCGTACGGCGTTGCTCGTGCCGACGAACATGGGGGAGCCGTACGCGTTGCCCGCGCGCTGGATCAGCGCGTGGAAGAGGAACTGCTGGGACTCGGCGGCCTTGGTGATGAAGTTGTCGTAGTTGCCGTAGACCTGCGGGCCGATGACGAAGCCGACGTTCTCGTCGCGGAAGAAGCCGAGCATCCGCTCGAGGTAGTTGGGCATCGGGACGTGGTCGGTGTCGACCGACGCGAAGTAGTCGTAGTCGTCGCCGTGCGCGTCCAGCCAGGCGTTGTAGTTGCCGTGCTTGGTCTTGGCGCGGTGCGGGCCCTTGCTCATGTTCCACTTCGCGACGCCCTTGCGGGAGAAGTGGTGCACGCCGAGCCGCTGGCAGACCTCCTTGACGGCGGGGTCGTCGCCCTCGTCGAGGAGCCATACGTGCATCAGGCCGCGGTGCCGGATGCGGACCGCCGCCTCCAGCGTCTTCGTGACCATCTCAAGGGGTTCCTTGCCGGGCACGAAGGAGGTGAGGAAGGCGACCTTGGTGCCGGTCTCGGGCACCACGGGTATCGGGTCACGGGCTACGAGCGTGGCGTGCGCGTTCGAGAGCACGTTCATGCAGCGGAAGAACTCGATCAGGCCGATGGATATGAGCATGACGATGTCGAGCGTCGGCAGCCAGTCGTTGGCGACGTAGTCACGCTTCGTCCAGTGCGACGGCTGCAGCAGCCAGGCGAGCAGCACGAGCGAGAGCAGCGGCGCGGCCCCCAGCATCAGCGCGGCCCTGATCCGGTGCGGCTCCTGCGAGAGCAGGGAGCGGTACTGCACCTTGTACGGCTTGGTCGGATCGGGCTGCGTGAGCGGCCCCGCGAGACGGCTGTAGTGCTCGTAGTCGTATCTCGGCAGAGCCTTCTTGATACGCCGGAACCCACCCGTCCGGTGCGATGGCACCCGCAGCTGGGTCGTCTCTGACGGGTCGTTCGGCCGGGCGCCCGTCGGCGTCGACGTCATGAGTCATCCCCCCGCACGCGGTCGCCCGCGTGTTCGTTGGTCTTTCCGCCCGGTCAGATCCCCCTAGACCTTCACGGACGCATCAGTGGCAGGCCACCGTCCCCTTAGACATGGAACAGCTACCTTCCGGTTGCATGATGCCCCCCTCGACATCCATTCATGAAAGGGACCCCCATCCCTTCCCCCGCGGGCAGCCGCCGGGCCTCTCAACTTGTCCGTATCGCCTGCCTCATGAGAGCCAATGGCTCCAGGACAGGGTTCTACGCCCTTAGCCATGATCGCAAGAGCGAAACAAGGTGTTTACCGGTCATACGAGCGATTGGAGTGGTCTGTTGGGACAGGAGCGCTCAAACGCGTTCGAATATTACCGAAGTGTTCCCGTATCGCCCGCTCGGCCCGCAGCACATCGCTGGATCTGACCGCGTCGAGGATCTCCCGGTGCTGGCGGCAGGTGACCTTGGGATCGTGCGGAACGTCCACCAGATCGGTACGTACCTTGTGGAAGGCGTCCCAGAACGCCTCCAGGACCTCGCCGAGCAGCGGATTGCGGAGACAGCGGTAGAGAGTGGCGTGAAATGCGCGGTCCGTTTCGGTGTGAACCGCTCCCGGCCGGCCGTTGTGGCCCTCGTCCGCCGCCGCCTCGGTGTCCATGCGGTCCACGAGGGCGTCCAGTTCGGCCAGGTCCGCGGCCGGGATACGGCCCGCCAGGCGCGCGATCAGCCCGGTCTCCACGGCCTCCCGCAGCTCCAGGAGCTGGAGGAGGCTGTCCTCGCCGCGGTAGTGGCCCGCCACCGTCCTGAAGGTGAGGCCCTCGATCATGGGAGCCATCGACATGGGTCCGACATAGGTGCCGAAACCGTGCCGGATCTCCACGATGCCCATCGCCTGTAGCGCCTTGAGCGCCTCTCGTACGGAGTTCCGACTGACGCCGAGGCGTTCCATCAGTTCGGGCTCGGTCGGCAGGGAGGCCCCGGAGGGCAGCCGCTGGTCGATGATGAGCTTCTTGATCCGCTCCTGAATGTCGCGCGCCATGGCGCAACGGTAGCGGTACCCGCGCCGGTGGCGGCATGACGAAAGCCCCCCGCGTGAACGGAGGGCTTTCGCTGTCTGTGCGCCGTCAGGGACTCGAACCCCGGACCCGCTGATTAAGAGTCAGCTGCTCTAACCAACTGAGCTAACGGCGCGCGCTGACCTGGAGAACTCTACCGGATGTCGGCGGGTGCTCCGGACCAGCCGCGAAGCTCCGGGTGCCCGGGGCGGCATCGGGGCGGGGTGCGAGCAGGCTTGCTCGGGGCGGGTCCGGTGGGCGGCGGGGGCGTGAATGCGGGGTCGATCCATCATTCGGACCGTCAACATGCGATATCGCGCGACAGTTGAGAAGCTGACGACTGTGCAGATGCGACGCAGGAATTCTTTCCTGGAGTGTGAGGGGAATCGCATGGAGGGTGCTCCGGTATTCGAGGAATTCGACCCCGAGAGCGACTGCGACTGCCCCGGATGTATTCACCGGCGACGCGCCATGACCCACGCACTTCCCGTACGGCTGGGCGGCCACCCGGCGGCGCACGGAGCGCGGCGGGCCCTCGTCGTCGCCGCCGCGGCGGGCACGGTGCTCGGCGGTGGGCACGTGCTGCCGGCGGCGGCTTCGGGGACTGCGGCGGCTCCGGGGTTCCAGGGGGCTCCGGCTGACGAGGACCCGGGGCCTGGCCCCGGCAGCCCGCAGGGCGGCACCAGCGCGCTGCACGGAGCGCCGGGTACGCCGGGTGCGCCGGGCCCCGCGACGTCGGCGGCGCCGAGCACGACGCGGGCCCAGATCATCGCCCGCGCCAAGAAGTGGGTCGCGGCGAAGGTGCCGTACAGCATGGACTCGTACTGGTCCGACGGATACCGGCAGGACTGCTCGGGCTTCGTCTCCATGGCCTGGAATCTCGGCGGCAACGAATGGACGGGCAGCCTCTCCTCGTACGGGGTGCGTATTACGAAGGCCCAGCTGCAATCCGGCGACATCCTTCTCTTCCACAATCCGGCGAACCCCGAGAAGGGTTCGCATGTGACGATTTTCGGCGGCTGGGCGAACGCGGCGCACACGCAGTACATCGCGTACGAACAGACCCGCCCGCACTCCCGCGTGCAGACGACTCCCTATGCCTATTGGAGCAATGCGAGCCGCTATCTGGCCTACCGCTACAAGGGGGTCGCGGGGGGAACCGCCGGTGGCTCGGGGCCGAGCACGGGGACGCGCTACCCCGGCGCGGGCTCGTTCGGACCAGGCGCCGACAACAAGTACGTCACCCAGCTGGGCAAGGCCCTGGTCGGCAGGGGCGGCGCCCGGTTCTACACGTCGGGTCCCGGCCCGCGCTGGAGCGACGCGGACCGCAGGGCCACGCAGGCGTTCCAGCGGGCGCAGGGCTGGACGGGCAAGGACGCGGACGGGCTGCCGGGCCCCGCGACCTGGTCGTACCTGATGACGGGCAAGGGGCGTGACATCCCGCGTGCGGGAACGGGCGCGGGCGCGGGCGGCGCGCAGGGCAAGGCGCCCGCGTATCCGGGCCGGGGCGTGTTCCGCCCCGGCCGGTCGAGCCCGTCGGTCGAGAAGCTCGGCAGGCAACTGGTGAAGCGAGGCTTCGGCAAGCACTACGCCCAGGGTCCCGGCCCCAGCTGGAGCGAGAGCGACCGCCGCAACGTCGAGGCGTTCCAGCGGTCACAGGGCTGGCGAGGCGCGGCGGCGGACGGCTATCCGGGGCCCGAGACCTGGCGGCGGTTGTTCGCATCAGCCCGATGAGCGGAGCGACACGAGTGAGACGCGGGCACAAAGCTGACCGGGGTGCATACCGGAGTGCTGACCGGGGCGCTTATGAGACCGAGGCACGTATGAGACCGAGGCACGTATGAGGCGGAGGCAAGGATGAGTGCGACAGCGGCATCACGGTCACAGACCCCCCAGCCCGAGGATCCGCAGGTCGCCGGCGCCCCGGACTCGACCGGCCGCTCGCCGCGCGTGATCCACGGCGAGGCCACCACCGAGATCCCCATCCACCTCCTCTTCCGCGACGACCCCGGTGACCCCGGGGTCTCGCTCGCGCCCGCCGTCGTGCGGCGCAGGCAGGGGACGGGGGAGCAGCCACGCACCGCCCGGCGGCCCGCGCCGCCGGTGGCCCGACCGCTGCCGGTGGTCGACCCGTCCCTCGGCGAGCGGTCCGCCTCCGTGCTGCCCGGCGCGGTCGGGGTGTTCGGCGGGGCCACGGGGCTCGCCGGGTGCGCGGCCGCGCTGTGGTGGGCGGGCGTGCTGCCCGAGTCGGTGGCGCAGGCGGCGGGGCTGCCCTGGTCCGACGCGTACGGCACGTACGACGCGTACGCCGGGCTCGGCCTCGCGCAGTGGGCCTCGCTCGCCGGGTCGGGCGCCCTCGCGCTGTTCGGGTTCGGGGGTCTCGCCCGGGGCCGGGTCGGCACGGCGTGGGTGCTCACCCTCTTCGGCCGGTACCGCGGCAGCGTCCGCCGGACCGGACTGATGTGGGTCAACCCGCTCCTCCTGCGCCGCCGCGTCGACGTACGCCTGCGGCACTGGCGCAGCGAGCCGATGCCCGCGGTGGACCGGGGCGGGGTCGCGCTGCGGGTCGTCGTGCTCGTCGTCTGGCGGGTCAAGGACGCGGCGCGGGCGACCCTCGGCGTCGCCGACCACCAGGAGTATCTGCGTGAGTGCGTCGAGGCGGCCACCGCGCGGGTCCTGTCGCGGCTGCCCGCCGACGCCTTCCACGACGACACCCCGACCCTGCGCGACGCCGACGCCGTCGGTGACGCGCTGACCCGGATGCTCGCGGTGGAGGCCGAGCCGGTCGGCATCGAGATCTTCTCGGCCCAGCCGACCCGCATCGAGTACGCCCCCGAGATCGCCGACACCATGCGCCTGCGCCGGGTCGCCGCCCTGGACGCACGGCACCGCGACAGCGTGCTCACCTCGGTGGTCGACTCCGTCGAGGACACGGTGACCCGGCTGACCACCCGCGGCCTCGTCGAGCTCGACGACTACGAGCGCAAGGCCTTGGTCAAGGACCTGACGGTGGCGTTCTATACGGGACATGGAGATCGATGACAGCGCCCTCGACGCCGAAGTCCGTGATGTCGACGTCCCCAGCCTCGCGGCCCTCGCCCGGGACGCCCGGAGGCTGACCGCCGACCGGCCCCGCACCCTCCTCGGGATCGCGGGGCCGCCCGGCGCGGGCAAGTCGACGTTCGCGCGGGCGCTGGTGGCGGCGATCGGCGAGGGCGCCGCGTATCTGCCGCTCGACGGTTTCCACCTCTCGAACGACCAACTGGAGCGCCTCTCCCTGACCTCCCGCAAGGGTTCGGAGCCGAGCTTCGACGTCCGCGGATACGTCGCGCTGCTCACCCGTGTGCTCCAGGACACCGGGCACGACATCTACGTACCCGATTACGACCGCGCCCTCCACGAGCCGGTGGCCGCCCGGCACCGGGTGCCGCCGAGCGCCCGGATCGTCGTGACGGAGGGGAACTACCTGGCCTGCGATCTGCCCGGCTGGCGTGAGGCGCGAAGTCTGATGGGGGAGTGCTGGTACGTGCAGGCACCAGCGGAGGTACGCCAACTCCGGCTGATCGAACGCCAGTTGGCGGGTGGCCGGACGGCCGACGAGTCGGCGGCGTGGGTGGCGACGAACGACGGCCCCAACGGTGACCTCGTGGAGAACTCGCGTCGGCGCTGCGATCGGATCGTCTCCACTATTGGTATGGACATGTTCAACTACCGCCCATAATCTGGGCTTGGTCTAGACCGCAGTACTCACTGATTCACTGCACCCACTGCACCCGCAGTGCCGCAGGCGCGCGCACGGTTCATGGAACCCCCACGTTTCCCCTGGAGCGGCAGCATGCGAAACAAGAAGATGTACGCGGCCATGCTCGGCGCCACCACGTTCGGGGCCCTCGCGCTCTCGTCCGGTGGCGCGAGCGGTCACGGCTACACGGACCTGCCGGCCAGCCGCCAGATCAACTGTGCCAACGGCACGGTGAGCGGCTGCGGTTCCATCCAGTACGAGCCCCAGAGCGTCGAGGGCCCCAAGGGCTTCCCGGCGTCCGGGCCGGCCGACGGCAAGATCTGCTCGGCGGGCATCGGCGGCTTCGACTCGCTCAACGGGCCGAAGGCGCCGGGCGGCGGCGCCTGGCCGACGACCAGTGTGAGCGCCGGTCAGAACTACAGCTTCCGCTGGCAGTTCACGGCACGCCACCGCACCACCGACTTCAAGTACTACATAACCAAGCAGGGCTGGGACGAGAGCAAGCCGGTGACCCGGGCCGCGCTCGAGACCACCCCGTTCCTCAACGTCCCCTACAACGGACAGCAGCCGCCCGCCACGCTCTCGCACTCCGGAACGATTCCCGGCGGCAGGAGCGGCCACCACGTGATCGTCGCGGTATGGACGGTCCACGACACGGCGAACGCGTTCTACGCCTGCTCCGACGTCAAGTTCTGAGCAGGGCTTGAGGCTCCACGGCTCTCCCCGCGGGTAGGTTCTGCGCACGCCGTCCTGGACCGGGACGGCGTGCGCAGAACGCCGACACGCACCCGCACCACCGTCGATCACCGGGGGAAATCCATGGAGTTCATGTTCGTCGCGGTGCCCGCATGCATCGCCGCCGTGGCGATCGCGATGGCGGTCAAGGTGATCAGGCGCTCCCTGGAGCTGCGGCGAGCGTGGTCGAGCGGCCTGACGGCGGAGGCGCGCTGTCTGCGTACGTTCACCACGACGAGCCGCCACGGTGACAACGGCCGCACGATGACGACGCTGCACCACGTCTACGAGTTCACGCCGTCCGCGGGCCACCCCGTCAGGTTCGAGGAGACGAACGGACCCGCCACGACCATCGAGGGCGACTTCGTCACCGTGCACTACGCGTCCGACCGGCCGGAGAAGGCGACGGCGCAGGCGCCGAGCGGCCTCAAGGACACGGTGAGCACGGTCGGCCAGCTCTGCTTCCTCGGCCTCATGCTCGCCTTCTGCGTCTACTTCGCGGTGTCGGCGAACGATCTGTTCGGGTCGGACCTCCCCTGACGTCCCCGCCCGCGCCCTCCACCGCCCTCCTCATCTGACGCCCCATCAATTATGGTGCGCGGCCATGAAGTCCACCGGGAGTACCGTCGCGGAACTCGTGCAGGCGCGCTGGGGCGACCACCGCCCCGGACTCCGCTTCGAGCAGCAGGAACTGACCCACCACCAGATCGCGGCGGGCGCGGCGGCGCGGGCGGCGCTCCTCGCCGACCTGCTGCCCAGAGGGGGCGAGCCACACGTCGGCGTGCTGCTCGACAACACCCCCGAATACCCCCTGTGGCTGGGTGCCGCCGCGCTCGCGGGTGCGGCGGTGGCGGGCATCAACCCCACGCGCAGGGGCGCCGAGCTGGCCCGCGACATCGTGCACACGGACTGCGGGGTTCTGATCACGGAGCGCGCGCACCTGCCACTCCTGGACGGCCTCCAACTCCCCGGCATCCGCATCCTGGTGACGGACACGGCCGCGTACGCCGAGCTGCTGGCCCCCTATGCGGAGGCGCGCCCGGAGATATCGCGGACCGCGACCCCGGCCAGCCGGATGCTGCTCTACTTCACCTCCGGTTCGACGGGGGCGCCCAAGGCCGCGATCTGCACGCAGGGCCGTCTCGCGGCGGCGGGCCAGTCGCTGGTCGGCCACTTCCGGCTCGGCGCGCAGGGCGTGCACTACATCTGCATGCCCATGTTCCACGGCAACGCGGTGATCGCGGACTGGGCGCCCGCGCTGGCGGCCGGGGCGGGGGTGGCGCTGCGGCGCCGGTTCTCGGCCTCGGCGTTCCTGGACGACGTACGGGCTTACGAGGCCACGTACTTCACGTACGTCGGCCGTGCGGTGCAGTACGTCCTTGCGACGCCGGAACGCCCCGACGACACGGCGAACCCCCTCCTGATGGGCTTCGGCACGGAGGCCGGGGCGGTGGACGCGGCGCGCTTCGAGAAGCGGTTCGGGGTGCGGCTCGTCGAGGGGTACGGGTCTTCGGAGGGCGGGGCGGCGATCCAGCGGACGCCCGGGACGCCGGACGGGGCGATCGGGCGCGGGGCGCCGGGGGACGAGCTGGCGGTGGTGGATCCCGCCACGCGTCAGGAGTGCCCGCCCGCGGTCTTCGCGGCGGACGGGCGGCTGCTGAACGGGGACGAGGCGATAGGGGAGTTGGTGAACAAGGGCCGAACACCGTTCGAGGGGTACTGGCGCAACGCGGAGGCGGATGCGGCGCGGCTGCGGGACGGCTGGTACTGGACGGGGGACCTCTTCTACCGGGACGAGAAGGGGTTCCTCTACTTCGCGGGACGTACGGACGACCGACTCCGCGTGGACAGCGAGAACCTGGCGGCGGCGATGATCGAGGGGATTCTTGCGCGGTGGGATGCGGCGGTGGGGGTGGCGGTGTACGCGGTGCCCGACCCTGTGGCCGGGGACCAGGTGATGGCCGCGGTCTGCCTGCGGCCGGGGGTGTCTTTCTCCCCCCTCGCCTTCGCCGAGTTCCTGCTCTCGCAGCCGGACCTGGGTACGAAGATGGCGCCTCGTTTCGTGCGGGTGGTGGGGCGGATGCCGGTGACGGCGACGAACAAGGTGGCGCGGGGGGTGCTTCGGGGGGAGGGGTTTCGCTGCGGGGAGCCTGTGTGGTGGCGCCCCGAGCCCGGGGCGGGGGTCTATCGCCGGTTCACTCCGGCGGATGAGGGGTGGCTGCTGGCCCAGTACGCGGCTCAGTCCCGCGAGGGGCTGCTGCCGCCTGCGGCCAACGGGGCTCCCCCACCCACCCGCCCGTAACCCCGCATCCCCCCTGACCGAACAAGCCTTCCCACCCACCCGCCCGATTGCCCCGCATCCACCCCTGGACGAACAAGC
>NZ_JBHUZJ010000042.1:0-77823 GCF_042667685.1 Streptomyces sp. NPDC057302 | reverse complement strand
GGCGTTGACTTTTGGCACGCTGTTGAGTTCTCAAGGAACGGACGCTTCCTTTGTACTCACCCTCTCGGGCTTTCCTCCGGGCGCTTCCCTTCGGTATTTCGTGTTTCCAACCTTACCAGATCCGTTTTCCGTTCCGTTCCCGGTTCGGATTTCATTTCCAGTGGCCGTTGGAGGGCCTTTGCCTTTCGGCGTGTTCACTACGTTAGCGGATTCCCTCTGCAACTCATAATCGAGTTCCGCGAGTTTGAATTCCGGCATGCGAGCACGCCAAATTCGCCCCCGCTGAGGGGAAGTCGTAGGTAGTGGTTGGCCGCTTCCGGCTGCTGGCAGAACGCCGTACCCGGGTCAAGCGGCTCGGGCCACATTACGGTTCCCCCAGGGCCCCGTCAAGTTCGGCGGCGTCGGGGCGTATGGGCCCGATAAGGGCTCACCGTCGGGTCGTTGGGGATCCAGAAGCGCCAGGGGTGGACGGCTCCTTCGCCGCCGACTCCCGTGCGGGGGCCGCTGCTGACCTGGTCGGGGTCCGCGGGCGTGCCCGCAAGGAGGGTGAGAGGGGCTTCCCGCCCCGCGCAGAAGTCGGCGCCGTCGAGGCTTCGGTCCACGTCAAGGGCCGTGGCCAGGCGGGCAGGGCCTTTGGCCAGTTCCCTGTCGTTGCGGGCCGAGAGTCGACGCTTGCGGGCGGTCTCGGCGCCGGTCGTGATCTCACCGGCCCTGAGCAGCACCCCGCTCGCCTTGCCCTCCGGGCCGCACACCACGTTGAGGCAGTGCCACATGCCGTAGGTGAAGTAGACGTACGCGTGTCCGGGCGGACCGAACATCACGCCGTTGCGGGCGGTGGGGCCGCGATAGGCGTGTGATCCGGGGTCGGCCTCACCCGCGTACGCCTCCACCTCTGTCAGGCGCAGTTCGATCGGACCGTCAGGTGACGTGCGCACGAGGACCCGGCCCAGCAGATCCGGGGCCACATCGAGGACAGGGCGCTCGAAGAAGTCACGTGTGAGGGGCGTACGGTCAAGGGCCTCGATCATGGTGTCCGAGCCTACGCGAGACGGTTCCGTACGGATGGGTGGTCACCGGCCGTACGGATTGCCAGGGTGAGGACGCGGAACCGGACGTGGGTTCACCGCGTTTGTATGGATCAAGGATTCAAGTCGAGTCGAACCACAGGCGGGGCCTGGGGGAGGAGAGTCATGGGGTTCAAGAAGCTGCTTGCGAGCCTGGGGGCCGGCGGTGCTTCGGTGGAGACGGTGCTGACCGAGGTCAATGTCGTACCCGGTGGAGTCGTGCAGGGCGAGGTGCGGATCCAGGGCGGGTCCGTGGACCAGGAGATCGAGGGCCTGTCCGTCGGTCTGCAGGCGCGGGTCGAGGTCGAGGGCAACGACCAGGAGACGAAGCAGGACATCGAGTTCACGAAGCTGCGCCTGGGTGGGGCCTTCACGCTCCAGGCGGGCCAGGTGCACTCGGTGCCGTTCGGCCTGGAGATTCCCTGGGAGACGCCGGTCACCTCCATCGACGGGCAGCAGCTGCGCGGCATGAACATCGGTGTGACCACCGAGCTCGAGATCGCGCGGGCCGTGGACTCCGGTGACCTGGACCCGATCAGCGTGCACCCGCTGCCGGCGCAGCAGGCCATCCTGGACGCCTTCATCCAGCTGGGCTTCCGCTTCAAGAGCGCCGACATGGAGCGCGGGCACATCCGCGGTACGCGGCAGAAGCTGCCGTTCTACCAGGAGATCGAGTTCTTCCCGCCGCAGCAGTACCGCGGTCTGAACCAGGTCGAGTTGAGCTTCGTGGCCGACGACCGGGAGATGGACGTCATCCTGGAGATGGACAAGAAGCCGGGTCTCTTCAGCGAGGGCAGCGACTCGTTCCGGTCGTTCAAGGTCGGTCTTGCCGACTTCCAGGGCACGGACTGGGCGGCGTACCTCAACGAATGGCTGTCCCAGGTCGGCAGCAAGCGCAACTGGTTCTAGGCTCGAATGGTTCTAGGCTCGAAACAGCAGAGCCGTAGAGCTACCGCCCAGCAGGAACCAACCAGGAGGTGCCGACGTGACCGAGCTCAAGAGGCCGCCGCTTCCCCATGACTTCCATCCGCCCGTGGCGTCGTTCACGGTCGTGAGCGAGGACTTCGAACCGGGGGCGGTCCTTAAGGACGCTCAGGTCCAGGCGGCCGGGAACACCTCGCCGCACCTGCGGTGGGAAGGCTTCCCGCCGGAGACCAAGAGCTTCGCCGTGACGTGCTTCGACCCGGACGCGCCCACGGGCAGCGGGTTCTGGCACTGGTCCGTCATCGACATCCCGGTGTCGGTGACGGAATTGCCCACGGGTGCGGGCAGCGGCAAGTTCGAGGGGCTGCCCGAGGGGGCGGTGCAGGTGCGCAACGACTACGGGACGAAGGAATTCGGGGGCGCGGCGCCGCCGCCCGGTGACCCGGCGCACCGCTATGTGTTCACCGTGTACGCGGTGGATCAGGAGAAGCTCGGGCCGGACTCCGACACGTCGCCCGCCGCCATCGGATTCAATCTCCGGTTCCACACGCTCGGGCGCGCGCAGCTGCTCGCCGAGTACGCGGCTCCCGCCGGTAGCTGAGCGTTCACTGAACGTTTGCCCGCCCCTGGTCATGGAAGTGATCAGGGGCGGGCATTTTTTATTGCGTTGTCCATCTCGGCGTGCCCGGCCAGAGTTGATCCCAGCCCGCCAGGGGGTGGGTCGGTGTGCATACGGGAGGTGGGCGAAATGCGGGACACGCTGGTGCTGAACGCGAGCTTCGAGCCGCTGTCGACGGTGACGCTGAACCGTGCCGTCGTGCTGGTCCTCAGCGACAAGGCCGTCGTCGAGCAGGCCCACCCCGGACTCCGTGTGCGCGCGGCGGCGGTCGAGATACCGGTGCCTCGGGTGATCAGGCTCTGCAGGTATGTACGGGTGCCCTTCCGAAGACGGGCTCCGTGGTCGCGGCGTGGTGTTCTCGTACGGGACCAGCACAAGTGCGCGTACTGCGGGAGGCGGGCGACGACCGTGGACCACGTGGTGCCGCGGGCGCAGGGCGGCAGGGACACGTGGTTGAACACGGTCGCTTCGTGCGCGCAGGACAATCACCGCAAAGCGGACCGCACGCCGGAAGAGGCCGGGATGCCGCTGCTGCGGCAGCCGTTCGAGCCGACGCCCGCGGACGCGATGTTGCTGGCGCTCGGCCGGGACGAGTGGGCCACTCTGCCGGAGTGGCTGGGAGCGCCTGCCGCCTAGCCGCTCGCGGGACGCTCAGTCGATCGGCGGCTGTTCGCGGCGCTCCTTGGCGGGCTCGCCGCCCGAACCGCCGCCGCCCATGGGACCGAAGTTGCCCATGGCGCCGCTCAGACCCTTGAGGGCGTCGCCGATCTCGCTCGGCACGATCCAGAGCTTGTTCGCGTCGCCCTCGGCGATCTTCGGGAGCATCTGGAGGTACTGGTACGCGAGGAGCTTCTGGTCCGCGTCGCCCGCGTGGATGGACTCGAAGACCGTACGGATCGCCTGGGCCTCGCCCTCGGCGCGCAGGGCCGCGGCCTTGGCCTCACCTTCGGCGCGCAGGATCGCGGACTGCTTCTCACCTTCGGCGCGCAGGATCTCCGACTGCCGCACACCCTCGGCCTGGAGGATCGCGGCGCGCTTGTCGCGGTCCGCGCGCATCTGCTTCTCCATCGAGTCCTGGATGGAGGTCGGCGGCTCGATCGCCTTGAGCTCCACGCGGTTGACGCGGATGCCCCACTTGCCGGTGGCCTCGTCGAGGACGCCGCGCAGCGCGGCGTTGATCTCCTCGCGGGACGTCAGCGTCCGCTCCAGGTCCATGCCACCGATGATGTTGCGCAGGGTGGTGACGGTGAGCTGCTCGATCGCCTGGATGTAGCTGGCGACTTCGTACGTCGCGGCGCGGGCGTCGGTCACCTGGTAGTAGATGACGGTGTCGATGTTCACCACGAGGTTGTCCTGGGTGATCACCGGCTGCGGCGGGAACGGGACGACCTGTTCACGGAGGTCGATGCGGTTGCGGATCGAGTCGATGAACGGGACGACGATGTTCAGGCCCGCGTTCAGCGTGCGTGTGTAGCGGCCGAAGCGCTCGACGATCGCCGCACTGGCCTGTGGGATCACCTGGATCGTCTTGATCAGGGCGATGAAGACCAGCACCACCAGAATGATCAGGACGATGATGATTGGTTGCATCGTTGTTCCCCGTACCCCTCTTGCTCGGTGTTCCCGGAAGATCCGCGGAGCCGGAACACGGGCTCTCGAAGATCTTGCTGGTCGAGTCTGTCAGACCGGCGTACGGCCCGTGGTGCATTCACATGACGATGGCCGTCGCCCCGTCGATCTCGACGACATCCACCTCGCGTCCCGCCTCGTAGCTCTGGTCGGTGTCGAGCGAGCGGGCGGACCAGATCTCGCCGGCGAGCTTGATCCGGCCGCCCGAACCGTCGACCCGTTCCAGGACGACGGCCGTCCTGCCCTTCAACGCCTCTATCCCCGTGGCCAGTTCGGGCCGTTGGGAGCGGTGTCGCGCCGCCACGGGGCGCACCACCCCGATGAGCGCGACCGACACCGCGGCGAAGACGATGACTTGGAGCACGGTGCCGCCGCCGAGGCCCGCGGTCACGGCGCCCGCGACGGCGCCCACGGAGAGCATGCCGAACTCCGGCATCGCGGTCAGTACGAGCGGGATTCCGAGCGCGACGGCTCCGATCAGCCACCACACCCATGCGTCGATGTCCACATGGTCATGGTAGGACCGCGGGCCCTTCCCGCACAGGGCACGTGATCTCTTCGCCGGAGCGTGCCCGGCCGTTCGCGCCGGTGTCAGCCGAGCGGGAGGCCCTGGGCGCTCCAGCGCTCGCCCCGCTCCTCGACCACCAGGGGCAGGCCGAAGCAGAGGGAGAGGTTGCGCGAGGTCAGTTCGAGCTCCAGCGGGCCCGCGGCCATGATCTTGCCCTGACGGATCATGAGGACGTGGGTGAAACCGGGGGCGATCTCCTCGACGTGGTGCGTGACCATGATCATCGAGGGGGCGATCGGGTCGCGGGCGAGGCGGCCGAGGCGGCGTACGAGGTCTTCGCGGCCGCCGAGGTCGAGGCCCGCGGCGGGCTCGTCCAGGAGGAGGAGTTCGGGGTCGGTCATCAGGGCGCGCGCGATCAGGGTGCGCTTGCGCTCCCCCTCGGAGAGGGTGCCGAACTTGCGGTCCAGGTAGTCGGTCATGCCGAGGCGGTCGAGGAAGGCGCGGGCGCGCTGCTCGTCGACTTCCTCGTAGTTCTCGTGCCAGCCGGCGGTCATGCCGTACGCGGCGGTCAGCACCGTCTGGAGCACGGTCTGGGCCTTGGGCAGCTTCTCGGCCATCGCGATACCGGCGACGCCGATGCGCGGGCGGAGCTCGAAGACGTCCGTGCCGGGCCTGCCGAGGGTCTCGCCGAGGATGGTGGCGGTGCCGGTGCTCGGGTAGAGATAGCTGGACGCGACGTTCAGGAGGGTGGTCTTGCCCGCGCCGTTCGGTCCGAGGATGACCCAGCGCTCACCCTCCTTGACCGACCACGAGACCTGGTCCACCAGAGCCCGGCCCTCGCGGACAACGGATACGTCCTCCAGCTCCAGTACATCGCTCATGAGCGCGTTGTCTCCCATTGCAGTCTCGGCTGTCGCTTGCGTCTGTGGACGCAGTCCCCTGGGAGAAAACCTACGCCACCGGTCGAGCGCTCCAGTCCTTAGCCCGGTCCTTAGGCTGTACACATGCTCTCGGAACCACGCTCAGGACGCTTGGCAGCATGGGGAAATGCCCTTCTTGCCGGACTTGTCTCGCCGGATGACGCGGTGCTCGCGATAGTCGGTGACGACGCCGTGCACCGGGTCGAAGGCCTCCCCGGCGAGTCGGGGCCCGTCGGTCTCACCCTCGCCCTCGGAAGATTGCGCACGCTGGGGGCGACCGGGCTCCGGGTCGCGCTCCCCGCGCCGGGGCATCCGCTCGGTCTCAGCGGGCCGCCCGCGTTCAACGCGCGGGCCCTGGAGGCGCAGGAGGCGGTCGTCGCCTTCGGAGTGCCGTACGGGTTCGTGCCCGAGGTCACCGAGGCGGGGCCCGAGGGTGATGTGCACGTGGAGGTCCTCTGGCACTGCCTGCCGGTGCGGGAGGCGCCGCCGGCCGACGTGCCCTCGCTCGGCGAGGCGGAACGTGAGCTCGCCGAGGCGCTGCGGGACGCGACCCAGGTGCTCTCGAAGCTCGACGTCGCGGGCTCGGGGCCGGTCGCCGAGGCCGCGGTGGACGCGTACCGGGCGCGGGCCGAGCGGGGGCGTGAGGCTCTCGCGCCGGGATACCCGCCGCGTGCGGTACGGGTGTTGGAGCTGGCCCAGCGGGTCGGACTGCTGATCTCGGTGGCGTACGAGAACGGCCATGGCGGGGCGGTGAGCGCCTCGGAGATGGCGGCCCGGGGGGAAGCGCTGCGTCCGGTCGAACGGACGGCTCGGCGGGCTCAGGTGGCCGCCTATAACGCGTACGTGGAGGAGCGGGAGCGGTAGCCGGGGGTGGGCGCCCTGGCAGTCCTCGGGGTGGCCCCGGGGCTGCTGCCGCTTCGCTGCGGGGGCGGCGCTTCTCGGCTGCGGTGCCTCTTGGCTGCGCGTGCATTGTGGTGTGGCTTGGCTGCGCGTGCTTCGTGGCTTGGCTACGCGTGCTTTGCGTTTTGGCTGCCGGTGCTTCGTGGCTTGTCGCGCAGTTCCCCGCGCCCCTTCGGGGCACGTGCTTCGTGGCTTGTCGCGCAGTTCCCCGTGCCCCTTTGGGGGCGCGTGCTTCGTCGGGTGTCGCGCGGTTCCCCGTGCCCCCTCGGGGGCGCGTGCAGCCGTTTATCGATGCGGCCCCGCGGGCGATGCCCGCGGGGCCGTGGCTTCGGGGTGCGTCAGTGGTTGACGCCGAGGTTGCCGAAGGCGGGGTTGAGGGCTCCGATGACCGAGACGGTGTTGCCCACGGCGTTCACGGGGATGTGCACCGGCGCCTGGACGAGATTGCCCGAGCCGACGCCCGGCGACTTCACGGCCTTGCCGTTCGCGTGCGCACCGTCCGTGGCGGAGGCGAGACCGGCACCGGCGACGACGAGGCCACCCGCCACCATCGTGACGGCAGCGGCCTTCTTCAGGTTCTTCACTTCTGGGTCCTCCTAGTGATCGCCGCGGCCAGCCGCCGCAGCACGCACTGGAGAACGGTCCGGCGGCCCACAGGTTGCGCCGAACGGGGGACATCCACACGACGGTATGAATCTCAGACCGGAACACGACGGTCCACTCCGCCCGTTGACAGAGTGCGCCGGAGCGTCGATCAGCCGGTCACACCGTGTCGTACGGCCCACAGGGCGGCCTGGGTACGGTCGGCGAGGTCCAGTTTCATCAGGATGTTCGAGACGTGGGTCTTGACGGTCTTCTCGGAGAGCACGAGGGCACGCGCGATCTCGCGGTTCGAGCGGCCGTCGGCGATGAGCCCCAGGACCTCGCGCTCCCGCTCGGTGAGCGAACCGCCCCTGCCGTGACCCGAATGGGACTCCTCCTGGGACAGCAGCGCACCCGCCACCTCGGGCTGGAGGAGCACATGGCCCGCGTGCACGGAGCGGATGGCGCCCGCCAGGGCGTCCGGGTCGACGTCCTTGTAGACGTACCCGGCGGCGCCGGCGCGCAGGGCCGGGACGACCGTGCGCTGCTCGGTGAAGCTGGTGACGATGAGCACGCGCGCGGGGTTGGCCAGTTCGCGGAGCTTGCGCAGCGCCTCGACCCCGTCCATGCCCGGCATCTTGACGTCCATGAGGACGACGTCCGGTTTCAACTTCTCGGCCTGCTCGACCCCTTCGGCGCCGTCCGACGCCTCCCCCACGACCTCGATGTCGTCCTGCACCTCGAGGAACGTACGCAGACCGCGGCGGACCACCTGGTGGTCGTCGACCAGCAGCACCCGGATCCCTGTCTTCGGATTGAGCACAGCGTCAGCCACCGGGAACCTCCATCTCGATCGTCGTGCCCTTTCCGGGCTCCGATTCCACGGTCAGCCGTCCGCCGACCCCGCCGGCCCGGTCCCGCATGGAGACCAGGCCCAAGTGCCGACCCGCGCGGCGGATCGCGCGCGGGTCGAAGCCGCTGCCGTCGTCCGTCACCCGCAGCACGGCTCCCGCGCCGCGCCGCGTCAGGGCCACGCAGACGCGATCGGCTCCGGAGTGGCGCAAGGCATTGTGCAGCGCCTCCTGGGCGACGCGCAGCATCGCCTCCTCCTGGGCGGCTGGCAGGGCGCGAACGGCGTGGCTCTCGAAGGTGACTTCGGCGGAGTGCGCGCGGTCCAGGACGTGCGCGTGCGTACGCAAGGTGGCGACCAGGCCGTCCTCGTCCAGGGCGGCGGGGCGCAACTCCACGACGGCGGCGCGCAGTTCGTCCGCCGCCTCGGCCGCGAGCACGGCCACCTGCTGGAGTTCGCCCTTGGCGCGCGCGGGGTCGCGGTCCACCAGGGCGGTCGCGGCCTGGGCCGTCAGGCGCAGCGAGAAGAGCTTCTGGCTGACGGCGTCGTGCAGTTCGTGGGCGAGGCGCGAGCGTTCCTCGGCGATGGTCAGCTCGCGGCTGCGTTCGTAGAGCCGGGCGTTGGTGAGGGCGATCGCGGCGTGCTGGGCGAGGATCGTCAGCAGTTCTTCGTCGTCGGCGGTGAAGCCGCAACCGCCGTTCGGCTTGGGGCACTGCTTGTTGGCGAGGAAGAGCGCGCCCAGCGTCTCGTCCCCGTACCGGATCGGCAGGCCGAGGAAGTCGGACATGTCCGGGTGGGCGGAGGGCCAGCCCTCGAAGCGCGGGTCCTCGCGCACGTCGGCGAGGCGCTCGGGCTCGGCCTTGTGCAGCATCGCGGCGAGGATGCCGTGCTGGCGGGGCAGCGGGCCGATGGCACGCCACTGCTCCTCGCTGACGCCGTCGACGACGAACTGGGCGAACCCGCCGTGGTCGTCCGGGACGCCGAGCGCCGCGTACTCCGCGTCGAGCAGCTCGCGGGCGGAGGCGACGATCGTCTTGAGGACGTCGCGCACCTCGAGCTGTCTGCTCATGGCCAGGAGCGCGGAGCTCACCGCGTTCAGGCCGGACCGGTGACCTTGACTCATGGCCTCACCGTACCGGCGGGGTGTGACAGTGCGTATCGGACCTGTGGCGGCCACCGCCTAGGGCCGTGGGCGTAGGCCGAAGGGCCCTGAGCCGTTGCGGCCCGCGCACGAGGCGCCGGGCGCGGGTCCGTTCGTAGCGTGAGGTCATCCGCTGGAGAAGTGGCTGTCAGGACGACCCGAGGGGACGGATGTCATGCCGGTATCGATCATCACGGGGGCTTCGAAGGGGCTGGGGCGTGCGCTGGGGGCGGCGCTCGCCGCGCGGGGGTGGGATCTGGTGCTCGACGCGAGAACGGCCGCCGCGCTCCACGAGTCCGCGCGGGGCCTGGCGGCGAGCGGCACGCGCGTGGAGGCCGTCGCCGGGGACGTCACGGATGCCGGGCACCGGGCCGATCTGGTGGCCGCCGCGCACAAGCTGGGCGGTCTCGATCTGCTGGTGAACAACGCGAGCGCGCTGGGGGCGCAGCCTCTCGTGCGCCTTGAGGAGCTCACGCTCGACGGGCTGCGGCAGGCGCTGGAGACCAATGTGGTGGCGGCCCTGGGGCTGGTCCAGGAGGCGCTGCCCTTGTTGCGGGCCTCGGAGACGGCCGCGGTGGTCGACGTCAGCTCCGACGCGGCCGTCGAGGCGTACGAGACATGGGGAGGGTACGGAGCGTCCAAGGCCGCTCTCGATCATCTGTCGGCGGTCCTTGCCGTGGAGGAGCCGGGGATCAGGGTGTGGGCGGTCGACCCCGGTGACATGCGGACCGACCTCTACGAAGCGGCCGTCCCGGACGACGACGCGTCGGGGCGGCCCGCGCCCGATTCGGTGGTGCCCGCCTTCCTGCGGCTGCTGGACGAGCGCCCGGCGAGCGGGCGGTACTCCGCTCCCTCTCTCCTGGACGCTCTCCTGGACGCGCGATGACGCTGGCCGTGCGGGTGCCCGAGGAGCTTGCGGCCCGTGTCCCCGCGGAGCAGCGGGGCCAGGGGCTCGGCAGGGACGCGGTGCGGCTGCTCGTGTCGCGCGGGACGGAGGTCTCGCACCACGCGTTCACCGACCTGCCCGCGCTGCTGCGGGCCGGGGATCTGCTGATCGTGAACACCTCGCGGACGCTGCCCGCCGCGGTCGACGGAACCCTTGGGCACGCGCGCGTGGTGGTGCATTTCTCCACGCGGGGCGACGACGGACGGTGGGCCGTCGAGTTGCGGGATCCCGACGGCCGGGGCACCACGCGGGCGCGCGCGGGCGGGCCCGCGTATTCAGTCGTGCGGCTCCCCGGGGACGTACGCCTCATCCTCGACGAGCCGCTGGCCCCGGGCAGCGGGCGGTTGTGGTGGGCCCGGGTGTCGGCCGATGTGCCCGCGCTGCTGCGGCGGCACGGCCGCGCCATCCGTTACTCCTACACAGAGAGGGACCAGCCGCTCTCCGCCCACCAGACCGTGTTCGCGCTCCCCTCGGCCGACGGGAGCGGCAGCGCGGAGATGCCGAGCGCGGCCAGGCCGTTCACGGCGGACCTGGTGGCGCGCCTGGTGAGCCGGGGCGTGCAGTTCGCGCCGGTCACCCTGCACACGGGGGTGGCATCGCCCGAGGCGCACGAGCCGCCGTATCCGGAGCTCTTCGAGGTGCCCGGGGCGTCGGCGCGGCTCGTCAATGCCGCGAGGGCGGGCGGCGGGCGCGTCATCGCGGTCGGCACGACGGCCGTGCGCGCCGTCGAGTCCGCCACGGGGCCCGACGGGGTGGTCGGGGCCGCGGCGGGCCGTACGGAGCTCGTGGTGACGCCTGAGCGGGGCGTGCGGGTGGTGGACGGGCTGCTCACGGGGCTGCACGAGCCGCAGGCCTCGCATCTGCTGATGCTGGAGGCGATCGCGGGCCGGGCCGCCGTGGACCGCGGTTATGCGGAGGCGGTACGCCGTCTCTACCTCTGGCATGAGTTCGGCGACGTGCATCTCCTACTTCCGGAGGAGTTTGCTCACGCAGAGAGTTGCGAGGGCAACTGTTGGTGAGGTTGTTACGTGGTCGATGTGAGCCCGCGCATAGGACGCACGTCACGTACGAAGTCGCCTAGTGGATGAAGTATCCCTTTATGAGCACGGGGTGCAATGCCGTCAAAGCGTACGGCGCACCCCCTGATCCACTACCCGGCTTCGTACGTCACTGCTTTGCCACAGAATTTTGCGCCCGCTAAGAATTGCTCCCGTCGCTCGGCGCCGCGGTCTCGCACCGCGGCGTTTGTGCCGGAGAAGCAAATGTCCCCGCCGGCCAGAGCGACCTCCGCGATTCGAAGAGGTCCATCTGCCATGCCCCAGCACAGCACCCCTGGTCATAGTCGCCCCGCGCTGACGAAGACCCAGAAGTTCTCGATCGCCGGTGTCGCCACGCTCGGCGCCGCCGCCCTCGCGTTCTCCCTCGTGCCGGGCAGCGCCGATGCCGGAACCCAGACGCAGAGCCTCGACGCGGCCCCGGTGGCCTTCAAGCAGAACGTCGACGCCCAGCAGGCCGTGCACGCCGGTGTCATCAAGCAGCGGAACACCGCCGACAAGCAGGCCAAGGACGCCGCGGCCGCGAAGGCGAAGGCCGAGGCCGACGCCGCCGCGAAGAAGCGGGCCGACGAGGAGGCCGCGGCCAAGAAGAAGGCCGAGGACGAGCGCAAGGCCCAGGAAGCCGCGAGCCGTGCCGCCGCGCGCAAGCCGGTCTACGCCAACAACCTCGACGGCTGGATCCGCCAGTCCCTGGACATCATGAAGTCCAAGGGCATCCCCGGCTCCTACGAGGGCCTGCACCGCAACATCATCCGTGAGTCCGCGGGCGACCCGAACGCCAAGAACGGCTGGGACATCAACGCCATCAACGGCACCCCGTCGGTCGGCCTGCTCCAGGTCATCCAGCCCACGTTCAACGCGTACCACGTAGAGGGCACGTCCTCGAACATCCTCGACCCGGTCGCGAACATCACCGCCGCGGCCAACTACGCGGCCGACCGCTACGGCTCGATGGACAACGTGAACAGCGCCTACTGAGCCTGATCTGCTGATCGACCCGATCTCCTGATCGACGGACCTCTTCACCGAGGCTCGACAGACGCCGAAGGGCGGCACCCCACCAGGGGTGCCGCCCTTCTCGTCCGCCCGGGGGCAGAGAGCGTGCTTACTTGCGCATGACCTCCGGCTCATGGCGCCGCAGCAGTCGCGCGACCGCGAAGCCGCAGGCGACGCCGATCAGGAGCAGGATCGTGATGTTCATGCCCCACTGGCCCGCCGAGTGGTCCCACAGCGGGTCGAGATCGCCCGGCTTCTTCGGGTCCCACGGCGGCATGAGGTGCGCCAGGTCCAGCGTGGCGCCGGCGCCGGCGATGGCCCAGCGCGAGGGCATCAGCCAGGCGAACTGCTCCAGGCCCGGCGAGCCGTAGACCTGGAAGAGCACGCCGGTGAAGACGACCTGGACGATCGCGAACATCACCAGGAGCGGCATGGTCTTCTCGGCGGTCTTCACCAGCGAGGAGATGACCAGGCCGAACATCATCGAGGTGAAGCCCAGGGCGATGATCGTCAGGCAGATCTCGACGGCCGGGGGCAGGATCAGGCCCTCTTCCGGCATGTCGCGCGTCGCGAAGCCGATGCCGCAGATGATGACGCCCTGGAAGGCCGTGATCACGCCGAGGACGATGACCTTGGACATGAGGTACGCCGAGCGGGAGAGGCCGGTGGCCCGCTCCCGTTCGTAGATGACCCGTTCCTTGATCAGCTCACGTACGGAGTTGGCGGCGCCGGAGAAGCACATGCCGACCGCGAGGATCAGCATGATCGTTCCGGCGTCGCCGTTGAACTTGACCGGCGGCTTGGGCGGGCCGAGCCCGAACTCGGCCGGGATGACGACGCTGACGATGCCGAGGACCGCGGGCAATATCACCATCAGGCCGAGGAAGCCCTTGTCCGAGGCGATCACCGAGGTGTAGCGGCGGATCAGGGTCCACAGCTGCGAGCCCCAGCCCTGCGGCTTGGGCGGCCTGATCGCCTGCGCGGGCGGCATGTGGACCGACTGCGCGGCCACGGCGTCGATGTCGGCGGCGTACATCTGGTAGTGCTGCGAGCCCTTCCAGCGGCCCGCCCAGTCGTAGTCGCGGTAGTTCTCGAACGCCGAGAAGACGTCCGCCCACGTCGAGTAGCCGAAGAAGTTGAGCGCTTCCTCCGGCGGACCGAAGTACGCGACCGAACCGCCCGGTGCCATCACCAGGAGCTTGTCGCAGATCGCCAGCTCGGCGACCGAGTGCGTGACGACCAGGACCGTACGGCCGTCGTCCGCGAGGCCGCGCAGGAGCTGCATGACGTCGCGGTCCATGCCCGGGTCGAGACCGGAGGTCGGCTCGTCCAGGAAGATCAGCGACGGCTTGGTGAGCAGCTCCAGTGCCACCGACACGCGCTTGCGCTGGCCACCGGAGAGGGAGGTGACCTTCTTCTCCTTGTGGATGTCCAGCTTGAGCTCGCGCAGGACCTCGTCGATGCGCTGCTCGCGCTCCTGCTCGCTGGTGTCCGAGGGGAAGCGCAGCTTGGCGGCGTACTTGAGGGCCTTCTTGACGGTCAGTTCCTTGTGCAGGATGTCGTCCTGCGGGACCAGACCGATGCGCTGGCGCAGCTCGGCGAACTGCTTGTACAGGTTCCGGTTGTCGTAGAGGACGTCACCCTTGTTGGCGGGCCGGTAGCCGGTGAGCGCCTTGAGGAGGGTGGACTTTCCGGAGCCCGAGGGGCCGATGACCGCGATGAGCGACTTCTCGGGGACGCCGAAGGAGACGTCCTTGAGGATGTCCTTGCCGCCGTCGACCGTCACCGTCAGGTGGCGGGCGGAGAAGGAGATCTCACCGGTGTCGACGAACTCCTCGAGCCGGTCGCCGACGAGGCGGAACGTCGAGTGGCCGACGCTGACGATGTCGTTCGGGCCGATGAGGGCCGTGCCCGACTTCGCGACCGGCTGGCCGTTGATGTACGTGCCGTTGTGCGAGCCGAGGTCGTGGATCTCGAAGCGGCCGTCCGGAGTCGCCGTGAACTCGGCGTGGTGCCGCGAGACCTGGAGGTCGGAGACGACCAGTTCGTTCTCCAGGGCACGGCCGATGCGCATCTTGCGGCCGAGCGAGAGCTGGTGGAACGTCGTCGGGCTGCGGTCCCCGTAGACCGGCGGGGCCCCCGCGACACCGCCGGAGCCGGCACCGGGGCCCTGCTGCTGCGGGACCTGCGGTTGCTGAGGCTGTTGGTACTGCTGGTGCTGCGCCTGCTGCTGGGGCTGCGGCCAGCCCTGCTGCTGGGGCATCTGCTGCTGCGCCGGGTACTGCGGCGCCCGCTGCTGGGATGCCTTGGCGGCCCAGCCGGGTCCGCCCTGCTGCTGCCCGTGGTGCTGCGGTGCCTGGTGCTGCGGTGCCTGGTGAGCAGGCGCCTGATGGGCCGGTGCCTGCTGAGCGGCCTGCTGCGGCGTCGACACGGCGGCGGCGCCCGAGGCACTGCCGGACACGTTCAGTCGCGGACCGTCGGTCGCGTTGCCCAGGTTCACGGCAGAGCCGGGGCCGATTTCCATCTGGTGGATCCGCTGGCCCTGCACAAAGGTGCCATTGGTGCTGCCGTGGTCCTCGATGACCCAACTGCGGCCGCTCCAGCTGATCGTGGCGTGACGCCAGGACACCCTGGCGTCGTCGAGCGCGAGATCCCCCTGCGGATCACGACCGAGGGTGTATGACCTGGACGGATCGAGCGTCCAGGTCCTTCCATTCAATTCCAGTACGAGTTCCGGCACTCCAGCCCCACTGAGTTGTCCCCCGAGCTAGCCCCCATATGGGGAGTCTAGGGATGTCGAACATCGGGAGGAACTATTTCAGGCTGAGGCCTCTGACCGAAAGTCGGGCCTTGTGAAGACTGCGTACGGGCCTCCACGACCGCCCCGTTGACGGGGCAGAAACCGCCCCGGAGAGTAGTAACCGCCCATGAGTGCATACGGATCATGCGCATTGCGCACATCTCGTACGAATTGGGCGACGCGGCGGAAGTCGGGGGGTCCTCATGGAGACCGGCGGGAATCAGGTCGAAGACCGGCGGGTGCGGTGGGGCGACGTGCTGCTCTCCGCGATCGCCGCCGTGAGCTGGGCTCTTGTCGGTATGGCCGGTACGGCCGCGCTCGGCCTCCATCTGCTCGGCGCGGACGCGGTGGGGTCACTGGGGCCGATGACGGCGGCCGTGGTGGCGCTCGGCGCGGGTGGCTCGGTGACCCCGTCCGGCGACGTCTCGGCGTTCGGGCTCGACGGCGCCGAGGCGACCACCGCGATCGACATCGCGCCACTGGGCGTCGGGCTCGCGGGCGCCGTTCTCCTTGCGTATTTTTTCCTACGCTCCTTGCGCGGGGCGGGAGTTGCGATCACATCCGGCGAACTTGCCGCGCGCGCGGGCGCCGTGATCGCCCTCTTCCTGGCGATGCTCGGGGGGCTCGCCTGGGCGGGTCACGACATCATCACGATCGACGGCGACCAGCTGGGGATCGACCAGGGCATCGACAAGGGCATCGACCAGCTCCCGGACGACATCACGGACAAACTTCCCGGTGGCCTCGGTGACATCGGCGGTCTGCTGCCCGACCGGCTCGGCGACCTCGCGAAGGCGAAGGCGTCGGTCGGCTTCACGGTGGACCTGGCTCCGACGCTGCTCGGGGGCGCGGTGTGGGTGCTCGTCGTCCTGCTGATCGCACTGCTCGCCTCGCGTCGTACGCCGTTGCCGCGGGGGTGGGGCGCCGTCCACCGCGTGGTGCGGCCCGCCGCGTCCGCTCTGGTCGCGGTGGCGCTCGTGGCGGTGCTCGCCGGGCTCGCGGCGGCGCTGTACGCGATGATCGGCGACGCCCATCCCAAGCGGATCGCGGGGGCGGCGCTGCTCGGGGCGCCGAACGGGGTGTGGCTCGGGGTGCCGATCGGGCTCTTCGTGCCGTGGGACGGCGAGGCGACGGGCCAGTTGGCGAAGCTGCTGCCGGATCCGCTGGACGACCTTCTGACGGGGTCGGGCGCCTCGGGGAACGAGCCGGTGACGCTGGGGCGGCTCGCGGAACTCGACAGCCGGGTCTGGCTGCTGGGCGTCGCGGCGGCGTTGATGATCCTGTTCGCCGGGGTGCTCACCGCCGTCCGTACTCCTTACTTACGTGGCGAGAGCGGCGCTTTGAGGTTCGCGGGGCAGTGTGCGGTACGGCTCGGCGCGGTGACCGCGCTCGGGCTGCCGCTGATGGTGTGGCTGACGGGGGTGTCCGCGGACGCCTCGCTCTCGGTGCTCGGCTTCGACGCGTTCGGGGCGGGGATCGAGCTGCACGGTCAGCTGGGGATGGCGTTCCTGCTGGGCGCGGCGTGGGGTGCGGGCGCGGGGGCGGTGGGGGCGGTGCTCGCGGTGGCGAGTGGGGCCGCGGGGGGCCGGGTTTCGGCGTTCGCCCTCGGCCTGGGGATGCCTGGGGCTCCGCCGGGTGGGGTGGCGGCGGGGGCCGGTGGTGTGGCGGGGGCGGGTGGAGCGGGTGGAGCTTCGGCTTCGGGTCCGGCTGGGGCTTCGGGCCCGGCTGGAGCTTCGGGCCCGGCTGGAGCTTCGGGCCCGGCTGGGGCGGCGGGGCCCTACAGTCCCGGGGCCCCCTTCCGGCCCTCGAATCCTGACACCAACCCCTACCTCCGGCCGCCGCGTGATGTGTCCGGGGCGCCGACGGTGGTGGGGCCGGTCGCTCCGCCTCCGCAGCCGAAGCCGCGCCCCCGCTCCTCGGGCAACGGCGACTGGCCGCCGCCTCCTCCCCCGCCACCGCCGCCTCCACCTCCGGAGCGGGGGCCGCGGGGAGGGCGGGGGCGGTAAACGCGGCTTCTTCTGTGACGCGGCTTGGCGCGGTGACGCGGCTTGGTTCTGCTGTGGGTGTCCCTGTCCCGGGGTGTCCCTGTCCCGCCCAACCACCCGATCACCCGGGAGGTGTCCGGCAAGCGGACCACCCCGGCGGCCGAGCCGCACCGCCGGATACGGTGGCATCACCATGAGCGCTTCGCAGCCCCCGCAGCCCGCCGATGTCCCTACGCTCCTCGTCAAGATCTTCGGCAAGGACCGCCCCGGTATCACCGCGGGCCTCTTCGACACCCTCGCCGCCTACTCCGTCGACGTGGTCGACATCGAGCAGGTCGTCACCCGTGGCCGCATCGTGCTGTGCGCGCTCGTGACCGCGCCGCCGGTCGGCCTGGAGGGCGACCTGCGGTCCACCGTGCACAGCTGGGCCGACTCCCTGAGGATGCAGGCCGAGATCATCTCGGGCATCGGCGACAACCGCCCGCGTGGCCTCGGCCGTTCCCACGTCACCGTGCTCGGCCATCCCCTCACCGCCGAGTCGACCGCCTCCATCGCCGCCAGCATCACCGCGACCGGCGGCAACATCGACCGCATCTTCCGCCTCGCCAAGTACCCGGTCACCGCGGTGGAGTTCGCCGTCTCCGGCACGGAGACCGAACCGCTGCGCACCGCCCTCGCCCTGGAGGCGGCGAAGCTCGGCGTGGACGTCGCCGTCGTCGCCGCGGGCCTGCACCGCCGCGCCCAGCGGCTCATCGTGATGGACGTCGACTCGACCCTCATCCAGGACGAGGTGATCGAACTCTTCGCGGCGCACGCGGGCTGCGAGGCCGAGGTCGCCGAGGTGACCGCCGCCGCGATGGCCGGCGAACTGGACTTCGAGCAGTCGCTGCACGCCCGCGTGGAGCTCCTCGCCGGGCTCGACGTCTCCGTCGTCGACAAGGTCCGCTCCGAGGTCCGCCTCACCCCCGGCGCCCGCACCCTCATCCGCACGCTCAAGCGCCTCGGCTACCAAGTGGGCGTCGTGTCGGGCGGGTTCACCCAGGTCACCGATGATCTGAAGGAACGTCTCGGCCTCGACTTCGCCCAGGCCAACACCCTGGAGATCGTCGACGGCAAGCTCACCGGCAAGGTGACCGGCGAGATCGTGGACCGCGCGGGCAAGGCCCGCCTCCTGCGCCGCTTCGCCGACGAGGCCGGGGTCCCGCTGGAGCAGACCGTCGCGATCGGCGACGGCGCCAACGACCTCGACATGCTGAACGCGGCCGGCCTCGGTGTCGCCTTCAACGCCAAGCCCGTCGTCCGCGAGGCGGCGCACACCGCGGTGAACGTCCCGTTCCTCGACACCGTGCTCTACCTCCTCGGCGTCACCCGCGAAGAGGTCGAGGCGGCGGACACGCACACCGACTGAACGTCACGCCCGTCATGCGTGTACGTCGATGGGCCTGGTACCGCATCGCGGCGGTACCAGGCCCATCGGCGTCGGCGTACGTGTGCGTTACCTACCGCGACATCTACCGCGGCGTCTACGGCCGGCGACCTACTCGGAAGGCGCCCAGTAGTCGGCCAGTGTGCCGACCCCCGGCTCCAGGGCCTTCCATGAGCCGGAGTACGTCAGGACGGCGAAGGCCGAGGTCGGGAAGCCGCGACGGTCCATTCGTGTACGCACGTCGCCCTCGGCGTCGCCCGCGAGGATGTCGGCGAGACCCTGCACTCCGGGGTTGTGGCCGATCAGTACGACGTTCTGCACGTCGTCCGGGGTTTCGTTGAGCACGGCGATCAGCTCACCCGGGGAGGCCTCGTACAGCCGCTCCTCGTAGACGGTCCTGGGCCTGTGGGGCAGCTCATGGACGGCGAGCTTCCATGTCTCGCGGGTCCTGGCGGCGGTCGAGCAGAGGGCCAGGTCGAAAGGGATGCCGCTGTCGGCCAGCTTGCGCCCGGCGACGGGGGCATCCTTGCGGCCGCGCTCCGCGAGCGGGCGCTCGTGGTCGGACACCTGGGGCCAGTCGGCCTTCGCATGCCGGAAAAGGACAATCCTGCGGGGTTCTGCGACGCTCATGCGTCCCAGCTTCGCATGAAACGCGCCAGCGGGCGCAAGGAGTTGGCGTGCTCCCCCGGCACGGGTGACCGCGTCCACCCGGGGCAGGTCACGGGGTCGTACGGAACACCGTCTCCTGGATGCGCTCGAGCAGGTGGGTGACCACCGGCTCGCCGCTCGCGGCGTGCGCGTCGGCGGGGTTCAGTATCAGCAGGAGCAGGGCGGCGAAGGCGATGGCGGGAAGGGCGATCGCCCACCACGGAAGCTGGATCTCGACACTCTCGGAGTCCCTGGGGGCTCCCGGGTCGCGCTGAACGTGCGAACGGGCCGACATGCCGCCTCCGTGGTCTTCGGGTCCTGCGTGCCGCGCCTTCGCGGCCACATCTCGAAGGTACGGATCCGGCGACCCTCAGCACATCCGGTGATCCACCCACTTGACCCTGACACTGACCCCCTAGGGGATGGTGGTGCTAACCCCACCATCCGCCACGCCGGGGGCAGTTCACGGCGAGGCGATGGAGGCGATGATGCCGATGATCACGGTGATGGCCAGCATCGCGCCGAGCACGATGAGCAGCTTCTTCTGGCCGTTCTGGGGGTTCGGGTCGAGCACTGGCATGGGGAGAGTCTCGCACCCTTTGTCCGAGGGGTCTTCGCCGGGGTCAGCCCGCCGCCGCGACCTCGTCCTCGACCGTGCGGTTGCGGCCCGCCAGGATGCCCACCACGATCTGCGGCACCATCAGGCCCGCCATGAGCGCGATCGGCAGCCCCCAGCCACCGCTGTGCTGGTAGAGCATGCCCACCAGGAGCGGCCCCGGGATCGAGATCAGGTAGCCGGTGCTCTGCGCGAAGGCCGAGAGCTTGGCGACGCCCACGCTGCTCTTGGCCCGCATGCCGACCATGGTGAGGGCCAGCGGGAAGGCGCAGTTGGAGACGCCGAGCAGCAGGGCCCAGGCCCAGGCGCCGCTCTCGGGGGCGAGGTAGAGACCCGCGTACCCGGCGAGGCCGCAGGCGCCGAGCACGACCACGACGGGTCCCTGGTTCGGCAGCCGGGTGGCGACCCTGGGGATGACGAAGGCCAGCGGCACGCCCATCGCCATGGTGACGGCGAGCAGCACACCGGCCTCCCCCGCGGGGACTCCCGCGTCACGGAAGATCTGCGGCATCCAGCCCATCGTGATGTACGCGGCGGTCGCCTGGAGTCCGAAGAAGCAGGCCAGCGCCCATGCCGTACGGCTGCGCGTGATGCGCAGGCCCGCGTCCTCCTGGCGCACCGCGGAGCTGACGTGCTCCGGGGCGGCCGAGGCGGCGCTCTTGTCCCGCACGAGCGGCACCCACGGCACGACGGCGACGACGGCGAGCGTCGCCCAGACCGCGAGCCCGGACTGCCAACTGCCGCCCATCGCGTCGGTCATGGGCACCGTGATGGCCGCCGCCATCGACGTGCCGAGCGCGAGCGCCATCGAGTAGAGCCCGGTCATCGAGCCGACCCGGTCCGGGAACCAGCGCTTGACGATCACCGGCATCAGGACGTTGCTGACCGCGATGCCCATGAGGGCGAGCGCGCTCGCGGCCAGGAAGCCGACGGTGCCGCCGAGGAAGGGGCGGATGGCCAGGCCGGTGGCGATCGCGACCATGCCCGCACAGACCACGGCGCTGGGGCCGAAGCGGCGGGCGAGCCGCGGGGCCATGACGCCGAAGACCGCGAAGCAGAGCGGCGGGACGGAGGTGAGCAGTCCGGCGAGCGTGCCGCTCATGCCGAGTCCGTCACGCACCTCTTCGAGGAGGGAGCCGAGGCTGGTGATGGCCGGGCGGAGGTTGAGGGCGGCCAGGACGATGCCGACGATGACCAGACGCGTCGCCCACGCGCGCGTGGGGGCCTGTTTCTCCGCCCCGTGCGCCACGTCGGTACGTATCGGTGTTGTCGTCGGTGTATCTGTCATCGTCCCGGTTTCCTCACTAGCCATGGGGCCATCATAGAATCATGGGATGATTGGCTGTCCAATCCGTTGCCACTGTTTCCGTCACATCGCAGCTACTGTCTCCGTCACATCGCGCACGAAGGAACGTCATGCCACTGACCACCCCTCACCGCTCGGCGCTCTCCGAACAGGTCATCGCCGAGCTGCGTAATCAGATCTCCTCGGGCGAGTGGCCGGTCGGCTCCCGCATCCCCACCGAGCCCGAGCTGGTGGAGCAGCTGGGCGTGGCACGCAACACCGTCCGTGAGGCGGTCCGCGCCCTCGCGCACAACGGCCTCCTCGACATCCGCCAGGGCTCGGGCACCTACGTGGTCGCGACGAGCGAACTGGCCGGCGTGATGCAGCGCAGGTTCGCCGACGCGGAGCCGCGGCACATCGCGGAGCTGCGCAGCACGCTGGAGTCGAGCGCGGCGAAGCTGGCCGCGCAGCGGCGCACGGAGCGCGACCTCAAGCAGCTCGACGCCCTTCTGGTGCGCCGCGAGGAGGCCTGGGCCTCCGGCGACGCGGAGGCCTTCGTGGCGGCCGACGCGACCTTCCACCTGGCCGTCGTGGCCGCGTCCCACAACGACGTGATGACGGCGATGTACGCCGACCTGGGCGAGGTCATGCGGGACTGGCTGCGCGAGGACGTCGGCGAGAAACTGACCCCCGAGAGCCACATGGACCACGCCAGGCTCGTCGACGCGATCCGCGAGAACGACGCGGAGGCGGCGGCCAGGGAGGCGGCCGCCTATCCGTTCATGTGCCGCCCCGAGCTGTTCACTTCTCGTGGCTGACCCAGACGGACCGGATCTCCTTCCAGCACCGCCCGGCCAGCCGCACGGTCTCGGCGGGTCCGGCCTCGACGAAGACGCCGTCGCTGTCGATGTCCCACCACTGCTCGCACTCCACGTGCAGCCGGACCCGGTCGGTCTCGGGGTACGGGTTGTGGCAGTGGACGACCGCTTCCGAGCCCTTGACGCTGATGCGGCACTCCGAGCCGAACGGCCGGGGTTCGGCCGCCTCCACGCGCACGCGCGGGCGCTTCGCCTCTGAGACGGCATGCGACGCGGCGCCGTACGGCAGGGCGATCAGCAGGGTGAGAGCGGCGAGCACCGCAGGGGATGACGGGCGCACACCTCAGGGTGCGCGCCCGTGCCGCGACCCCGCCTGGTCAGTGGGCCGAACGGGGGACGCCCCGCCTCCCGCGCGGTGCGGGGGACGGGGCGTCAGGAACGTACGGAATGCCTGCTCAGGCACCCATCATGTGCACGCCGCCGTCGACGTGGACGATCTCGCCGGTGGTCTTCGGGAAGAAGTCCGAGAGCAGCGCGACGATGCCGCGGCCCGCGGGCTCGGGGTCGGCCATGTCCCAGTCCAGCGGGGAGCGGGTGTTCCAGACGTCCGCGAGGTCGGCGAAGCCCGGGATGGACTTGGCCGCCATGGAGCCGATCGGACCCGCCGAGATCATGTTGCAGCGGATGTTCTCCTTGCCCAGGTCGCGGGCGAGGTAGCGCGAGGTCGCCTCGAGGGCGGCCTTGGCCGGGCCCATCCAGTCGTACTTCGGCCAGGCGAACTGCGCGTCGAAGGTGAGGCCGACGACCGAGGCGCCGTCGCCGAAGAGCGGACGGCAGGCCATGGTGAGCGACTTCAGGGAGAACGCGGAGACGTGCATCGCCGTCGCGACGTCCTCGAAGGACGCCTCGAGGAAGTTGAAGGCACCCTGCGGGGCGAAGCCGATGGAGTGCACGACGCCGTCGAGGCCGCCCAGCTCGTCCTTGACCAGGCCCGCGAGGCGGTCGAGGTGCTCCTGGTTGGTCACGTCGAGCTCGATGACCTTGGCAGGCTTGGGCAGCTTCTTGGCGATGCGCTCGGTGAGAGTGGGGCGCGGGAAGGCGGTGAGGATGACCTCGGCGCCCTGCTCCTGCGCGACCTTGGCCGCGTGGAACGCGATGGAGGACTCCATCAGAACGCCCGTGATCAAAATCTTCTTGCCGTCGAGAATTCCGCTCATGGTGATCAGTGACCCATGCCCAATCCGCCGTCAACCGGGATGACGGCTCCAGTGATGTACGAGGCGTCGTCCGAGGCGAGGAACTTCACCGCGGCGGCGATCTCCTCGGGCTGCGCGTAACGGCCGAGCGGCACCTGCGCCATGATGTTCGACCGCTGGTCGTCGGTCAGCGCCTTGGTCATGTCGGTGTCGACGAAACCGGGCGCGACGACGTTGAAAGTGAGGTTGCGCGACCCGAGCTCACGGGCGAGCGAGCGCGCGAAGCCGACCAGGCCGGCCTTGGAGGCGGCGTAGTTCGCCTGCCCCGGGCCGCCCATCAGGCCGACGACGGAGGAGATCAGTACGACGCGGCCCTTCTTGGCGCGGAGCATGCCGCGGTTGGCGCGCTTCACGACACGGAAGGTGCCGGTGAGGTTGGTGTCGAGGACGGACGTGAAGTCCTCCTCGGACATCCGCATGAGGAGCTGGTCCTTGGTGATCCCGGCGTTGGCCACCAGGATCTCCACCGGACCGTGCTTCTCCTCGATCTCCTTGTAGGCCTGCTCCACCTGCTCGGTGTCGGTGATGTCGCACTTGACGGCGAGAACTCCGAGCTCAGTGAGGTCCTGGGGCGGTTCACCCGAGCGGTAGGTGATCGCGACCTTGTCGCCGGTGTCGGCGAAGACGCGGGCGATGGCGAGGCCGATGCCCCGGTTTCCTCCGGTGACGAGAACCGAGCGGCTCAACGGATCACCCTTTCGATAGCGGTCTGGTACCTCGAAAACCTATCGGTACGGTGCTCCATACGGAGAATCGACGACCGACAGTGGCTCACCGGACTCACTGTCGGGTCCCTACAGAAAGCAGGGAGACATCCGTGCCTCATTCCATCGATGAAGCGTTCACGGCGCTGCCGCTCAGGGCCCTCGCCGACGCCGCCCTCGCCCGCGCGCGGGCCCTGGGCGCGGACCACGCGGACTTCCGCGTGGAGCGGGTGCGCAGCGCGTCCTGGCGGCTGCGGGACGCCAAGCCGTCCGGCACCTCGGACACCACGGACCTCGGCTACGCGGTCCGTGTCGTGCACGGCGGCACGTGGGGATTCGCCTCGGGCGTCGATCTGACGATGGACGCGGCGGCCAAGGTCGCGTCCCAGGCCGTGGCGATGGCGAAGCTTTCGGCCAAAGTCATCAAGGCGGCGGGGTCCAAGGAGCGGGTCGAGCTCGCCGACGAGCCCGTGCACGCGGACCGGACCTGGGTCTCCTCGTACGAGATCGATCCCTTCTCCGTGCCGGACGAGGAGAAGAGCGGTCTCCTTGCCGAGTGGAGCTCCCGACTCCTGGCCGCCGACGGCGTCTCGCACGTCGACGCCTCGCTGCTCACCGTGCACGAGAACAAGTTCTACGCGGACACGGCGGGGACGGTGACCACGCAGCAGCGGGTCCGCCTCCACCCGCAGCTCACCGCGGTCGCGGTCGACGCGACGAGCGGCGAGTTCGACTCGATGCGGACCATCGCGCCGCCGGTCGGGCGCGGCTGGGAGTACCTCACGGGCACCGGCTGGGACTGGGACGCCGAGCTGGCCCGCATCCCCGAGCACCTCGCCGAGAAGATGCGGGCGCCGAGCGTGGAGGCGGGCACGTACGACCTGGTCGTCGATCCCTCCAACCTCTGGCTGACGATCCACGAGTCCATCGGCCACGCCACCGAGCTGGACCGCGCGCTCGGATACGAAGCGGCGTACGCGGGGACGTCGTTCGCCACCTTCGACCAGCTCGGCAAGCTCGCGTACGGCTCGTCGATCATGAACGTGACAGGCGACAGGACCGCCGAGCACGGCCTGTCGACCATCGGGTACGACGACGAGGGCGTGGCCGCGCAGTCCTGGGACCTGGTGAAGGACGGCACCCTGGTCGGCTACCAGCTGGACCGGCGGATCGCGAAGCTCACCGGCTTCGAGCGGTCCAACGGCTGCGCGTACGCGGACTCCCCCGGGCACGTCCCGGTGCAGCGCATGGCGAACGTGTCTCTACAGCCCGATCCGGGCGGGCTCTCCACGGAGGACCTGATCGGGGGCGTCGACCGCGGTATCTACGTGGTCGGTGACCGTTCCTGGTCGATCGACATGCAGAGGTACAACTTCCAGTTCACACAGCAGAGGGCATACCTCATCCGGAACGGCCGCCTTGCAGGGCAGCTCCGGGATGTTGCCTATCAGGGAATCACCCCTGAGTTCTGGGGCTCCATGGACAAGGTCGGAGGACCCCAGACGTACGTACTAGGAGGGGCTTTCAACTGCGGAAAGGCCCAACCTGGACAGGTTGCCGCTGTGTCTCACGGATGCCCGTCCGCACTGTTTCGAGGTGTGAACATCCTGAACGCTTCGGCCGAGTCTGGGCGCCCTTGATCGAACAGCCCAGGCAGGCCAGAAGTCTCCACCAGGTCGACACCCGATCACAGCGAACCGACTAACCAACGTCGGCCCAATCATCGATGTCGCTCTCTGTGGGTGTCAGCTGAGGCGGGACGATCAGCCCCTTAAAGGGAGACAGCTTCAGCCCCAGCCGGTTATGCATGGTCCGGGCGCCTCGCTCCATAGCCCTGCGAACGAGGTGCCCGTACACCAACTCAGTCGTTCTTGTGCTGCGGTGTCCCACCCATGCAGCGATCTCGAACATCGGGATGTCAGCGTGGATGGCTTCCGAGACGAAGAAGTGACGGAAGCTCTTGGGCGTGTACTGCGGAGTACCTGCCGACTTGGCTGCCGCCTTGAACTGAGCCAGGAACCAGTCATAGGACGGGTGCCGATCGTTCCGACGCGGTGACTCGAAGAACCAGCCGCGATCTCCCCACGTTCCAAATGCATCGACGTGATCGTTGAAGACCTGCACGATGGATTCGGGCACGGGAGTCTTACGTGCTTCGTCGAAGGTCCGGTGTTTGGTGCCTCGCTTGACCCCTCGCCGGTAGCCAGAGATCTCCTGACATCCGAACGCTGACACCTGGTGGTCGACTGCGAGAACCCCCGCCTCCCAGTCCATCGACTCGTCGGCGATTGCCAGACTCTCGCCAGCCCGGGTTCCCGTACCTGCCATGGCCCAGAGCCCTGCCCTAACCAGCTTTGGAGCCTCTGCAATGATCCCCATCACCTCGGACATGGATGGGATGTCATCGTCCGTGACGGGGGTGGCCATCGTGTTCCCTCGTTTCTTTCGAGGGTTCGCCTTCTTGCACGGATTCCGACCGATGATCTCGGCATTCACCGCATAGTTGAAGACAGAGGAGAGGATGTTGCTCCGAACGGAAATCCCGTTCGCCGCGTAGCCCCGCTCCTTCTGGTCCACCTCCCACTCGTTGATCATTTCTGGATTGATGCTGGCGACGGCCCGACTTCCGAATGGTCCGTGGTAGTGGTTCTTGTACACGCTCGCGTAGTTGGCCTTTGAGGACTCTTCCAGAGTCCCGGCACTGACCCACTCTTCCCAAACGCTCGTGAACGTCCTCTGACCAGCCTTGGGATTGATGTACGTCCCTAAGTCCTTGTCCCGTTCAACCTTTACCGCGAACGCTTCCGCGTCCTCCAGCTTCTTGAAGCTGACCTGACGCGGCTTGCCCGACCTGCCTCCCGGCTCTCGGTAGGTCACTCGGTACGGCTTGTGCGGGCACGTCGGTTTCTTGCGCCGGGGGCACGAGCAGTCAACTTTCTTGATGGTTGCCACGCATGTTCACCCTCTTCATGTTGATGGGTTAGTGATGCATCGCGAACCTAGCCACCCTGCATACGGGCGTCAACCCAGTTGTGTAGGTCGCGAGTTCGGAATCGGACATGCTTGCCGACCTTCAGGTACGGGATGCCCCAACGTCGGTACGAATCCATCAGGACTCGCTTGGTGACCCCCAGTTCGGAGGCCACCTCTTCCGGGGTCATGAGCAAGTTGCTACCGCCCCTCACTGCCACTCCTCCCCGTCTTCCCGAGCCTCTGAGTGGAGCCGCCTGGCCTGTGCGACGTCTTCAGCGATGCCCGCCGCCACCTCAGCCTCAGCCAGAGAGTGACCAGAGCCGACGTAGCGCCAAGCCGAGTCCGTGACTGCGCCGTCGGGTACGCCTACACCCCCGCTTTGGTGCTCCGCCCGCTCCGTGCGTAGCGCTCCGTAAGTGGTGGAGTAGCGGCGGGATTTGGTGAGGACGTGCCCCCTGTAGCCAAGCGTGTGCGTCCAGGAGCGCAGGTTGAGGCTCTTCAGTTCGGGCAGGTCGCCCAGGCGCCAGCAGACGCCCATGAGGGCGCGTAAGTGAGCGTTGACCGGCGCGAGCCGGATGCTCTCGGGATCGGTTATGCGGTAGTCGATGCCGCCCGAGTCGCCGACCGACTTGGAAACATACTTGGCGACGTAGGCCGCAACGGCGCTATCTGTCACCGCGGATTCCGTGAACGCGTCGCTCCGGATCGGATGCACGTCGAGCTGCCTCCCCCAACCGATGACCCGCTCCCCCGTGGCTGGCGAGTAGGGCGTGTGGACTTCCACCAAGGCCGCAGCCGACTTCACCGCTTGCTCTAGGAGTTGCGCCGTTACCCAGTCCGGGGGTGAAGAATCGGGTCCGCCCGGTCCGTCCAGGCGGATGACCGCATGGAAGTGAACGGCCCCGCGTTTCTGGTATTCGGCGACCTTCGCGAACGACATTGTCAGGTGTTCTTTGAAGGCTGTCTGTGTAACGCCCGCCGCACTGGCCAAATGCCGTCTGACCATGTGGCAAAAGCGGTTCCATAGGATGCCGGCGGATGCGTGCCAGAGTGAATGCCCAACGTAGTCGTAGCAGTCCCGGCACAGCGGCTGACCAACCATCACATCGGTGTCTGCGTGTTGCTGTCCGCAGCCCATCGGCCGCCCGTGCTCGCAGGCGCCGCCACCGCGCCGAGGATGGCAGTACGTGCCCGAGAGGCCGCTCACGCGGTGCACGGCGCCGAAGGAGGGAGCGGTCAGGGTGACGAAGAGCCGGGGGTGTAGTCGGACCCGTGCAGGGGTTCCCTTGCCGCCGAGGAGGCCGGAGCGGACCAAGTGGAACGTGTCGCCCGCATGCAGGTAGGAACACGGCTGGCAGCGGGATTCACGGCGGTTGCGGCAGCGCACCGGGATCCGACCGCCAGGCTCATCGGACGTGTCGTAATGGCGTAGCAGGACGCCAGTTGCGCCATCCACCACGGTCATACGGCCGGACAGATAAATGGGGTGTGCGCAGCCGCCGATGGATTCAATCTGGTCGAGCCATCGGGCGAATCCCGGCTCTTGCACGAGCCGGATGAAGTCTTGCTCTGTGAACGAAAGAAGGCGCAGACGCTCAGCCTCATTCAAGACCGAGCGCCGCGCCTTTACGGTTACCGGATACACAGGGAGGCCCCCTTTCGCGCGGGAAGGGTGTAGCGGTCATGGCAACTCCTGAATTCAACTCATCTTTTCTCGTCTTGACTGATCTCAACTACGGCTATTCTCGACTCTGAAAGTATGTGTGATTTATGAGTGCAGAATCTCGGTCGCGCCTATCCTTCGCGGATGTCTGCCGCACTATCCGAGTCAGCCGAAGAAGGAATCCCCGATAAATCGGAACGTCCACCAGACGGGATATCCCATGGGGGTCATAGCGAGGAGAAACCCCGCCATGACCATCAGGAAAGCCTGATACCAGCGGACCTCACGGGAGCGCGCGACCATGACCGTAAACAGGAACAGGAATGCATCGATGACGTAGATGGTGGACTGCGTCATACCGCTCCCCCTCCTTTCTGGAGTGCATCCGGCCGCGACAGGAACGGATGCGCCGGACCGCGCGTGCGGGCAACCTCTTCCACCTCTTGTGGGGTGACCTGATGCGAGCGGGCGCGCGTCCAGCGGCCCCCGGTGGCGACCACGGCGACGCCTTGCTCGTCTTCGGAGATCGTCTGCGCGACGATCACGGCATCGGCGTTGAGGTCCCCCAGCGTCATCTCTGCCGAGGCTTCGTCATGCGCGCGGTGCGCGATCCGGCCGCCGAGCTGGGCGCGCAGCGAGGTGACCCGAGGCCCCAGATCGGAGCCGACGCGTTGCCCGGCAAGCACCAGGTGCACGCCGAGCGCGGCACCGAGTTGGGCCAGGCGCAGCAGCAGCGTGCCGCACTGCTCGGACTCCTCACGACCCCCACGGGAGCCGTCGTTAAGGTACAGCTCTGCCAGCTCATCGACGATCACGACGACCGGCACCGGCCGGATGGCTGCGGGCAGGGGCCAGATGGAGCGCACCCCCTCTGCCCGGCACAGCCGCATCCGATCTTGGATCTCTACGACCATCCGTTCCAACAGGGCGATGGCTTGTGCCCGGTCGATGGCCAGCGCCTCGAAGCGCCCGCCGAACGGGCCCAGTTCCATGCCGCCCTTGCAGTCGATGCCGACCAGGGCGACCCGTTGCGGCGACAGGCCTTTGATCAGCGCCGCCAGGAGCGAGGACTTACCGCTCTGGGTGGCGCCGGTGATCAGCCAGTGAGGCACCCGGCGCAGGTCGATCAGCCAGGCTTCGCCGTCCTCCACGCGGCCGACGTCCGCCGACAGCAGTGCCGCAGCGACCCCGTGCCCGGCAGGGCGGTCCCCGGTCAGCGGATCCAGCGCGGTCACGCGGACCAGGACCTGACCCCGGCGGGGCGAGGTGACCCGCACCCCGTGCACCCGCCAGGCGTGTTCCATGGCCCGTGCCGCCTCCAGGTAGGGCGCCGGAGTCTGCCCGGGATGCATCGCCACCCGGACCAGGAGCCCGTTGCGTGTCGGCGTGGGCCAGCCCAGACGCGGGGGCTTGGGCCGCAGCGCTTGGCCCTGCACCACGGTGTCGCGCCCAAGGACCCGTTGGTTCGAGCGGTTGCTCACGGACATGTTGTTCAGCAGGCACAGCCGCCGCCACGTCCACCACATGCGCAACACGACGCGGGGATACCCGGTCAGCCACCAGCGCAGCGGCCAGGCGTTGACGTCGACTCCACGGGCCAGCAGCCGGGGTTCCCACCACCGTTGGGTGAGCACGCCGGTGATCAGCAGGGCGGAGAGAATCCAGACGATCAAAGAGCCCGGCATCAGCTCCTGCCCTCCATCCAGGCCAGCAGCCAACGCCCCCGCATCATGGCCGCCTCGGCGTGCACGGCCACCATGCTCAACAGGTACTTGGTCGTCGCTGTGTCATCGGCGACGCCGATCAGCGTCTCAGCACCGGAGAGCACCTTGAGATCGCGCAGCAGCCGCACGAGCACCACTTGATCGCTCTCCGGTCCGTTGCCGTCGGATGCCTGCGTGTCGCCGCAAGGTCCGGCCAGCTCGCGCATCTCACGGGCCATCCGCTCCGCCTCTTCAGCGATCACCCCGGCGCATGGAGTGGTGCAGGCGTAGACCTTCGCCTCTTCCGCATCGGGGGCGGTGCCAACCGCCACGTGATCCACGGGCGCGCGCAGGAAGTCCGCGCCGCACACCACACAGGCCGCGCCGTCCGCCTGCGCCGCCGACAGGTGCCAGAAATCCATCATCAGGACTCACCCCCCGACGACTTGCCCCGCGCCGCCGACGACGGAGCAGGAGCGCCACCAGGAGCAGCCGGACCCGTCACCGCCGTGATCGCGTCCGCCCGGTACGAGGTGCCGCTCCGGCCGTCCACCGACCACGCGTTCGCCACTAAGTTCGTGATCGTGACTTCCGCACCGGCCGTGATGCCCTGTGGCTGGATACCGGAGACCACCACGTCGATGGCCTCCACCTTGCGCCCCTGTGCAGGCACCACCGAAACGCTGGTGACCCACTGGAGGTTGCCCTCGCGGTCCCGGCGCTGCTCGCCCTCCGGGTTGAGGCGAGGTTCAGGTGCGATGGAGCACCGCATCGGTCCCAGTCGTGCCGTATCTATCGGCATGGTCTGCATGTCGTCACTGCCTCTCCACTGATTCACTCGGTTCACCACTCATCCGGATGAGTGGATGAACCATCGTCATTCCCTGTGCAGTCATGCGTCAACCACTTATGCTCATGAGTGGAGAAGTAGCCCACTAGCACACGGCACTGACAGCGAGCCCAGCCCGAACCGTCCGGCCGTCCACCTGACCCGTAGGAGCGAGCTCATGACAGCCCGAAGGCACGTCCAGCGACCGGAACCGATGTACATGGCCGTCGCTCGCGACCTGGCCAACGAGATCAAGGAAGGTCGCTACGAGGCAGGACAGCTCCTGCCGTCGGAGAACGAACTGGTGGAGATGTTCGGGGTTGGCAAGGCCACAGTCCGCCAGGCCGTAGCCGAGCTGCGCGGCATGGGCCTGGTCTACTCCCGCCAGGGAAAAGGCGTGATCGTCCGCGAGCGGGACAGCGCCGCCAGGAGCCTGCGCATCGACCGATCCATCCAGCGCGCGGGCAAGGGCTGGCAGATGCCGGACATGGCCGAGGTGGAGCCGCCCGCCGTATCCCGGATCACCCTGGACGGCATGCCCGCAGCGCTTCTTGAGCAGGCCGACCAGGACGCCATCAGCGTGGACCGCCTCTTGCACGACCCCGAGAGCGGAGCCCGGATGGCCCACCGGATGATCATCCCAATGGCGACCGCCGCCGACACCCCCTCACTGGCCAAGGTGCCCACCGCCCCCGTCAGTGATCTCTACCGCCAGCTCTCCGACACCGGGCACGCCCTTTCCTTCACCGAGGAGGTCACCGCACGCACTCCCTTCCCTGACGAGCGGAGCACCCTGCAACTCGTCCCGGACGCGAGCCCGCTACTGATCACCTACCGCATCACCAGCGACGCCGACAGCGGCCGTCCGCTCCTGTGTGAGGAACTGCGCGCCCCCGCCGCGACATGCCGTTTCTCGTTCCCCGTGACGCCGACGAAGGCAGCCGCCAAGCGGGCCCCGCGCAGCCGCCCCGCATCGGAGTAACTTCGCTTTACTTGCTCAAGGGCGCGCCTACGGCGCGCCGGGCAGCACCGCCCGCACCGACCGGGCATGCGGCCTTCGGCCGGTCCCGTCCGGACGGCCGGACCGCCCGGCACCACACCCCGAGCAGTAGCAAAGCCCCCGCGGAACCACCATGGGGGCCCTTTCGTCTGCCCTGACCATCACCGGGAGACCACCGGTCACCGCCAAGCCTTCGCCGCCCCACCATCGCGGATCAACTGCCATCGAGTGAGCGGCCGTTCCAACCGCGCAGATCGCTCCGGGACGTACTGAGTTCCTTGATCAAGATGGGTGGGTGCGGTGGCCGGCCACGGGCCCGGGGGCCCTTTTGGCAGGCCCCCTTCGCTCAACCCACAAGCATGGGCAGCGTGGTTGAGGCCGGGACGTGGTGCAGCGAGCCAGGTCCGGTCAGACGTCTGCGTCGCGCCGCAGGGGGCTGACTTTCGGTGGTGCGGGCCCACGCCCCGAAACCAGATCAAGGGGTGATCCGTGAGACTGCGGGCGGCTCCACCTCGGCCGTGCCCGGCACCTGCCAGACCTTGCCCGCGTGTCTTCCGCTGGACCTGCTGCGAACGGGCGCGGTTAGCGAACGCCCTTGGCCTTCTGCTCTCTGGCTCGGCCGACCGCGAGCGTGCGCTGGATGTCGCTCCTCATCTGGCGCGCCTTCCGGCATGACTCTGCCGCAGTGGCGCGCATGTCCGACGCTCGGTCGACGGCCGCTTGCGCTTCCTGGCACATCCACTCGGCCGTTTGCCGCAAGAGATCCTGCTCCGTCCGGTCCACATTCATCTGCCCCGCCGCACCACGATCAGCCTCAGGGTCCGTTCACGCGAAGGCACGCATAGATCGCGATCGCATGGGCCCGTCCTGACGCTGGACTCAGCACCGCTTGGGCGCCCGCATGACACGACGCCTCACCCGTCAGATCCCTTCTCTTGCTGCCGCAGCACCCAGGACGGCCACACACGCACTGCCTGGGCTGAAGACGCACGGGAACCGTCGATAATCTCTCGGGCGAGAACCGGCAGAGACTGCCGACTGGAGATCGACTGCGCATACATCATCTCAAGGGCCTGTTCAGGAGTACCGCCCGTGAACTGAGAGAGCATTCCTTTTGCCTGCTCAACCACAATCTTCTGACCAAGTTCGTGCTGCAAACCGCGTACCTGATCGTGGACGTCTTCCAGGAAGTGCCGGTTCGCGAAGCCGACGGCCGCGAGATCAACAAGGGCCCGGCCAAGGCTGAGGTCCCTCGCAATCAAAGGCCTCTCTTGCAGTGGCAGCAATCGCACCACCCCAAGGACCGCGCCTTGGTGACGCAGCTCCAGCGCTACCTCCGAGCTGCTGAGGGTGTCGTCTACGCACGCCCCCTCACCAGTCGCATCCACAAAAGCCATCTGGCCCGCGCCCGCTGGCCCGTGCAGGGTGACACGAACTCTGCTGACAGGCAGGAGTATCAAGCACGCTTCAGCAAGCTTGAGTATCCCTTCAGACTCCTCCACCAGAGAGACCGTGCTGAGATCGGCGCACACCTCAGCCACAAGCTGTGAACGCTCCCCTTTGATCACCACCACACCTACCAACGCGTTGTGAGAATCTGCCGAAGAGTCTGGCAGGGTCCGGGAACAGATACCAAGCTCATCCCCGGACACGGCCTCAAACCACCGCATGAGCGCGGACTCTCGCCAGGAGCCTGACTACTAGCCCCTGTTGCAGTCCCGCGCATGCTCCCGTGCGGCGAACATGGCAGGCCCCGCACCCGTGATCCGGATCGGCCGTCGGCACCCCTCACAACGGATGTAGTTCCCCTGCACCGTCACCCGCTTGTCCTTCCGGTTTCGCCACTCGCGTGCCATGTCGTCATCCCCTTCGGTCCGTTGACCGGCCCCAGGCGCTCAGCTCGCCCGGCGCTCCTCCGCTAACGCGCCCAGCACCTGAGCCATCTTCCTGGCCCCCTCAGGGCGTATCCAGACCACCGACTCACCATTGATGCCCGTGTGCGGGATCGCCCCCACAAGGTGGCTGTCGATACCCAGCGCTGCGGCAGCTTCGTTCACTTCGGTCGCAGCCTCTTCCGCAGCACACCAGGCAGCGACGTAGTCCACGTCAGCCACCCACACCGCGTCATCCGGCTCCCCGCCGTAGTTCGCTCCCCGTTGACTCACCATCGCGTGCCCTCGCTCCTCACTACGGCATATGCCGCCGTCGCAACTGCAACTAACTACGTTGCAGGTGGCCTGAGTTCGGTCCGCTCAGGCCTACGGACCCCCGGAAATCCTTAGTCTGCTACAGACCGTGATGTTTCTGAATGCCAATCACACAAATATTCCGACCCCACATGCGACAACTTGCCCCCAGGCCGCACGCCCCACGCCCACCATCCACCCCACCAGGTCTGGTCGCAGCAACACCCGCCAGGTCAAGGCAAGTTGAAAAGTCCATGTTCGCGCCTGCGACAGATCACCGAGAGCCCACATTGAGCCAGGCATACGAGCGACCCCCTCCCTGCCGACACAGAGAGGGGGCCACATTCCTACGAGGTCACAGCCGCTGACCGTCAGTACAGGTACGACCCGACGACCCAGCCGACATAACCGCCCGGCAGACCACCCGCCGAGCCGTTGCTCAGGACCACCCGGTACCAGGACTGACCTCCGCTGTCCTGCTTCTTGCCTATCAGCTTCATCCGGTCGCCCGTATAGAGCTGCCCCAGGACCCCGTAGCCGGTACCCGGCCCCGTGCGCACCCGCAGCCCGTTGACCGTGGCCCGCACGTGCTCACCCCGCGTCAGCCGCCCGTCGGCAAGGCCGTTGTCGACCTTAGGCGGGGCCACAGCGGCACCACTGGAGCCGTTCGGCCCCGGAAGGGGCATCGCGGACGCCCCCGCCACGCCGACCGTTCCCAACGCCAGCACCGCCGCACCAGCAACGACCAGCGCACGCAGACCCTTGGTTCCCATCATCTGACTGCCTCTCAGTTCGCAAGATGATGAGCGGCCACCATCGACGTGCACCGGTTGACCACTCATCCGAATGAGTGACCAGAATGAGGCAGCCCCAGGCGTAAGGTCAACCACTTATCCGAATGAGTTGCTCTGCGGCGCAGTAAGCCGCTCTCCAGCCACGGCCGCCGACGATCAACAGAGTGAGGTCCAGGCGCCTTTGTGGCCCTACCGGCCGAACCCCTCACGGCCGTACGCTTTGGCATAGTCCGTGGGATGACTGATGCCGTCAGCGCGGCAATGGCGTACCGGCGACCTTATGGGCCCGGGGTGGGCCCCTCCGCCAGCGGCTGCAACAGCGGGACATGTACCCGCCACATGGCACCGCGAGCAACGGCAGCAGCTCCATTCCGAGGCCCCCTCCTTGCAGCTACGCCTACTCCCGACGGTGCACAGCATCCGGGATCTTCCATGCGCGACTTCTTCGCCGACGACTCTCTCCTCATCGTGCCGTCACACCCCTCCCAGGGCGTACGCCTGATCGGGGAAGTACTCGGCACGCATAAGGGCGCACTGGTCATGGCAGTGACCGATCAGTGCAGCACCACTCACGAGATCACCATCGACCTGACCAGCGTCCACTACTTCGCCAACAGCGCCCTGGAGATCCTCGTCGCCCTCGCCAACAACCTCCAACCGCCCAAGCGCCTAGTCGTTCACGCAGCCCCGGAACTGGCCCTGCGAGACAGACTCATCGCACGCGGGTGGGACCGCATCGAAGCCCTGCAACTGATCGACGGATAGCCACAGGTGCGCGATCACGGCTCAACAGCAGTCACCCACGATGGCACCTGCCCAGGCATGCGAAAGCCGTGCAACTCCGGGGTCCGGGGAGCTGCACGGTGCATTCGCGTACTCGGCTCCTGCCTTCCGGCAGGCTTTACCCGCCTAGTGCTCGCTTCTGTTCCTCGGTGGCGAGCTTCAGCGCTTCCGGCCTCGCTCCCCACTGGCGTCCCGAAGGCCGCTGGAGAATGACCTGTTCCCCAGCGACCAAGCGCACGCGCCCGACAAGGTCCGCGTCTAAGTCGTGCACGACCAGGCCAAAAGTCAGCTCGTGACGCTGCATTGGCGTCTCCTGCATCAGTGGTTGGGCGGCCCGCTCCAGCCGTCGCCCTCGGAGCGTGGAAGGAGCGACCGAAGCGGGCCTCATCCGCGCCTGCTGTGGAACCAACGACAGCGGGCGCGGAGCTTCAAAGATGGTCAGACACAGCTAGACCAATCACGACGAGCAGGGATGCGACGCTTAGCGCGGTGAGGATGCCGCTCCAGAAGGCCCCATCTGTGCTGACCCTCCAGCCCCGCAAGTCCCTGTGCCTCACGCGCCATGCCTCCCAGCCATCAGGTGGGCATGAGCCTCTCTGCGGTGCCTCGCCATCACCTCATACACCGCAACCGTGGACTGTCGCCGAGCGATGATCCGCGCACGCTCCAGGTTGAGCTCACCACACGTAACGCAGCCTGCGACCGGCTTCACCGCGTCGTCTGACGTCATCCTGGCGACAGCCCTCACAGCAACGTCCCAGTCGTGCATCCCCCCACTGTCCGCAGGGGTGCACTGGCGAACATCGGCCCGCCACGAATAGCCAGCAGGACGGGAAAGAGTCAGCGTCTCTTCCGCCTCGTCGATCTCCCTGACTTCCGCAATCGTGCCGCGACTGTGGTCCCGCACAATGTCACCAATGCTGTGCACCGGAGTGCCCTCACTGTCCTCTGCCGCCATGGCTACCTCGTAGGGGGTTGGGATCCGCTCTTCGCAGTTACAGCGTTGCCCTGCGCCGCTACCCTCAACAGGCATTAGGTGTTGACAGACGCGGCTGTCACGTGTGACAACACCCCATGTCACAGGAGAGGTTCGGGTCGGTGGCTGTGCTCGAAGAACAAGACGAGACCGACAGCATGCTGAAGTTCTTCGGAGATGAACTGCAACGTCTCCGAGCAGAACAGGGGCACTCGCAACAGGCACTCGCTACCGCATGTTTCTGCAACCGGACCCTGGTCAACAAGATCGAGAACGCCAAGCGAGTGCCATCCAAGAATTTCGCTCTGCATGCAGATGAGTTCTTCAAGACCGGAGGGCACTTCGCACGACTTTGGCCTCTGGTCATCAAGTACGCGTATCCGAGTTGGTTCCGGCCGTACGTTGAGCTGGAGAAGGCAGCAGCCATCATCCGGTCGTTCGAGACCATGGTCATCCCTGGTCTGTTGCAGACCCGTCCCTACGCTCACGCCATCCTCGCCGCCGGACGCAGCAACGACGTAGACGGACTCCTGGATGCACGGATGGAACGGCAAGCCATCCTTGAGCGGGATACCCCGCCGGAGCTGTGGGTGATCATGGACGAGAACGCAGTGAGGCGCAGGGTCGGCGATGGAGCCGTGATGCGAGACCAGCTACAGCATCTCCTCGACCGGACAGAGCGCCCATCCACTGTTATCCAGATCGTTCCGTTGTCGGCAGGTGCCCATGCAGGTATCGGCGGTCCGTTCCACTCGCTAGCCTTCGCAGAGGGCAACCCGGTTGTGCACGTTGACGGCTTCCTGAGGGGCCAGCTCCTAGCTGACCCATCGGAAGTCAGGGCAGCAGACCGTGCCTATGATCTGCTTCTAGGTGCTGCTCTCGACGTTCGCAAGTCGATAGACCTCATCGCCGATGTCATGAAGGAAGTAGGAACGTGATCCGCGCAAACAGCCTGCCGGAGATGGCATGGCGCAAGAGTTCGTACAGCAGCGACAACGGCGGCGCTTGCATCGAGGTCGCCGACGGAATGGCCAGCGGTGTACCCGTCCGCGACAGCAAGGCCCCGGACGGACCCGCCTTGGTCCTGTCGGACACGGCTTGGAACGTCTTCGTCGACTGGGCCAAGTCCTGACCCGCATCCCGCTCAGCGCGTCATTCAAGCAGGCGCAGAACGAAAGAGGGCCCCACCCGTAAGGTGAGGCCCTCTTCGCGTGTCGGGACCTACCCGTCGCGGTAATCAGCCCGCCATCGACCGCTGTGACCCTTGATCACGAACGCAAGGGGCGGTGGCCGGCCACGGGCCCTAGGGGCCCTTTTGGCAGGCCCCCTGAGGTTCCAGACAGAATCCCGCCGCGCGGGCCACAGAGCCTGGCTTCCTGCCCGGGAGGGAGCGCACCCTGATCGCTCGGGCTCCCGGTGGGTAGTCTCTGCACCACTTCCAGAGCTCTGCCTCTAGGACCCGAGCCGTAAGGCCCCGAGCCTGTGGCCCTGAGGTCGACACCAAGTCATCACCAGACCCCGTACGGTCCGGTTTCAACCGGTATGAACAGGGATTGAGGGTAGACCGTGAAACACCGCCTGACCTGCACAAACGCTGATCAGAGGGGTATGCCCTCCGCTCGTTCGGTGAACTTCCAGTTCACCGGACAGCGCTTCTACCGCATCGAGAACGGCCGCATCACCGGCCAGCTGCGCGATGTCGCGTACCAGGCGACGACCACCGACTTCTGGGGGTCGATGACGGCGGTCGGCGGCCCGCAGACGTATGTGCTCGGCGGCGCCTTCAACTGCGGCAAGGCCCAGCCGGGCCAGGTCGCGGCGGTCTCCCACGGGTGCCCGTCGGCCCTGTTCCGAGGCGTCAACATCCTCAACACGACGCAGGAGGCAGGGCGATGAGCTCCCGTACGAACGGCAGGAACAAGCCGCACGAGATCGTCGAGCGCGCCCTCGAACTGTCCACCGCCGACGGCTGCGTCGTCATCGCCGACGAGCACTCGACGGCGAACCTGCGCTGGGCGGGCAACTCCCTGACCACGAACGGCGTCACCCGCGGCCGCACCCTCACCGTCGTCGCCACCGTCGACGGCAAGGAAGGCACCGCGTCCGGCGTCGTCTCGCGCTCGGCGGTGACCACCGCCGATCTCGAACCCCTGGTCCGCGCCGCCGAGCACGCCGCGCGTGGGGCGGGTCCCGCCGAGGACGCGCAGCCGCTGGTGGCCGGGGCCGAGGAGTCCGCGGACTTCAGGGACGCGCCCGCCGAGACGTCGTCCGCGGTCTTCGCGGACTTCGCGCCCGCGCTCGGCGAGGCGTTCGCCACGGCCCGCGCGGGCGGGCGTGAGCTGTACGGCTTCGCGAACCACGAACTCGTCTCCAGCTATCTCGGTACGTCGACGGGGCTTCGCCTGCGGCACGACCAGCCCAACGGCACCCTGGAACTCAACGCCAAGTCCCCCGACCGTACGAAGTCGGCGTGGGCGGGGCGGGCGACCCGGGACTTCAAGGACGTCGACCCGGGGGCGCTCGACGCGGAGCTCGCCAAGCGCCTGGGGTGGGCGGGGCGGCGCGTCGATCTGCCGGCCGGGCGGTACGAGACGATCCTGCCGCCGACCGCCGTCGCCGACCTGCTGATCTACCAGCTGTGGTCGGCCTCCGCGCGGGACGCTGCCGAGGGCCGGACGGTGTTCTCCAAGCCCGGCGGCGGCACCCGCGTCGGCGACCGGCTCGCCGAGCTGCCCCTGACCCTGCGCAGCGACCCGCACGAGCCGGGCCTGGAGTCCGCCCCGTTCGTCCTGGCGCACGCGTCGGGCGGCGACTCGTCCGTCTTCGACAACGGGCTGCCGCTGACCGCCACCGAGTGGGTGCGCGGGGGCGAGCTCGCGCACCTGACCAGCACCCGGCACAGCGCGGCCCTGACCGGCCTGCCGGTGGCCCCGGCCGTCGACAACCTCATCCTGGACGGCGGCAGCGACCGCTCCCTGGAGGAGATGGTCGCGGGCACGGAGCGCGGGCTGCTCCTGACCTGCCTCTGGTACATCCGCGAGGTCGACCCGGCCACGCTGCTGCTCACCGGGCTCACCCGGGACGGCGTCTATCTCGTCGAGAACGGCGAGGTCGTGGGCGAGGTGAACAACTTCCGCTTCAACGAGTCGCCGGTCGGTCTGCTCTCGCGGGCCTCGGAGGCCGGGCGCACGGAAAAGACGCTGCCCCGGGAGTGGGGCGACTGGTTCACCAGGGCCGCGATGCCCGCCCTGCGCATCCCCGACTTCAACATGAGCTCGGTCAGCCAAGGCGTGTGACGCCCATAGACTGGCCGGTGCCGACCGGTACCGGCCACAGACCTTTCACGAACCTTCCAAGGAGACACAAGACCGTGACGGACATCGTCGACGAGCTGAAGTGGCGGGGCCTTTTCGCCCTGTCCACGGACGAAGATGCACTGCGCAAGGCGCTCGCGGACGGCCCCGTCACGTTCTATTGCGGCTTCGACCCGACCGCGGCCAGCCTGCACGTGGGGCACCTGGTCCAGGTCCTCACGGTCCGCCGGCTCCAGCAGGCCGGGCACCGGCCGCTTGCCCTCGTCGGCGGCGCCACGGGCCAGATCGGTGACCCGCGGCCGACCGCCGAGCGCACCCTGAACGACCCGGAGACGGTCGCGAACTGGGTGGCCCGCCTTCGCTCGCAGATCGAGCCGTTCCTGTCCTTCGAGGGCGAGAACGCCGCGCTGATGGTCAACAACCTGGACTGGACCGCGGGGCTCTCCGCGATCGAGTTCCTGCGGGACATCGGCAAGCACTTCCGCGTGAACAAGATGCTGACCAAGGACTCCGTGGCCCGCCGCCTGGAGTCCCAGGAGGGCATCTCGTACACGGAGTTCAGCTACCAGCTGCTCCAGGGCATGGACTTCCTGGAGCTCTACCGGCGCTACGGCTGCACGCTGCAGACCGGCGGCAGCGACCAGTGGGGCAACCTCACGGCGGGCATCGACCTGATCCACCGCCTGGAGGCGGACGCCACGGTGCACGCCGTCGGTACGCCGCTGATGGTCAAGGCGGACGGCACCAAGTTCGGCAAGTCCGAGAGCGGCGCCGTCTGGCTCGACCCGGAGATGACCACGCCGTACGCGTTCTACCAGTTCTGGCTGAACGTGGACGACCGCGACGTGTCGACGTACTCGCGCATCCTCAGCTTCAAGTCCCGCGAGGAGCTCGAAGAGCTGGAGAAGCTCACCGAGGAGCGCCCGCAGGCCCGCGCGGCCCAGCGCGCGCTCGCCGAGGAGCTGACGACGCTGGTGCACGGCGCCGGTCAGTGCGCCGCGGTCATCGCCGCGTCCAAGGCGCTGTTCGGCCAGGGTGAGCTCGGCGACCTCGACGAGGCGACGCTGAGCGCGGCCCTCTCCGAGCTGCCGCGCGTCCAGGTCGCCGAGCTCGGCCCGGTGGTGGACCTCCTCGCGGAGGTCGGCCTGGTGGCGAGCAAGTCCGCGGCCCGGCGCACGGTCAAGGAGGGCGGTGCCTACGTGAACAACGCGAAGGTGGCCTCCGAGGACGCCGTGCCCTCCCGCGACGAGCTCCTGCACGGGCGCTGGCTGGTGCTGCGCCGGGGCAAGAAGAACCTGGCGGCCGTCGAGGTCACCGCGGGCTGACCGGGCTCTCCGTACGCGCCTGCGAGACCCACGAGAGGGGCCGGTCCATGACGGACCGGCCCCTCTCGCGTGCCGCGCGCCTGCAGGTCAGGCCCGCTGCTGTTTGTTTCCCTTGATCATCTTGTACGCCATGTCTCCGACGCCCACGACGACGAGCGCCGCCACGAGCTGGAGGGCATGTCGACCCCAGTCGATGCCCTTCGTGTCATCGATGCCGAACCCAGAGGCAAGCGAGTTGCCGATGATCGCGCCGATGATGCCGAAGATCGTGGTCAGCCAGAGCGGACTGTGCTGCTTGCCGGGCAGGATCGCCTTGGCGATCAGCCCCAGCACGAATCCGACGACGATGGCCCACAACCAGCTCATAGCTGCCTCCTCATTCGGCTCCACATGAGCATTACGGTCAGTGTCGGCCGATCCTCCATACGGCGCATGTCGGGCGCCCCCATACGTGGCATGACGCAGTCAGGACACCGCGATGGGGTCTGCCCCGGTCTCGAAGGCTGCGCAGCCCCGGCGTAACCTGGAGCGGTCCGGGCCGGGGAATGTCCGGCTTCTTGTGAGCAGGCGGTGGAATGTGATGCGGAAGCAGAGCGGCGCCCAGGTCTTCCGGATCACAGGGGCCAGGCAGGGACTCGAGGACGACGTGCGCGGCCGGCAGCGCCGGTACGTGATCTCGATGTCGGTCCGTACGCTTTCGGTCATTGCCGCGGCGGTGCTGTGGAACGTCGAGCGGCACGTCGCCTTCGTCGCTCTGGTGCTCGGCATCCTCCTCCCGTACGTCTCCGTGGTGATCGCCAACGCGGGCCGGGAGAACACCCCTTCGCTGCCGTCGACCTTCGTACCGGCGCCGTCCCGGCCGATGCTGGCGCCGCCCGTCGCGCGCGAGGGGTCCGCGGAACCCTTCCCGGAAGCCGGCGCGGGTCCCACGCAGGGCGAGCCCAACGCTCCGTCGGGCCATCAGAACTGACCGTCGACGATGCGCCAAGCTCAAGAAAAGCTCAGATCAATCATGTAGTTCCGGTGCCAGGCAGCGGGTCCCCCATGACATACTTCGTACGCGCTCCGCATCCCCCGTCGGAGCGACAGACCGACGCCGGGCAGCTCCCCCCGTGGCTGCTCGGCGTCGCCTTGTTTTGAACGCACTTGGACGTTACTTGTGAGCGACGAAACACCGATCTGTTCCGCCAAGGGCTGCCGCGCCGCCGCGGTGTGGGTGCTCGCGTGGAACAACCCGAAGATCCACACTCCGGAGCGCCGCAAGACGTGGCTCGCATGTGAGGAACACCGCGAGCACCTCTCCCAATTCCTCGGCGTGCGCGGCATGTTGAAGGACACCGTGCCGCTGGCCGACTGGGAAGCTCCGCAGAGCTAGCCGCCGATCGCCGACATCGGGCGGTCGGGCTGCAGGAACGCCGGGTCGTCGAGGCCCGAGCCTGCCTTCTTGCCCCACATCGCGAGCTTCCAGATGCGCGCGATCGCCTCGTCGGAACCGGCCTCGGTGTCCTCCCCGTCGGCCCGCAGGGCCGCCCGCAGGTCCGTCTCCTCGGTCGCGAAGAGGCAGGTGCGCACCTGGCCGTCGGCCGTGAGCCGGGTGCGGTCGCAGGCCGAGCAGAACGGGCGGGTGACGGAGGCGATGACGCCGACGCGATGCGGTCCGCCGTCCACGACCCAGCGCTCGGCCGGCGCGGAGCCGCGCTCGCCGGAGCCCTCTTCGGTGAGCTCGAAGCGCGTACGCAGGGACTGCAGGATGTCACCGGCTGTGATCATCCCGTCGCGCTTCCAGCCGTGCTGGGCGTCCAGCGGCATCTGCTCGATGAAACGCAGTTCGTAGTCGTTCTCGACGGCCCAGGCGAGCAGGTCGGGGGCCTCGTCGTCGTTCAGGCCCGGCATCAGGACCGTGTTCACCTTGACCGGGGTCAGGCCCGCGTCCCGGGCCGCTTCGAGGCCCTCCAGGACGTCCTGGTGGCGGTCACGGCGGGTCAGGGTCTTGAAGACGTCCGGGCGCAGCGTGTCCAGCGATACGTTGACCCGGTCCAGGCCCGCGGCCTTGAGGGCCTTGGCGGTGCGCTTGAGGCCGATGCCGTTCGTCGTCAGGGACATCCTGGGGCGCGGCTCCAGCTGGGCGCAGCGCTCGACGATGCCGACGAGGCCGGGGCGCAGCAGCGGCTCGCCACCGGTGAAGCGGACCTCGGTGATGCCGAGCTGCGTCACGGCGATCCGGACGAGACGGACGATCTCGTCGTCGCTGAGCAGCTCGGACTTGGAAAGCCACTGCAGGCCTTCTTCGGGCATGCAGTAGGTGCACCGCAGATTGCACTTGTCCGTCAGCGAAACCCGCAGATCGGTGGCCACTCGGCCGTAGGTGTCGATGAGCACGTGGGCCCCCTCCCTGATCCTGATTCAGCCAGTCCGGTCCAGATACCACGAGCCTACGTGACGGGACCGACATCGACGGGGGCCCGATCCCACGAGGAGCAGCGCGGCCGCGTCGTAGATCTCTACCAATGATCTACGACGCGGCCGCTGACGTGCGCTTTCAGCTGCTCAGTGAGCGCCGGTGCCCGTGAGGGACCGGACCTCGAGCTCCGCGTACTTGCCCTTGTCCGGCTCCTCCTTCGACAGGAGCGTGCCGAGCCAGCCGAGCAGGAAGCCCAGCGGGATGGAGATCAGGCCCGGGTTCTCCAGCGGGAAGAAGTCGAAGTTCGCGTCGGGGAACATCGAGGTGGGCTTGCCCGAGACGACGGGCGAGAACAGCACGAGACCGACCGCGGCCACCAGTCCGCCGTAGATGGACCAGAGCGCGCCCTGCGTGGTGAACCGCTTCCAGAACAGGCTGTAGAGGATCGTCGGCAGGTTCGCGGAGGCCGCGACGGCGAAGGCGAGAGCGACCAGGCCCGCCACGTTCAGGTCGCGGGCCAGGGCGCCCAGCGCGATGGAGACGATGCCGATGAAGACGGTCGACCAGCGGGCGGCCTTCATCTCCTCCTTCTCGGTGGCCTTGCCCTTCTTGATGACGTTCGCGTAGATGTCGTGCGCGAACGAGGACGACGAGGCCAGGGTGAGGCCCGCGACGACCGCGAGGATCGTGGCGAAGGCGACCGCCGAGATCACGGCGAGCAGGAGCGCGCCGCCGGTGGAGTCGCCACCGCCGCCGATCTCCAGGGCGGCGAGGGGCGCCGCGGTGTTGCCCGCCTTGTTCGAGGCGATGATGTCGCCGGGCTTGAGCAGGGCGGCGGCGCCGAAGCCGAGGACGATCGTCATCAGGTAGAAGGCGCCGATGATGCCGATCGCCCAGTTCACGGACTTACGCGCGGCCTTGGCGGTCGGCACCGTGTAGAAGCGGATCAGGATGTGCGGCAGTCCCGCCGTGCCGAGCACCAGGGCGATGCCGAGCGAGAGGAAGTCCAGCTTCGATGTGCCGCTCGCGCCGTACTTGAGACCGGGCTCCAGGAATGCCGAGCCCTTGCCGCTGTTGGAGGCGGCGGTGCCGAGCAGGTCGGAGACGTTGAAGTTGAACTTCAGCAGGATCAGGAAGGTGATCAGGATCGTGCCCGCGATGAGCAGCACGGCCTTGACCATCTGCACCCAGGTGGTGCCCTTCATGCCGCCGATGGTGACGTAGACGATCATCAGGACGCCGACGAGGGCGACGATAAGGATCTTGCCCGCGTCGCTGGTGATGCCGAGCAGCAGCGAGACCAGGACGCCCGCGCCCGCCATCTGCGCGAGCAGGTAGAAGATCGAGACGACGATCGTGGAGGTGCCCGCGGCGGTGCGCACCGGGCGCTGGCGCATGCGATAGGCCAGGACGTCGCCCATCGTGTAGCGGCCGGAGTTGCGCAGCGGCTCGGCGACCAGGAGGAGCGCCACCAACCAGGCGACCAGGAAGCCGATGGAGTACAGGAAGCCGTCGTACCCGAAGAGCGCGATGGCGCCCGCGATGCCGAGGAAGGACGCGGCGGACATGTAGTCGCCGGAGATCGCCAGGCCGTTCTGGAAGCCGGTGAACTGGCGCCCGCCCGCGTAGAAGTCGGCGGCGCTCTTGGTCTGGCGCCCCGCCCAGACGGTGATGAAGAGGGTCGCGACGACGAAGGCCGCGAAGAGGCTGATGATCAGCACCCGGTGCTCGGAGGCGTCGGATGTCGCAGCCAGGACAGTGGTGTTCAGCGCGGGGCTCATGCGCCGCCCTCCATACGGGACTTGATGGCCTCGGCCTTGGGGTCGAGCTTCGTCGCGGCGTGGCGCGAGTAGAACCAGGCGATGAGGAACGTGGTCAGGAACTGCGCGAGGCCAAGGACGAGGGCGACGTTGATGTTGCCGAACAGCTTGGTGCCCATGAAGTCGCCCGCGTAGTTCGAGAGCAGCACGTACGCCAGGTACCAGACGATGAAGGCGACGGTCAGCGGGAAGGCGAACGAGCGGTGCGCCTTGCGGAGTTCACCGAACTCGGGGCCGGCTTGCTCCTCGAGGAATTCTGCCGTGGTCGGCGCGTACGGAGCGGGGGCTTCTCCGTCCTTGGACGGTGGGGATGCTTCGGGGGCCACGGAGTCTTCTCCTCGTGGTGCGGGTGCGGTGGGGACGGACAGCTGATCCATGGACTCGTTCCGATCCGGCAGTGACGCGGATCACGTGAGCCACGGATGGCGATGCTAAGGCCACAGGACGTGATCCGACAGGGGTCGATGTTGCTTCCGTTACCTGTTCAACGTCATGGCGGCGCGCCCGGCGCGGCATGATGCACCGCTTTCTTCCGGAATCCATTGCTGGCCTGGGAGTTCTGGGGATAGCTTCACCCTGCACGCCCCGTCATGTACCTGCCCGATCACTAGATGTGTTCGGGCAGTTCACGTATCCGGATGATGTGGAGACCCCATGGCTCATCTGCGTTCCAGACGCCGAATCGCGCTCACCGTGCCCCTCGGCATAGCGCTGGCCGCGTCGGTCGGCTTCGCCCCGGGCATCGCGACCGCGGCCCCCGACGCACCCGCCACCGCGTCGGCGAAGGCCGAGTCCCCCAAGCTCGCGTACGTCGTCAACACCCGCACGGACTCCAAGACCATCGCGTACGTCAAGAAGGCGATCGCCCGGGCGGACGGCTCCGTAGTCGTCGCGTACCCGAAGATCGGCGTCATCGTCGCGCACTCGGCCAACCCCGACTTCGGCAAGCAGCTGCGCAAGGTCAAGGGCGTCCAGTCCGCGGGCGCGACCCGCACCTCGCCCCTGACGGCCGCGGGCACGACGGAGGAGGGCGCTCCGACGCTCCTGTCGAAGGCCGAGGCCAAGTCGCTCAAGGCGAAGGCCGATGCGGGCGCCGAGCCGCTCGAAGCCGACCAGTGGGATCTGCGCGCGATAGGCGCCGACAAGGCAGCCAAGATCAACCCGGGCAGCAAGAAGGTCACCGTCGGGGTCATCGACACCGGAGTCGACGACACCCACCCGGACCTCGCGCCCAGCTTCTCGGCCTCGCAGTCGGCCAGCTGTGTCGGCGGCAAGGCGGACACCTCTCCCGGCGCCTGGCGCCCGGAGAAGCCGGACCACTACCACGGCACGCACGTGGCGGGCGAGATAGCCGCCGCGCGCAACGGCGTGGGCGTCGCGGGCGTCGCGCCCGGCGTGAAGGTCGCGGGCATCAAGGTGGCCGACCCCGTCAGCGAGCTGTTCTACCCGGAGAGCGTCGTCTGCGCCTTCGTGTTCGCCGCCGACAAGGGCATCGAGGTCACGAACAACAGCTACTACGTGGACCCGTGGCTCTACAACTGCATGGACGACCCGGACCAGCGGGCCATCGTCGACGCGGTCAACCGGGCCCAGCTGTACGCCCAGAAGAAGGGCACCCTGAACCTCGCCTCGGCGGGCAACTCCAACCACGACCTCGCCTCCGACGAGATCCTGGACGACTCGAGCCCCGACGACTCGACTCCGGTGCCGCGCACCATCGACCCCTCCGAGTGCTTCGACATCCCGACGCAGCTCCCCGGCGTCGTCACGGTCAGCGCGACGGGCGTGCAGAACCTCAAGTCGTACTACTCCACGTACGGCAAGGGCGTCATCGACGTCGCGGCCCCGGGCGGCGACGCCCGCCAGATCCCGGCCGACACCCCGTCGAAGAACGGCCGCATCCTCTCCACGATGCCGGGCAACCAGTACGGCTGGCTGCAGGGCACCTCGATGGCGTCGCCGCACGCCGCGGGTGTGGCCGCGCTCCTGAAGTCGACGCACCCCAAGGCGAGCCCCGCCGAGATCCAGCGCCTTCTCAAGAAGCAGGCCGACAACCCGGGCTGCCCGACCACGCCGTACGACCCGGACGGTGACGGCAAGGTCGACGCCGTCTGCGAGGGCGGCAAGAACAAGAACGGCTTCTACGGCAGCGGGATCGTCGACGCGCTCGACGCCGTGAAGAAGTGATGGGGACCCACACCATGACCGCACCCTTCACGCGTTCCCGACGCGTGCTCGCACTCCCGCTCGGCATGGCGGTGGCCTCGGCCGTCGCCTTCCTGCCGGGCACGGCGTCGGCCCAGCCCGATGCCGCGTCCCGCCCCGGCGGCCCCGTGTCGTCCACCGTGTCCGCGCTCGGCGCCTCGCTCGCGGACGGCACGTCGATGAGCTACGTCGTCAACGTCCGCTCCGGACATGGCGGTTCACCGTCCGGCAAGACGTCGGCGTACGTGAAGAAGGCCATCGCCAAGGCGGGCGGCAAGGTCGTCATCGCGTACGACAGGATCGGCGTGATCGTCGTCCACTCGTCGGACGCGGACTTCGCCAAGAAGATCCGCGGGGCGAAGGGCGTCGCGTCGGCGGGGGCCACCCGCACGGCGCCGCTGTCCGCCCAGTCCGACGACGCGCTGGAGGCCGACCGTCCGCTGACCGCCGCCGAGGCGAAGAAGGCGGCCGGACAGGCGGGCGCGGGCCAGGACGAGCTGGAGCCGCTCCAGTGGGACCTGCCCGCCATCAAGGCGGACAAGGCCCACAAGGAGTCGCTCGGCAGCTCGAAGGTCACCGTCGGCGTCCTGGACTCCGGCGTGGACGACACCCACCCGGACATCGCGCCGAACTTCGACGCGAAGGCGTCCGCGAGCTGCCTGGGCGGCGTGCCCGTACAGAAGGGCGACGCGTGGCGTCCGGTGTCCGGCGAGAGCGACCACGGCATGCACGTGGCGGGCACGATCGCCGCCGCGAAGAACGGCACGGGTGTCACCGGTGTCGCTCCGGGCGTGAAGGTGGCGAGCCTGAAGGTGGCCGAGCCCGCGACCGGCATGTACTACACGGAGGCCGTGGTCTGCGGCTTCATGTGGGCCGCCGACCACGGCGTCGACGTCACCAACTCCAGCTACTACACCGACCCGTGGCTCTTCAACTGCAAGACGGACGACGACCAGAAGGCCCTGGTCGACGCCGTCGGGCGGGCCACCCGGTACGCGGAGCGCAAGGGCGCGGTGAACGTCGCGGCGGCCGGTAACGCCGAGACGGACCTCGCGCAGGACGAGATCGTCGACGACTCCAGCCCGGACGACACGACGCCGGTGCCGCGGACGATCAAGACCGCGGACTGCTTCGACCTCCCGTCGCAGCTTCCGGGGGTCGTGACCGTCTCGGCCACGGGTGCCAAGGGCATCAAGTCCTCGTACTCGAACTACGGCAAGGGTGTCGTCGACATCGCGGCGCCGGGCGGCGACTCCACGAAGTTCCAGACGCCGGACGCGCCGGCCACGGACGGCCGCATCCTGTCGACGCTTCCCGGCAACAAGTTCGGCTACAAGGCGGGTACGTCGATGGCGTCGCCGCACGCCGCGGGGGTCGCCGCGCTCATCAAGTCGGCCCACCCGCACGCGTCGTCGGCGAGGGTCAAGGCGCTGCTCTACGGCGAGGCCGACGCCATGAAGTGCACCGATCCGTACGACATCGACGGTGACGGCAAGGTCGACGCCATCTGCGCGGGCGGCAAGAACAAGAACGGCTTCTACGGCGTGGGCATGATCGACGCGCTCGACGCCGTGCGGAAGTAGCGGAAGTAGCGGATCCAGCGGGTTCGCGCAGCGAGCCGGGCCGGGCGGTTGTGTACCGCCCGGCCCTTCGCGAGAGGATCTCGTCCCATGTATGAGTACAAGGACTCCCGGTTCGTCCACACCGGTACGGAGCACTGGGTGGCGGCGCCCGTCCGCCCCCGGTGGCAACTGGTGCTCGGCTTCGTCGGCATGATCGCCTACGTGCCGCTGTGGTGCGTCCTCGCGGCCGTGGTGATAGCCGGGGTGATCGTCGTCCTGTTCCTGGCGTCGGTCGTCGACGTGCTGAGCAGCTCGGCCGAGAGGAAGCTGGACGGCCTCTCCGACCGCATGCTGGAGCGCCTGCGGATGCCGGGCTGGTGCGTGACCTGGCCGGAGCTGCGCCACGAAGGAGACACCGCGTACTACCGCGCGCGGGTCGACAAGGTCATCGGCCGCTGGACGGCCCAGGCAGCCGCTCCCCGCCGGCCGAAGAAGCCGCTCCCGCGCGTCGAGTGCGAGATCCCGTGGCGCAACTACCGTGGCGTGGGCGGTCATTACGTGGTCGAGACCGCGACCGCCCAGGGGTGGGAGCTGCGGCCGTCGGAGCCGCGGGAGTCGGTCAGGCTGTGGTGGTCGGCGGCCACGCAGACCGACGCGGGCACCGGCACGACCGTGTAACGGACGCCCCTATGGTGCTGGCATGACGCACACACCGATGGCCGGTACGCGCACCGCCTGGGCCGCGCTGGGCGGCGACCCCGCCCTGCTCTCCGAGGTCACGTCCGTCGCATGGGAGGGCGCACTGCCCGCGAAGCTCCCCGTGCGCGAGCTCGCCCGCGGCTGCGTCGGAGCCTGCGCGCTGGCCGCCGCGGAGTTGACGGCGGCCCGAACCGGGCGGTCCGTGCCAAAGGTGCGGGTCGACGACGCGGCGGTGGCCACGGCGTTCACCAGTGAGCGGCACCTTCTCGTGGACGGGCGCGCACCGGTCGCCTTCGCGCCCCTGTCCCGCTTCTGGCACACCGCGGACGGCTGGGTGCGGACCCACGCCAACTACCCCCACCACCGGCAGGCGCTGCTGGCCGCGCTGGAACTCCCGGACGCCGCCTCCGTGGAGTCGGTGGCCGCGCGGCTCGCGAAGCGGTCCGCCCTGGACGTGGAAGACGCCGTGTACGCCGCCGGGGGCCTCGCCGTGGCGCTGCGTACGCCCCAGGAGTGGGCCGCGCACCCGCAGGGCGTCGCGGTGACCCGGCAGCCGCTGCTGAGCCGCGAGAGGATCGCTGACGGGCCCCCGCGGGCCCTTCCCGCGCTCACCGGCTCCCCCGCGCTGCCCGCCGCGGGACTCCGCGTCCTCGACCTCACGCGGGTCCTCGCGGGACCCGTGGCGACGCGCACGCTCGCACTGCTCGGCGCGGACGTACTGCGCGTCGACTCGCCCCGGCTGCCCGAACTCCCGGACCAGCACGCCGACACGGGCTTCGGGAAGCGGTCCACGGCCCTCGACCTGGCACGCCACGCCGACCGGCGCACGTTCGACGCGCTGCTCGCGCGGGCCGACGTGGTCGTCACCGGCTACCGGCCCGGCGCCCTCGACCGGTTCGGGCTCACCCCGGAGGCGCTGGCCGAGCGCGTGCCCGGGGTCGTGGTGGCGCAGCTGTCGGCGTGGGGCGACGAGGGGCCGTGGGCGGGGCGGCGCGGCTTCGACAGTCTGGTGCAGGTCGCCACGGGGATCGCGGCCGTCGAGGGGACGGCGGATGCGCCGGGCGCGCTGCCGGCGCAGGCCCTGGACCACGGCACGGGATATCTGCTGGCGGCGGCCATCCTGCGCTCGCTCACCGAGCAGGCGGCGGGCGGGGGCGGGGCCCGGTGCGTGCGGCTCGCTCTCGCGCTGACGGCCCGGTGGCTGCTGGCGGGGGACGGTGCGGGCGACCCGGGCGAGGGAGCCCCGTCGTACGAGCCCGGCGCGTGGCTGGCCGAGACGGACGGTCCGCTCGGCAGGCTGCGGTACGCGCTGTCGCCGGTGACCTTCGCGGGCGGGCCGGTGAACTGGGAGCGCCCGTCGGGCCGTTGGGGCGTGGATACACCCGAATGGCGGTGAGGAGGGCCCGCCGGGCGGAACAGGGCTGCGCCAGTTGTTCGCCAGGACTTGCCCGTCAAGGGAACACCTGGTGAAGATCATGTGGTGAGTTCCATACAACCGTCCGCCGAACCCGGCGGCGAGGCCACGGGGGACGCGGTCGCCGCCACGCCCCACGCCTCTCGTCGCGCGCCGCGCCGCCGCCCCTCGACGGGCCGTGCCGTCGCCGTGCTCGTCCTGGTGACCGTCGCCGCCCTCGTCCCGCTGCTCGGCCCTTCGGCGGCGCTGAACGGCACCGGCGAGGCCGAGGCGCCCGGGACGGCCGGGATCACGTTCCTGCGGACGGTCATGTTCGCCGCGCTCTGCGTACAGCTGGGCGAGGTGTACGCGACACGGCTGGCCCGCCGGGTGCCGGGGGCGCCGCTCGACCGTGCGCCGCGGAGCTGGGCGGCCTACGCGGCGGGCGCGGGCCTCCTCGCCGCGCTGGGCCTGGCTTCGGTGGTGGCCACCGGCAATCTGGTGCCGCATCAGCTCTCCGACATGGACGTCGGCGGTCTCTACGCGTCGAGGGACGGCAGGCTGGCGCTCCTGGAGGTCAACGCCTTCATCGTGGCGCTGCTGTGCGCGCGCTCGCGCCGCCCGTCCAGTGCCGCGCTGCCGCTGGCCGCGGTGATCGTGGCGGAGGCCCTGCGGGCGCACCCGCCGGTGGAGGACACCCCGCTGATCGGCACCGGGCTGACGCTGGTGCATCTGACCTGCGGGGTGCTGTGGGCGGGCGGCCTGCTGCAGGTGATGCGCATGCTGCGCCTGTGGCGGACGTCGGCTCCCGAGGCGGGCGCGGCGGTACTGGGGCTCTACGCGCGCGTGGCGGCCGTGCTGTTCGCCGCGATCACGGTGACGGGGGTGTGCAGCACCCTGCGCAGGATGCCGGCGAGCACGGTCCTCGACCAGTTGACGGGCACGGCGTACGGGCGGGCGCTGCTCGCCAAGGTGCTCCTTGTGGCGGTCGTCGCCGTCCTCGCGGTGCTCGCGCGCCGGCGGCTGCGCAGGGCCGCCGATCCGGTCTCGGCGTACTCCCCCGCGCGTGGTGAGGTCATCGTGCTCGGGGTCGTGGTGGCGGTGTCGGCGCTGCTGACCGCGTTGCCGCTGCCGATTCGCTGGTGAGGCGCGGGGGCTGCCGGGACTCGTGGGGGCACGCTGCCAGTACGCCGCTGACCAGCAGGAACTGTGCGGCGATGTAGGTCAGCATGATCCAGAAGTCGGGGCGCGGGGCCTGCGGCCACTCGGCGACGCCGGTCGCGATGAGGGTGTCCGACAGGAGGAAGAGCGCGCCGCCCGCCGCGGCGACGGGGCCCAGCCTCGTGGCGGCGTACGCCATCGCGGTGAGCAGGAGACTGTAGCCCGCCACCGGGCCGCGCATGTCAGCGGGGAGGTCGGGCCAGAGGAGTACGACCGTGACGATCAGGGCGGTGGCGTACGCGGTCGCCGCCCAGGCGCCGCGTCCGAGCGGTGTGCCGTGGCGCTTGAAGAGGACCAGGTAGCAGACGTGGCCTGCGGCGAAGGAGCCCATTCCCGCCAGGAACGCGAGGTCGGCGTCGAAGAGGAGGAGGGCGTCGCCTCCCCAGCCGAAGAGGAGCGCCGCGGTCAGCAGGCGCGGGCCCTTGACCGTGAGTACGTACGCCGCCAGGAGCGGCATCAGGAGGGGCTTGAAGATCGTGTGCCCTGTGTCGGAGCCCGCCAGCAGTGCTGCCAGGTCGCCTGCGGCAGCCAGGGCGAAAGCGGCCAGGAGCAGCTTGGCCTTGATGGACGCCGCTGGTTCGCCACCCGGCGTCGTGGGCACAGCAGGGACGGGCGGGTCGGAGACGCCGTCCTCGCCACTCACGCCGCGCTCTCCGTCACCGGCTCCGTCGTCGGCGTCGGCGCCGTCTGTGGCGCCACCGGTGCCTGTGGCTGCCAGCCAGGCCCCCGGAACACCCGTCCGCCCCGCTCGCGCCAACTGGTCGCCGACCTGAGGTCCTTGGCTATCGCCGCGTACTCGTGCGTGGCCACCCGCAGCGGATTGTGCGTGGCGATGTTCTTCGTGAGGCCGTAGACCGGGCGGTCCGTCTCCGCGACCCAGGAGCCGAACACGCGGTCCCAGATGATCAGGATGCCGCCGAAGTTGCGGTCCAGGTAGCCGCCCTGCGACGCGTGGTGGACGCGGTGGTGGGAGGGGGTGTTGAAGACGAACTCGAAGGGGCGCGGGAGCTTCCCGATGCGCTCGGTGTGGATCCAGAACTGGTAGACGAGGTTCGCCGACGAGCAGAACGCGAGCGCCGCCGGGTGCACGCCGAGCGCGATCAGCGGGACGTAGAACGGCCAGACCGTCAGGCTGGTCCAGGGCTGGCGCAGCGCCGTCGTGAGGTTGAACTTGCGGCTGGAGTGGTGCACGACGTGGCAGGCCCACAGGATGCGGATGACGTGGTGCCCGCGGTGCGACCAGTAGTAGAAGAAGTCCTGCCCGAGCAGCATCAGCGGGATCGTCCACCACAGGACGGGGATGTGCAGCGGCGTCAGCGCGTAGACCGCCGTGTAGATCGCGACGATGGGGATCTTCCACAAGAAGTCGAAGACCAGGCTGCCGAGCCCCATGGTGATGGAGGTGGCGGCGTCCTTCGTCTCGTACCCGGCTTCGTCCTCGTCGGGATGGATCCGGTGGCTGACGATCTCCACGACGGTGAGCAGCACGAAGGCAGGTATGGACCACAGCACGACATCGGGCAGGTTCGGCGGCATGCGTGCACCGTAAAGGCCCCTGGACGGCTGCCGCTAGACGTAGTTACCGACAAGTATTACCAGCGGTAAGAAGCCGGATGTTGGTGATCCCCGCCAAAAGCGGACGCTTAGCCACCTGCGGCCTGTCAGACACCTGCGGCCTCTCAGACACCCACGGCCCCGAGCAGCGCCCCCGCCCCGTACGTCACCGCCATCGCGAGCGCCCCTCCGGCCATGTTGCGCGCCACGGCGGGCCCCACGTCCGCCGATCCGAGCCGTGCGCTGCTCCAGCCCGTGAGGGCGAGCGCGCCCAGGACCGAGACGACGGTGACCGCCAGGCGCCAGTCGGCGGGCGGCAGGACCATCGCCAGGAGCGGCAGCAGGGCGCCCGCGGTGAAGGCCACGAAGCTGGCCCAGGCCGCGTGCCAGGGGTTGGTGAGCTGGTCGGGGTCGATACCGAGCTCCACGCGCGCGTGCGCCCGCAGCGCGTCCCGCTCGGTGAGCTGCTCCGCCGCCTCCCGGGCCACGTCCCGGCTCAGCCCGCGGTCCTCCAGGAGGTCCGTCAGCTCGGCCAGTTCGGCCTCCGGCTGCTCGCGCAGCTCGCGCTTCTCCATGGCGAGTGCGGCCTTCTCGGAGTCACGCTGGGTGGACACGGAGACGTACTCGCCCGCGGCCATCGACATCGAACCGGCGAGCAGCCCGGCGAGACCGGCCGTCAGGAGCGTGCTGCGGTCCCCCGTGGCGCCCGCGACGCCCACGACGAGGCCCGCCGTGGAGACGATGCCGTCGTTGGCCCCCAGCACGGCCGCACGCAGCCAGTTGAGGCGGGAGGCGAGAGCGCCGCCGTGTGCTTCGTCGTGTCCAGCTGCCTGATCGCTCACCCGGGGAGGGTCTCACCCCCGGGTGAGCGGGGCGGGCAGGGGCACGCCGTCACCAGACGCGTGCCGACCCTCCCGCGGCGAACACCGGGCTCGTCGCGCCGACGGGCGTCTCCTTGAGGGGTTCGTCCAGTTCCCGCACGGTCGGCCCGACCTTCGCGGCGATCGCGTCCAGGCGCTCCAGGTCGAAGTCGTAGACCCCGGCCGCGTTGCCGCCGACCATGGCCGCCACCTCCTCCTTCGGGATGCCCGCGTAGGCGATGCGCAGCCCTTCGCGCGAGAAGGGGTGCGTGCCTTCGTCGTGCGGGTAGTCGCTCCCCCACATGATCTTGTCGAGGCCGATCCGGTCCCGCATCCGCGCCTCGTGCGGGCGCATGAAGCTCGCGCCGACGAAGCAGTTCTCGCGCCAGACCTCGGACGGTCCCTTGCCCATCGATTCGGCCAGGCCCGCACCGAACTTGGCCTCCGCCGTCCCGCCGGCGCTCGCCTTCGAGGCCGCGGCGACCAGCCGCCCGTGGTAGTAGTCCAGCATGTCGAGCACGCCCGGGATCCAGCCCGAGCCCTGCTCGGTGAGCACGAGCCGCAGCTCCGGGTGGCGGCGGAAGGCCCCGCCGAACACCAGGTGCCACAGCGCCCGGTGCGAGAACCACGTCGTCTCCACCATGAACACGGCCCGCGCGGCCGGTTCCTCGCCCAGGGGCGGCGAGGCCGACCCCGCATGGTGGTTGACCGGCACCCCGCGCTCGGCGCAGGCCGCCCAGATCGGGTCGTACGTCGCCGAGTAGAGCTCGGGAAGTCCGCTGCCCGGCGGTGTGCCGGGCAGCAGGAGACCGCCCTTGAGGCCCGCGTCGGCCGCCCAGTGGATCTCCTTGACGGCCTCGGCCACGTCGTTCAGGAGGATCTGGAAGACGCCCGCCCTGCGCCCGTCGGCCGCGGCGCAGAAGTCGGCGAGCCAGCGGTTGTGGGCGCGCAGGCCGGCCCAGCGCTGTTCGAACTCCTCCCGTGTGGGCGCGGGCGCCATCAGGGAGGCGGTCGGGAAGAAGGGCGGGATGGTGTTCGGGAAGACCACCTCGGCGACGATGCCGTCCTGTGCGAGCTCGGCCAGCCGGCGGTCGGAGTTCCAGTTGCGGTCGGCGGTGTCGGCGAGCAGGTCCTCGTACGGATTGACATAGGTGGCCGCCCACGCGTCGAACGCGTCGTGGTGGCGGGACTCCAAGTAGGGCTTGTAGTCCAGGAGATCGGCGCCCGCGTGGCAGTCGGCGGAGATGACGGTGTAGCGCTCTTCGTTCGTGTCGTTCGTGTCGTTCGTGTCGTGCATGTCGTGCATGTCGTGGGATGTGTCTCGGGTCATGACTGGGCCCCCAGTACCGGGAAGTCGTGGTCCGTCAGCCAGTGCCGCCCCACGTCGCGCGAGCGCGCCCAGGACGCCTCGACGGCCGACCGGGCGGCTTCGTCGGTGGGCTGGCCGAGGTCGGCGGGTGTCGGGCCGATCCGGTGGGCGAGCGGCGCCAGCTTCTCGGTGTCGAAGCCGAAGACCTCGGCGGCCGCCAGGCCCAGCATCCGGCGGGTCTCCCCCACCGGGATGTCGTGGAACGTCTTCTTCAGCCACGTGCGCGTGTCGGGCCAGGTCCCTTCGGGGTGCGGGAAGTCGCTGCCCCAGAGGATGTTGTCCACGCCGATCTCGTAGCGCTGGGCGAGCTCGCGGCGCTTGGTGTTGGTGGCGCAGATGAAGAGCTGCCGGTCCAGGTACTCGTGCGGGGGCCGCTTGAGCTCCGCGAACGGGGAGAGCTTCTTGCCGCCGTGCGCGCCCAGGTAGAGGCGGTCCATGAACCACAGCAGGTTCGGCAGCCACCAGCAGCCGGACTCCGCGACGCCGAACTTCAGCCCCGGATGGCGTTCGAAGACGCCCGACCAGAGCATGAACCACAGTGGCCGCGCGGGCCACCAGGTCACTTCGGAGACGTAGATCCCCAGGTGGTCGCCGTACTCGTGGCGGGGCGCCGCCCCGGAGTGGGTCACCACCGGCATCGCGCACTCGGCCGCCGCCGCCCACACGGGGTCGTAACGGCGGTCGTGGTAGGGCGCCTTGTCGACCCACATGGAGGGGATCATCAGCGCGCCGAGCCCGGACTCCTTGGCCCGGTGCACCTCGGCGACGACACGGTCGGCCTCCCCGGTGATGGGCAACAGGGCGACCCCGCAGTGCCGTTCGGGGTGCTCGGACACGAAGTCGGCGAGCCAGCGGTTGTGCGCCTGGGCGCCCGCCATGCCGAGCTCCGGGTCCTGGTCCCCCGAGAGGCCGAGGCCCACCCCGAAGGGCGCGGCCGTCTGGCTGTCCACGGCGTCCGCGTCGGGGAAGACGACCTCGGCGGCCACCCCGTCGCCGTCGAGCTCTTTCAGGCGCTGCGCGGTCTCCCAGCCGCCGCGCAGGCCCTCCTCGTTGTCCTGGAACCACTTGACGGCGAACGCGTCGTTGCGGATGCCGAGACGGGTCGCCTCCGCACGGCGGGCGTCGCGCTCCCCGAGGAACTGGTCGAAGTCCCGGTGGAACCGGCTGTCGAGATAGGGCCGGTACTCCTCGGTGGGGAGCCCGGCGTGGCAGTCGGAGGAGATGATCAGGTAGGGATCCTGGTCGGTCATCACGTGCCCTTCAGTCCAGAATGAAGCTCTCCAGGTACGCCGGGTTGGCGCGGTCCAGCATCGATCGCGATCTGGCGTTGATCTGCCGGTCGCTGTGCTCGCTCTCCGGGAGCAGCCAGAAGCGGTCGGCCGCGATCCCCTCCGCCACGAAGTCCGCGACCTGCTCGACCGGGGTGAACTCCACCTCCTGGCCCGCGTCCTTCATCGCGGACTCCCACTGGTCGAGGCTGCGGTAAGGGGTCTTGCGGGGGCGGGACTTGGCGTACCGGTCGGGCCGGTTGCGGTGCGACTCCCACAGTCCGGTGCGCAGCATGTGCGGCCCCGGGAAGAGCACCGAAGCGCCCACGCGCGCGTGCTCCGCCTTCAGATGCGCGTACAGGGACTCCGTCATCGTCACGACGGCCGCCTTGGTGACCGCGTACACGGACGCCGTCGGCAGCGGCGCGATGCCGCCGTCGCCGGAGGACGTGTTGACGACATGACCGGGTTCGCCGCCCGCGATCATCCGGGGCACGAAGGCCTGGATGCCGTGGAAGACGCCCCACACGTTGACCTCGAAGGCCCACTTCCAGTCGTTCGGCTCGTGCTCCCACATGCGTCCCTCGGCGCCCGAGCCGACTCCCGCGTTGTTGCACAGCACATGGACGGCGCCGAACGTCTCGTACGCCGCTTCGGCGAGCGCGAAGACCTGCTCGCGCGAGCCGACGTCGACCACGCGCGCGTGCACGCTCGCCCCGTCCTCGCGCAGCCCGGCCGCGGCCTTCTCCAGGGCGCCCTCCTCGACGTCCGCGAGGACCACCTTCAGGCCCCCCGCCGCGAACCGCCGCGCCATGGCGAGGCCGATGCCGCTCGCCGCGCCCGTGACGACGGCGACCTGCCCTTCCCGCAACTCCATCTCAGAGGCTCCCCTCGGGCGGGCCGTCGAGGATCTGCTGCGGGTCGTCGTAGCGCTGGTGGATGTAGGGAAGCAGCGCCTGCGCGCTGACCCGCTCGGCCACCCGGCCCTTCTGGTCGGTGGTCTTCTCGCCGATGGTGATCTCGACGACCGCGCGTACGGGCAGGTCCGCGACCGGGTCGTACATCGACTCGCGCAGTACGACGTCCCCGGTGATGCCCTCCAGCTTGCGGACCTTCTCGTTGCGCACGCAGTGCACCAGCACCGGATCCGCGTCGAAGCCCGAACCGTCCACCGCGGGCAGGAACTTGAAGTAGAAGTCGGTCTTCTGGACCGGCTCGGGGAGCGGCAGGGCCCCGCCGACCGCGCCGCGCACCTCCACGAACGCGATGCCGTGCCGGGCCAGCCAGGCGCGGACGACGAGGCCGTCGCGCTCCACCTCGACCTCGCCCAGCTTCTTGGGCTCCCCGAAGACCTCACGCCCGCCGATCAGAGCCCGCTCATGGGTCATCGGCATGACCAGCGGATACCACCCCCGCACCCCGTCGTGCTCGGCGGCGACGGCCACCGAGCCCGCGCCGAGCGGATAGCCGGGCAGGTCGACCTTGCTGATGTTGGCCCGCACCAGGGGGCGGGCCGTGGGCTTGAGCGGGGGCGGCAGGACGGCCGCCACCGCGTCCGGATCGCTCTCCCAGACGGCCACCACGCCGGTGGACCAGATGTCGGGCAGCTTCGAACTCGCGGTGCGCGCCGCTGCGATCTCCGCCTCGGTGCGCGCTCCATAACGTACGCGTGCCATGTCGTACCACCCTTCGTCAGGACTGCATGAGGTCTTGCGGGCGGTTCTGTAACACAGTTACAACAGGAGGCGTGAAGAGTGAAGAGACGCGTACGCATCCGGACCGGGAACGCGGTCATCTCGACCGGGAACAGGTGCTCGCCGCCGCCACCGCCCTGGTGAAGCAGCACGGCCCGGGGGCGCTGACGATGCGCAAGCTCGCCGCCGAGCTCGGCACCGCCGTCACCTCGATCTACTGGCACGTCGGCAACCGCGAGTCGCTCCTGGACGCCCTCGTCGAGCGCACCCTCGCCGACCTCGGCGCGATCCATCCCGCAGGCCGGACCCCCGACCGGCGCATCGTCTCCGTGGCGCGCGCCCTGCGCAGGCAGCTGCGCGACCACCCGCACCTCGTCGCGATGGTGCACGAACGCGGCCTCACCGAGCGGATGTTCCTGCCCGCCCAGCAGGTCCTGGTCCACGAAGTCCACGCGGCGGGCCTGCGCGGCGCCCGCGCCGCCGACGCCGTACGCGCGGTCCAGGTCCACGTCGTCGGGCACGTCCTGGTCGAGCGCAACCGCGAACGCGCGCCCGTGCAGCGGCCGGGCGAGGAGGAACTGTGGGGCGCGCGGACGGCCGGGCACGACCCGGCGCTCGCCCGCGCGCTCGCCAGGCCCGTCGACCCCGAGGCGCTGTTCACCCTGTCGGTGAGGGCACTGGTGTCCGGACTTCTGGGCGCGGGAACCGACGGAACGACGCCGCACGGCGACGGAATCGGCCACACGGCCGACCCGCGCACCGGACCGGGGACCTGACTGTCAGTCGCGGCCCGTATCCTCATGGACCATGCTCGAAGACCAGACGACCGCAGCGTCCGCAGCCACCTGGCCGGCCGCGTACCCAACGGGGTACGCGGTCGTCGACGTCGAGACCACGGGTCTCGCCCGCGACGACCGCATAGTGTCGGCTGCCGTCTACCGCGTGGACGCCCAGGGCGAGGTGGAGGACCACTGGTACACCCTGGTCAACCCCCAGCGTGACCCCGGGCCCGTGTGGATCCACGGCCTCACCAGCGAGCTCCTCGCGGACGCGCCGCTCTTCAAGGACATCGCCGCCGAGTTCGCCGAGCGCCTCGCCGACCGCGTCCTGGTCGCGCACAACGCCGTGTTCGACTGGTCGATGATCGCCAGGGAGTACGCACGCGCGGAGCTCACCGCCCCCGTGCGCCAGCGCCTGTGCACCATCGCCCTCTCCAAGGAGCTGCGCCTACCGCTGCCCAACCACAAGCTGGAGTCGCTCGCCGCGCACTTCGGGGTCGAGCAGCGCCACGCGCACAACGCCCTGGACGACGCGCGCGTGCTCGCCGAGGCCTTCCGCCCCAGCCTCAAGGCCGCGGCCGGCGGCGGGGTGCGGCTGCCGCTCCTGGAGTGCCGTCCGCTCACCGAGTGGTCCGACGGCGCGGCCCGGATCGTCCGCCAGTCGGCGGGGCCGGGCTCCGCCGCGTCCTCGTACTCGTCGTACGGCCCGGGGAGTTGGCGCCCCTCGCGCAAGCGGCCCGCCTGCCCGTACCCCAACCCGGGTCGTTACGAAACGGGCAAAGCGCTCCAACAGGGCATGCGCGTCGCGTTCTCCGGCGACACCTCCGTCGAGCGCGATCTCCTGGAGGACCGCGCGGTCGAGGCCGGTCTGCACATCGCGACGAGCGTGTCGCGCCTGACCAGCCTGCTCGTCACGAACGATCCGGACTCGGGCACCTCCAAGACCGTGAAAGCGCGGTCCTTCGGCACCCCCGTCATCGACGAGGCCGCGTTCGGCCAGCTCCTCCAGGACGTCGCCCCCGCGGCTCCCGCGACGGGGGCCTGAGCCGCCCGCCGACGTCAGACGGGTGATTATCGGGCCGGTTCCCGCCTGCTTGCTCGCATGCGGGCGCCGCGCGTCCCACCCTGTGGCGCATGGCACGTTGCGAGGTCTGCGGAAACGACTACGGCATGTCCTTCGAGGTGCACGCGCAAGGCGCGGTGCACGTCTTCGACTGCTTCTCCTGCGCCATTCACCGCATGGCGCCCATCTGTGAGCACTGCCGCTGCCGGATCATCGGCCAGGGCGTGGAGGCCGACGGACAGTGGTACTGCGGTGCGCACTGCTCGCGGGCGGAGGGGCAGGTGGGCATCGTCGACAGGGTGTGACCCGGCCGCTCCCCCACGGGTGCCCGCCACCCCGTTCCGGAGTACCCCACCACCAGGCACCCCACGACCGAGTTGTACCGTCGTGGGGTGTACCGCTTCCTGTTGTCCCGGCAGTGGGTGATCCTCACCCTCATCGGCCTCGTCCTCATCCCCACGATGATCGAGCTGGGCTTCTGGCAATTGCACCGCCATGAGCACCGCGTCGCGCAGAACGCGGAGATCTCCAAGGCGCTGGACGCGAAGCCGGTCCCGGCCGAGCGGCTGACCTCACCAGGTCACTCCGTGGCGGACTCCGAGCGCTACCGCCGGGTGAGCGCCAAGGGGACGTACGACACGAAGGACGAGGTCGTCGTGCGGCGGCGCACGAACTCCGACGAGGAGATCGGCTTCCACGTCCTGACCCCGTTCGTCCTCGACGACGGCAAGGTCCTGCTCGTCAACCGGGGCTGGATCCCGGCGAACGGGCCGCAGACCGTGTTCCCGAAGGTCCCGGCGGCGCCCGAGGGCGAGCTCACCGTCACCGGCCGCCTGATGGCCGACGAGACGTCCGCGCAGAGCGGCATCAAGGACCTCCAGGGGCTGCCGGACCGTCAGATCATGCTGATCAGCAGCGGCCAGCAGGCGCACAGCCTCGGCAAGGAGGTGCTCGGCGGCTACGTGGAGCTGACCTCGCCGGAGCCCCCCGACAACTCCCCCCAGCTGATCGGCGAGCCCGAGCACGGCGACATCGGCCCGCACATGGCGTACGCCGTCCAGTGGTGGCTGTTCTGCTCGGGCGTCCCCATCGGCTGGGTGATCCTGGTGCGCAGGGAAGTGAAGGACCGCCGCGCGGCCGCCGCCCAGGCTCCGGCGCCGGAGGCCACACCCGCTTCGGTCTAGCCGAACCGCTCCCTCCAGGGGCACCTCCCTCGCGTTCCGCCGTCACGAGGCGGCAGGATAGGGCCATGGATCTTGGACTGAAGGACCGCGTCTACGTCGTCACCGGCGCCACCCGGGGCCTGGGCAACGCCGCCGCGCGTGCGCTGGTCGCGGACGGCGCGAAGGTACTGATCACCGGCCGGGACGAGAAGACGGTCGCCGAGGCGGCCGCCGAGCTCGGCGGCAACGCCCGGGGCCTCGCGGCGGACAACGCCGACCCGGCCGTCGCCGGCCGTCTGATCTCCGCCGCGCGTGAGCACTTCGGGCGCTTCGACGGTGTGCTGATCAGCGTCGGCGGCCCGGCGCCGGGTTTCGTCGCCGACAACACGGACGAGCAGTGGGAGTCGGCCTTCGAGTCCGTCTTCCTCGGCGCGGTGCGGCTCGCACGCGGCGCCGCGGCCGAGCTCGGTGAGGGCGGTGTCATCGGCTTCGTGCTCTCCGCCTCCGTGCACGAGCCGATTCCGGGGCTGACCATCTCGAACGGGCTGCGGCCGGGCCTCGCGGGCTTCGCGAAGTCGCTCTCCGACGAGCTCGGCCCCCGGGGCATCCGGGTCGTGGGGCTGCTTCCGTCCCGCATCGACACGGACCGGGTGCGGGAGCTGGACGCTCTCTCCGCCGATCCCGAGGCCGCCCGGGCGGGGCACGAGTCGCGGATTCCGCTGCGTCGCTACGGCACTCCGGACGAGTTCGGGCGCACGGCCGCCTTCTTCCTCTCGCCCGCCGCTTCGTATCTGACGGGGGTCATGCTGCCGGTGGACGGCGGGGCGCGGCACGGGTTCTGATCCCGTACAGAACACCCGCACGCGCCGGACGGGCTGGAACGTCCAGCCCGTCCCTCAACTGACCCGCTCGGCCCGATGCTTCGCGCCCCGCAGCTGCACCACCGCGGGCAGCCTGGCGAGCCCCGCCGAATCCCTCGCGTGCGCCAACGCCTCCGCACAGAGCCGCTGGAGCGCTTCGCCGGGCGTCGCGTGGGGCTCCAGGAGCAGGGCCACCCGTGCCTCCGGGGCGTTGCGGCGGCCGGTCAGGGAGACCGCGGCCCGCTGCACGCCCTCCAGCGACTCCGCCTCCCCCACCAGCACGCTCTCCAGGGCCCGCCCCCGCAGCAGCGCGCCCTCCCCGTCGCCGGTCTCCACCAGGACCTCGGCCAGCCTGCGCCGCCGCAACTGCGCCACCAGCCACCACAGGGCGAGCAGCAGGCAGACCGCGAGTACGGCGATCACGGTGGGCCAGAACCAGCCCTCGTCCCGCCACCGCGCCCGGTCCGCGTCGCTCAGCAGGACGTCACGCTTCCCGTCGTGGACCCACCACGACGGCGGTGACGCCCCGAGCCCGACGGCGAGGACCGAACCGCCGCCCAGCACGAGCACCAGGCCGATCAGGCCGAGGACCACACGGTTGACCGTCTTCAGCATCGCGAGCTCAGCCCTTCCTGCCCGGCCGTGCCACCCGGACCGAGAGCCCGGGGCTGCGGCCGAGGCCCAGGTCCCTGATGCCGTCGGCCAGCGTGGCGTCCAAGTCGCCGCGTACGTCGTCCAGTTCGCGGAAGTGCGAGACCGCGTGGACGTCCACCTTGGTGCGCGTCATGCGGACCCGCACCGACTGCACGCCGGACACGTCCATCGCCCGGTCCCGCAGCACCATCGCGGCGGCGCCGCGGTGCAGCCCCGCCCGTACGTCCTCGTCGCCGCGCCGCATCGCGAGGACCGCCCGCAGCCCCGGCGTCAGGGCGAGCACGATCAGCCAGATGCCGACGGCCGCGGCCACCCCGGCGCCGATGAGGACCGCCGTGTCGTCCAGCGGGCGCTCGCCGAGTTCGCGGGCGAGGTCGCGCCGCCATCCCATGGCCGAGTGCCCGGCCCGCACCGCCGCGATGTCGTACAGCACAAGCCCGGCGGCGCCCAGGAGCAGCAGCGCGACGACGGTGGCGGGCACGCGTCGCGGTGACCAGAAGCGGCTCGCCCTGCTCTCGTCGGCCAGCGTGGGCGGCGCGTCGTAGGACGCGGCGGACGCCGACTGGTCGAGTTCGCCCTCGGCCCGTTCGCCCGCGGCGCGTTCGCCCTGTGCACGTTCGACGACGGGCACCGGTTGCGTGCCGCCCCCGCCACCCGCCACATGAGACCCCTGAGCCTCGCTCATCGCGTCCTCCCCTGCGCAGCGGCGTGCACGTGTGCCGAGTGCAGCCGCTCCACCTGGACCGCGACCTCGGGCACTTCCATCCCCGCCAACGCCTTTACCCGCTGCGCGACTTGGCGACGCACCGCGCCGCACTGCCCGCCGATGTCCGAGGGGTAGTCCAGCTCGACGCTGATCCGCACCCGGGCGACGTCATGGCGCACGGTGACGGTCGCGTGCGGCGGCGAACCGTCCGCCGGCACCGCCGTCAGCGCCTCGCGCGCCGCCTGTGCCGCGATCTTCGCGACGACCCGGTCGGCGATCCGGGTCGCACCGCGCTCCGCGGGCGCGACCTGTGCCGCCACGGCTCACCGCCGCCGGTCGTCGCCACGGGTACGGAAGAAGTCGCCGAGCTCCAGGTCCCCCTCAAGGAACCGGCCCGCGACAAACCCTATGGCGCCCAGGGCTGCCACCAGCAAAAACGCCCCGAACCCACCGAAGTACCCGGCGAAACCGAGCGCCATTCCGGCCACCATGCCGATCACGGCCATGCTCATCGTGCGCTCCTTGGCAAGACGCGACTGACATCCGGCACCCGAACCGCCGCCGCGCTACTGAAGGCGGCCTTGCGGCTCATCGTCTTCCTCGTCCGGGAGTTTGACATCGCTCACCGCGATGTTGACCTCGACGACCTCGAGGCCGGTCATGCGCTCGACCGCCCCGATGACGTTCTCCCGCACGTCGCGCGTGACGTCCGCGATCGAGACGCCGTACTCGACGACGATCTCCAGGTCGAGGGCCGTCTGCACCTCGCCGACCTCGGCCTTGACGCCGCGTGAGACCGATTTGGAACCCGAGCCGCCGGGCACGCGGTCGCGCACGGCCCCGAAGGTCCTGGCGAGCCCGCCGCCCATCGCGTGCACGCCGTCGACGTCGCGGGCGGCGAGCCCGGCGATCTTCTCGACCACGCCGTCGGCGATGGTGGTGCGCCCCCGGGTGGCGGGGTCGCCGCCGCCCCTTCTGGTCGTACTGCTCTTGCCCGCCGCCTCGTCCGGAGGCTCCTTCGCGAGGGGCTCCTGAGGCCGGTTCCGCTGGCCGGTGTCGGTCATCGCCGTGTGTCCCTTTCGAACGGGGATCTACTCCTTCGCCCACACTAAGTGCGGTTACGTCCTCGCGCGCCAGGGATGCGGCAGGCTGGGGCAATGACCGGTGACGGATGGACCGAAGCGGTGCGGCGGCAGCTCGGCCTGGGGCGGGTCCTGCCCCTGGGAGGCCCCGGCGACGGCTCCTGGCTGACCGAGGCGTGCGCGGACGGAGTACTGCGCCATGCGGCGGAGCGCGTGAGCGGCGTACGGCTCGGCGGTCTGCGGGTCGCGCTCGCCGACACCTCAGAGGAGTACGTGTCCGCCGTGCCGTCACCGCCGAGCGCGCTGGCGCCGGGTCCGCTGCGGATCACGGCGGAGTTCGCCGCCGAGCCCACCGAGCCGCTTCCCGCGGCCGCGGCCCGGCTCCGGGCGGCGCTGTTCGCGGCGGCCGAGGAACGGCTCGGCCTGGTGGTCCAGGAGGTGGACCTCAGCGTGACGACGCTGCTCGACGCGGGGCAGGCCCCCGTGGACGTACACCCGGAGGCGAAGACAGCACCGGACGGCGCGCAGGCGGCTCCCGGTGACGGCGACGAGGCCCGCGCGGCCGGCGCCGCCCTCGGTGTGCCGGGCGTACGACGGCTGACCGGCGCGCTCGGCGGCTTCGGCCGCCCCGTCCACCTCGACGCTTCACCGGCGGCGGGCAGCGCCCTGCCGCGCCGTCACGCGCGCGTGGAGGTGGCGACGGACCGCGAACACCGCGCCCTGGACGTGGCGCTCGCGGTCCGCACGGCGGTCGGCGGCGCGCTGACGGACCACCCAACGGTTGCCGTCCTCGTCACGGCGGTGGAGTGACGGCTCAGTCGCCGAGCCCCGCCAGATCCCGCAGGCGACGCCCCTGCGCGGCGCGCTCGGCGGTGCGCTGCTCTTCGTACGTACGACCGACCACGCCCTGGAGGAGGGCCTTGGTCTCGACGACCGCGTCACGCGGCGCGGCAAGGAGCGCGGCCGACAGGTCGCTCACGGAGGCGTCGAGCTGGTCCGCGGGCACGACAAGGTTGGCCAGGCCCACACGCTCGGCCTCGGGCGCGTGGACGAACCGCCCGGTGGCGCAGATCTCCAGCGCGCGGGCGTAGCCGACGAGCCCCACGAGGGGGTGTGTGCCGGTGAGGTCGGGCACCAGGCCAAGGCTGGTCTCGCGCATGGCGAACTGCACGTCGTCGGCGACGATCCGCAGGTCACAGGCGAGCGCGAGCTGGAAGCCCGCACCTATGGCATGTCCCTGAACGGCGGCGATGGACACGATGTCGCTGCGCCGCCACCAGGTGAACGCTTCCTGGTATTCGGCGATCGTGGCGTCCAGGACGCCGTCGTCGCCGCGCGCCAAGTCGATGAATGACGGCTCGCCGTCGAAGCCCTCGGGCGTGAACGCCTGGCGGTCGAGACCCGCGGAGAAGGACTTGCCCTCACCGCGGAGCACGACGACACGGACACTGCCCGGCAACATCCGGCCTGCCTCGGCCAACGCCCTCCACAGCGCGGGAGATTGGGCGTTGCGCTTGGCCGGGTTGGCCAGCGTCACCGTGGCGACGGCCTCGTCGACAGTCAGGCGTACGCCGTCCTTGTCGAGTACCGGTGCGGATCCGCCGAGTTCACTGCCGGGCGAAACCATAGGGGCCTCCGATGGTGGTGTGCGGTCGGTCCGGACGCTCGTACGCGCCCGTAAGTGACTGCACAGTAACCACCCGGCCGATAGGGAGACCCCCCAGGTCCCTTTAAGGGCTCTGGGGGACGATCGACCGGGTGGCCACCGTCGAAGCCGGTGAACCGCCCGCAGCCGTCAGCCGGCTGCGGCCTTCTTGCCTCGCGTCGCCCCGCCGCGTCCCCGCAGCGTGACTCCGGATTCGCTGAGCATGCGGTGCACAAAGCCGTACGAACGGCCCGTCTCCTCAGCCAACGCCCGGATGCTCGCACCGCTGTCGTACTTCTTCTTCAGGTCTGCCGCGAGCTTGTCACGCGCGGCGCCGGTTACCCGGCTGCCCTTCTTCAGAGTCTCGGCCACCCGTGCCTCCTCATAGGAAGTGCGCTCTGGACTTCTCATGATCACCCCTCCCGGGCTTCCTGGCCACCCATTCGGCAAGGTCCGTACGACGAGGTTTCCCGCAGGAGAAGGCGGCACCACGAGCGGAATTAACGATTCCGCGCGTCGAATTCCGTACGGCCGAATGGGTTGCGGCGTGAAATGCCAGGTCAGCGCGGTGCAGGGAGAGGGCCGGGTCCGATGCCATTGCGGCAAGGGAAATCCGTGTATCCCACACTTCGGTACGAGGAGACCTCACACAGATGGAGGATCACGGATCGGCCGAATGATCCATACGCTGTGGATCAGTTATTCGATCAACCAATGTGGACGCCCCGGCGGCACGGCGTGCCGCACCGCCCGGGGGCCCGGTGGATCAGGCGAGCGCGACCAGATCCGCGTAGTCCTGGCCCCACAGGTCCTCGACGCCGTCGGGCAGCAGGATGATCCGCTCCGGCTGGAGCGCGTCCACCGCGCCCTCGTCGTGCGTGACGAGGACGACCGCGCCCTTGTAGGTGCGCAGGGCGCCGAGGATCTCCTCGCGGCTTGCCGGGTCGAGGTTGTTCGTGGGCTCGTCGAGGAGCAGCACGTTGGCGGAGGAGACCACCAGGGTCGCAAGCGCCAGACGGGTCTTCTCGCCACCGGACAGGACGCCCGCGGGCTTGTCGACGTCGTCGCCCGAGAAGAGGAACGAACCGAGCGTCTTGCGCACCGCCACGAGATCGAGGTCGGGGGCGGCCGAGCGCATGTTCTCCAGGACCGTGCGCTCCGGGTCGAGGGTCTCGTGCTCCTGCGCGTAGTAGCCGAGCTTGAGGCCGTGGCCCTCGATGATCTGCCCGGTGTCGGCCTTCTCGGCGCCGCCCAGGAGCCGCAGGAGCGTGGTCTTGCCCGCGCCGTTGAGGCCCAGGATGACCACGCGTGAACCCTTGTCGATGGCCAGGTCGACGTCGGTGAAGATCTCCAGGGAGCCGTACGACTTCGAGAGTCCCTCGGCCATCAGCGGCGTCTTGCCGCAGGGCGAGGGGTCGGGGAAGCGCAGCTTGGCGACCTTGTCGCTCTGGCGCACCTCGTCGAGGCCCGCGAGGAGCTTGTCGGCGCGCTTGGCCATGTTCTGCGCGGCGACCGTCTTGGTGGCCTTGGCGCGCATCTTGTCGGCCTGCGAGTGGAGCTGGCTGGCCTTCTTCTCGGCGTTCTGACGCTCGCGCTTGCGGCGCTTCTCGTCGGACTCGCGCTGCTGCTGGTAGAGCCGCCAGCCCATGTTGTAGACGTCGATCTGGGCGCGGTTGGCGTCCAGGTAGAAGACCTTGTTGACGACCGTCTCGACCAGTTCGACGTCGTGGGAGATCACGATGAAGCCGCCGCGGTAGGACTTCAGGTAGTCCCTGAGCCAGACGATGGAGTCGGCGTCGAGGTGGTTCGTCGGCTCGTCGAGGAGCAGGGTGTCGGCGTCCGAGAAGAGGATGCGGGCCAGCTCGACGCGGCGGCGCTGACCACCGGAGAGCGTGTGCAGGGGCTGGCCGAGCACGCGGTCGGGCAGGCTCAGCGCGGCGGCGATGGTGGAGGCCTCGGCCTCGGCGGCGTAACCGCCCTTGGTGAGGAACTCCGTCTCCTGGCGCTCGTACTGCTTCATCGCCTTGTCGCGGGTGGCGCCCGAGCCGTTGGCGATGCGCTGTTCGTTCTCGCGCATCTTGCGGATCAGGGTGTCGAGTCCGCGGGCGGAGAGGATGCGGTCGCGGGCGAGCACGTCCAGGTCGCCGGTGCGGGGGTCCTGCGGGAGGTAGCCGACCTCGCCGGAGCGGCTGATGGTGCCGCCAGCCGGGATGCCCTCGCCCGCGAGGCACTTGGTGAGCGTGGTCTTGCCCGCTCCGTTGCGGCCCACCAGGCCGATGCGGTCGCCCTTGGCGATGCGGAAGGTGGCGTTCTCGATGAGGATGCGGGCGCCGGCGCGCAGCTCGATGCCGGAAGCGGTGATCACGGACAGACTCCTGGGCAGGGGGTGGGATGGACGGCGGAAAGGCTGAAGGCGATCACGCCGTCTAATGCACGAGGAGAATGGCCATGCGGCCAATTCTAACGGGGCGGTGCAACCTCGTTTTCGGCCCGGGTGCGTACGCCGTCGGGGGCGGCGCCCGGCAGCTCGTTGCCCAGGGGCGTTCGCCGGGGCACGATCCGACCGAGGCCGTCCACCGCGATCAGCTGCGAGGTCCAGGGCGTCGCGGCGTCCGCGCAGGGCTGGGCGAGCATCAGGGCGCTCCCGTGGCGCACGGAGCGGGCGGGCTCGAAGGCGCAGCCGGGGCGGGCGGGCAGCACCCAGCGCAGGTCGCCGTCGGCGCTGCGGTAGGCGGCGATGCGCTGCGGGGTGATGACGGCGAGCATGCTGCCGCGGGGGTCGAGCGGCTGCAGGACCCCGGCGGCGCCGCGGGCGGCGGGAGAGCGCAGCCAGGGGGCGCTGCCGGGGATGGCGCGGTGCCAGCGGACGGCGCTGCCGTCGGCGCGTGCGGTGTCGGTGACCAGGCCGTCGCTCCAGAGCGCGATGGCGTGCCCGGGGGCGGGCAGCACGGTGAGCGGACGGGCTCCCTCGCGGGTGTACGTCCAGCGGGGACGGCCCGTCGCCGTTTCGTACGCCTGGACCGCGCGGCCCGTGGTCCGCAGCGCGGGGGCCGCCGCGAAGTGGGCCACGCGCGCGTGGACGGTGACGTGGTCTCCGTAGGGAGCCGGTCGCGAGTGGTGGGCCGCGGTGATCAGCGGCAGGGCGAGGAGGCCGAGGACCACCGGGAGCGCGATCCGTGAGCCGCGGCGGGCGGACACGGGCCCCGCCGACCTGGACGCGGTCACCTCGAACGGCACTGCGGACACGACGCCCCCTCTTCGACACCCCTGCCGGTACCTGTGCCGGTACCGCTGCCCCACGAACAGGCGCAGAGCGTAGCGGCGGGGCCACCGCGCGGCCCCGGGCGGCGGCCACGACACGGCACGCCGTTCGGGCAGGGTCCCCCGTTCGGACCCCCGTCCGGCGCCGCGCGAGGTGGGGCATATCAGGATGAAGGCGCCGACATCTCGGCACAGGGCGGTGCGACGCCGCCCCGGACGCGAGGCAGAGGGTGGTGCGCCCATGCAGTTCGACGACGACGCCGATCTGGACACGTCCGAGGTACAGGACGTGCGGAACAGCCGGATCCCCGGCGGCAAGGCGACGGTCGGCGGCGGCATCGCGGGGCTGATCGCGCTGCTTCTGGGGCTGTTCTTCGGGGTCGGCCCCGACCAGCTCGGCCTCTCGTCGGGCAACGAGGAGCCCGCCGCGAGCTCCTCGTCCCTCGCGCAGGTGCAGCAGAGCTGCCGTACGGGACAGGACGCGAACGCCAAGGACGACTGCCGGATGGTGGCGGTGGTCAACAGCGTGCAGGACTACTGGCGCCCCGAGTTCCAGCGCAGGAAGGGGACCTACTCCCCCGCGCCGACCGTCCTGTACAGCAACCGGGTGGGCACGGCCTGCGGCGCCGCGTCGTCGGCGGTGGGCCCCTTCTACTGCCCCGGTGACCGGAAGGTCTATCTGGACCTGGGCTTCTTCGACGAGCTGCGGACCAAGTTCGGCTCCAGCGGCGGCCCGTTCGCGCAGGCGTACGTCGTGGCGCACGAGTACGGGCACCACGTGCAGAACCTGATGGGGACGCTGCAGCGCTCCCAGGACGGGCGTACGGGGCAGAACAGCAACGCCGTGAAGGTCGAGCTGCAGGCCGACTGCTACGCGGGCGTCTGGGCGCGGCACGCGACCCGCACCCCCGACGAGAAGACGGGCAGGCCGCTGATCACCAGCCTCACCGACGCGGACATCCGCGAGGGCCTGGACGCGGCGGCCGCGGTCGGCGACGACCGCATCCAGGAGAAGTTCCAGGGCCGGGTCACCCCGGAGACCTGGACGCACGGCTCGGCCGAGCAGCGCCAGCAGTGGTTCTACCAGGGCTACCGCACCGGCGACATGGGGCAGTGCAACACCTTCCGGTGAGGCGCCCGGCAGGGCTCAGACGCCCCCGGTGTGCACCTGGAACGCCGCCCGGCGCACGGCCTTGGCCAGCGCCGGGTCGGGGTGGGCCGCGGCGAGGGCGACGAGGACCTGGACGGTGCGGGGGTGGCCGATGCGGCGGACCTCGTCGAGGAGCGCGGGCACCGTGGGCTGCACCGCGGACTCCAGGTGACGGATGAGGAGATGGGTCTCCCCGTGGTCGGCGACCGCCGCGGCGGTGTCGACCCACAGCCACGTCGACTCGTCCCGCGTCAGGACCAGGTGGACGTCCTCGGGGTCGGCACCCTCCTGCTCGGCGAGCCAGATGAGGGCGTAGGGCCGCAGCGAGGCCTCGTCCACCACGGCCCGCACCTCGGTCTCGGCCGGGGCGCCGACCACCCGCAGGGCCTCGAAGGCGAGGCCGCGCAGGAGGGCGTCCTCGCCGCGGGCGGCGTCCAGAAGCTCGGTGACGGCGCTGCCGACGGGGCGGGCGGCCAGCCAGGCGCGGTACTCGGAGCGGGCCGCGTTCGGGCGCAGGCGTGCGCAGCCGCGGAGCATGTCCTCGGCGGACTGCTCGATGTTGCCCGCCGGGCTCTGCGCGGCCACGCAGATCTGCTCCAGCTTGACCCAGACCGCCCAGCTGCCGAGCGGCGTGAGGGTGGCCTGCCCGTCGGCGTACGTCAGCGCTCCGACGGCGGCGAGGCCGCGCAGCGCCCAGTCCAGGAGGGTGGCGAGGGAGGGCGTGTCGGCCGGGTCCACCGGCTCGGGCTGCGGGCCGTAGGGGATCTCGCAGCGTTCCGTGCGCAGTTCCGTGACGCGCTGGTCCAGGAGGTCCAGGAGCTGCGGCAGGGGCACGGGGCCCGCGGAGAGCTGCAGCAGGGTGAGGAGCTGGGGCATGGCCTCGACGGTCTCGGCCACGGTGAGGGGCGCCAGTTCGCGCGACGCGGCGTGCGTGAGCGACCAGGCGTCGAAGAGGGCGACCCAGCCGCGCAGCACGGCGGCGTCGTCACGGTCCCAGGCCCGCAGCCGCCAGCCGGGGCGCGCGATGTCGCCGTGCACCTCGATGAGGCCGGCCAGGCGTGCGGTGTCCCAGTCGGCGCGGACCTGATCGGGGGTCAGCGCGAGGTCCGCGGCGGCCCGTTCGGCGGTCTCGGTGGAGAGGGTGCCTTTGCTGCCTTCACCGGCCTGGTCGGCCTGCTCGGCTTCGGCGGCCTGCTCGGCTTCGTCGGCCTGCTGGGCCTTGACGCCTTTGATGTCGGTCGCTCCCGCGCGGCCGCGTCCCGGGCGCAGGGAGGCGTCGGCCCAGCGGGCGATCCGGACGGCGTCGGCCAGCCGTACCCGCGCCATCCGGGCGAGCTCGCCGGGGGCGGGGGTGCCCTCGGGGGGCCGGGGCGCGGGACGGCGCGCACGCTGCTGCGTCACTGCGCCGGGGGTGGTCAGGGCTCGCGCTGTGCCGCGCTCCACCCCCGCTCGCCTCTCGGCCCTGGGGGACTGAGCGCGGACGAGTCGGAGCCTTGAGTCGCGCGGGATACGGGACGTCACGGGAGCAGTCTTCCTGTTGACGGTCCGAAAACCCAAACGGAATGTCTGCGCAAGGCTCCGGAGCGCTACGTCAAGGGGCTGTCGCGCACTACATGAGGGGCGTGAGGAAGCGCCGCAGCGCTTCTTCGTAGCCCGCCGGGTCGGCGTTCCACATGGCTCCGTGGGGCGCATCCGGAACGGTGTGGAGAGTGACGAGCTCCGGGCGTCGTTCGGCCAGTTGTCGGGAAAGCGCCCAGGGGGCGATGACGTCGTCGGGGCCGTGGAAGAGGAGCGTGGGGACGCCGAGCACCTCGGGGTCGGCGGCCTCCAGGATGCGGTCGCCGCGCAGGCCCGTGCGGCCCTGGGCGGCGCGCACCGCGAGCGGCAGCAGGGGGCCCGGCGTGCGCCGGGCCGCGGCGAGCGCCCGCAGGGTGGTCTCCCAGTTGAGCACCGGGGAGTCCAGGACGAGTCCGGTGATCCGGTCGCGCAGGGCCGAGCAGGCGGCGGCGTGCAGGGCCATGGCGGCGCCGGTGGACCAGCCGTGCAGGATCACGTTCCGTGCTCCGTAGCGCACGGCGTAGCGGATGGCGGCGTCCAGGTCGCGCCACTCGGTCTCACCGAGGTGACCGAGGCCGTCCGGTGAGCGGGGCGCGCCGATGTCGCCCCGGTAGGCGAGGTCGAGCACCGGGAACTGCTGGCGGTGCAGGAAGTCCATGACGACCATGGGGTGCTCGCGGGTCGTGCCGAGGCCGTGCACGGTGATCACCCAGGTGTCGCGGACGCCCGGCACGAACCAGGCGGGCAGTCCGCCGAGTTCGCCGGGGATGTCCACGTCCGCGTGGTCGATGTCCAGTGCCGCGTGCGGGTCGCCGATGTGGACCTGCGGGGTGAGCCAGACCTTGTCGCCGGGGTCCAGGGAGCCGTGCGTGACGCGCTCGAGGCGGCGTACGACGGTGTCCGCCGCGTGCGGGGCCGCGTCCAGGACGGGCCCGATCACCGCATGGCTTCCGTTGCCGCTGAGGCCGTACGTGCCGGGGCGCAGGCTCGCGAGGGCGCGGGTCAGGGTGATCTGGCCCGCGGCCGTGGAGTGGACCGTGAGGCGGGGCTCGGTCGGCAGCGGGCGTCCCGACGGCGCCTTCAGGGCCGCGTTGCTGGCGAACCGGCCCGCGGCGACGGCGGCTGCGCCGCCCAGGAGGGCGGTGGTGACGGCGGTGACGGCCGTTGCCGTCGCTTTGGCTGGGCGCACCTGCCCAGTGTCGGGCCGGTGGGTGGCCACGGCCAGTGGGCGGGACCTGCGGGGTGATGTCACCTCGTCCGCGTACCCGCGGCTGATGTCGTGAATCAGTGCGACGCCTCCCCCGTACGGGGCAGGCGCGGGCTCACCGCTGGCCGTAGCCCCGCAGCCTGTCCTCCGCCTCCCGCAGTTGGCCGGCGGACAGGAGCGTCGGCGCGTGCCCCGGGACCGCGCTGGCCGTCAGCCAGAGGCGGGACATCCACTCCAGCTGCGCCGTGCGGTCGTACGCCTGGTCCAGAGTGTCTCCGTAGGTGATGGTCCCGTGATTCTGCAGCAGGCAGCCGGTGCGTTCCCTGAGGGCCCGGAGCATGTTCTGCGCCAACTCGTCGGAGCCGTAGGGCGCATAGCGGGCGACCCGGGCAGGGCCGCCGAGCGCGGCCGCCATGTAGTGGATGGGCGGCAGCTCCGGGACGAGGGTGGAGACGGCGGTGGCGTGCACCGCGTGGGTGTGGACCACGGCTCGGGCGTCCGTGGTGCGGTAGACCGCCAGGTGCATGGGCAGTTCGCTGGTCGGGGCGAGTTCGCCGAAGAGCCGGTTGCCGTCCGCGTCGACACCGACCGCGTCCTTCGGCCCCAGGCGGTCGTACGGCACGCCGCTCGGCGTGACCAGGATCGTGCCGCCGACGCGCACCGAGAGGTTGCCCGACGTGCCGACCACCAGGCCGTCCAGGACCGTCCTGCGGGCCGCCGCCACCAGCTCGTCCCACGCCCGCCCCAACGCGCCCTGCCGGTCTTCGTCCCGCTGCTCCGTCATGCCGTGATCCTTGCATTTCCCCTGCGACACGGGCCGGGTGGTGATCGACCGGCATGCGGTGATCTTCCAGTAGCCTCTCGGTGATTTGTCCCACACGTCGCCATCCGGGGGAAATATGGCCCGTGACCGCACACCGTCCCGCCACCGCCACCGCCTCCGCCACCGCCACGCTCGCGTCATCGCGGCCTCGGTGGCGGCTCTGGCCCTCGCGGGAACCGCCCTCGCCGAGATTCCGGTTTCGGCGGCGGGCCAGCCGCGGGGGCACGACGTCTCGTCGCACCAGAAGAACGTCGACTGGCAGAAGGCGAAGAGCAGGGGCGCCCGCTTCGTCTACGTCAAGGCCACCGAGTCCCACACGTACCGCAACCCCCACTTCGAGCAGCAGTACAACGGCTCCCGCCGCGCGGGCATCATCCGCGGCGCCTACCACTTCGCCGTGCCGAGCAAGTCGTCCGGCAGGAAGCAGGCCGCGTACTTCATGGACCACGGCGGCAAGTGGCGGGCGGACGGCTGGACGCTGCCGCCCGCGCTCGACGTCGAGAACAATCCGTACGGCTCGCACAAGTGCTACGGAGTCGGCAGGACCGGCATGGTCGACTGGATCAAGTCCTTCAGCGACGAGGTCGTACGGCAGACGGGGCGGCGCCCGGTGATCTACACGACCACCAAGTGGTGGGACGACTGCACGGGCGGCAGCCGCGCCTTCGGTTCGGATCACGCGCTGTGGCTGGCACGCTGGTCGTCGACGCCGGGGAAGCTGCCCGCCGGGTGGTCGTTCCAGACGATCTGGCAGTACGCCAACAGCGGCAGGCTGCCGGGTGATCAGAATCTCTTCAACGGCTCGCCGGACCAGTTGAAGAGGTTCGCCCGCGGGTAGCCGGAGACCCTTGGAAGCCTGGATACCGGGCCCCGCACCGGCGCCCCGGACGATTTCGCCGGGGCGGCGGAGGAACCGGAGCGACGATGCCCCGAATTGGGTCACCGCAAGGCCCGACCCAGTTCACTTTCCGTTCACCCAGGTTGCCTACGTTCCACTTGCCACTGACGTCCAACAGAAGCCTGGGTAAATGGAACACATCACGCTTCTCCTCGGGATCGTGATCGTTACCGCTCTCGTGTTCGACTTCACGAACGGTTTCCACGACACAGCCAACGCGATGGCCACCACCATCTCGACCGGCGCTCTCAAGCCCAAGACGGCGGTGGCCATGTCCGCCGTGCTGAATCTCGTCGGCGCGTTTCTGTCGGTGGAGGTCGCCAAGACGATCTCCGGCGGCATCGTCAACGAGGACGGACTGAAGACAGAGGTGATCTTCGCGGCCCTCGTCGGCGCGATCCTCTGGAATCTCCTGACCTGGCTGGTGGGCCTGCCCTCAAGCTCCTCCCACGCACTCTTCGGCGGCCTCATCGGCGCCGCGGTCATGTCGATGGGCTGGTCGTCGATCAACGGCGGCACCGTCGTCACCAAGATCCTGCTCCCCGCGATCGCCGCGCCCCTCGTGGCCGGCATCGCCGCGACGCTGGCGACGCGCCTGACGTACCGCATCGGGCGCAATACCGACACCAAGGCGACCGCCAAGGGCTACCGCACCGGTCAGATCGCCTCCGCGGGCCTCGTCTCGCTGGCGCACGGCACGAACGACGCGCAGAAGACCATGGGCATCATCACGCTCGCCCTGATCACCGGCGGCGTCCTGAACCCGGGTGCCAACCCCCCGATGTGGGTCATCGTCTCGGCCGGTGTCGCCATCGCGCTCGGCACCTACCTCGGCGGCTGGCGCATCATCCGCACCATGGGCAAGGGCCTCACGGACCTCGCGCCGCAGCAGGGCTTCGCCGCCCAGACCAGCGCCGCGACCGCGATCCTCGCCTCCTCGCACATCGGCTTCTCGCTCTCCACCACCCAGGTCTGCTCGGGCGCCGTGATGGGCGCGGGCCTCGGCCGCAAGGGCGGTGTGGTCCGCTGGTCCACGGCGACCCGCATGTTCGTCGCCTGGGGCCTGACGCTCCCGGCCGCGGGTCTGGTCGGCGCGGGTGCGGAGTTCCTCACCAAGCAGGGCCCCTGGGGCGTCGCGGCGACCGCCGCGCTCCTCATCGGCGGAGCCGGCGTCATCTGGGTGCTGTCCCGGCGCGACGCCGTCGACCACACGAACGTCGCCGACGACGAGATCCGCAGCACCTTCGCGGACGAGCCGGCGGGCGTCGTGACCACCGCGATCGCCGCCGTCACCCCGCCGCCCACCGGGTCGGCCGTGACGAGCCCCGACGTCGACCTCGTCAAGGCCACCATCCCGGCCCCGACCGGCACCGTGGCGGATCCCGCCCGGCCCGCCACGGTGTAAGGAAAAGTCAGCATGAACATCGACTGGGCAGCTCTCGGCTCCGTCTTCGGAGTCAGCCTCGGCGTGACGGTGGCCCTGGTGGGCCTGTTCACCCTCGGCATCGTCGGCCTCTCCAAGCGCGAGGCGGCACCGTCCGGCGCGGCCACCACAGGCTCCGCCACCGCCGGCGGACCCCCGGTGGCGGCACGCACGGGCGCGTACGTGTGCTTCGCGCTCTGCGCGGCGGCCGTGGCGTACGGGATCTATCTGATCGTCGCCTGACGATCACCACCTCCTGAGAGCCGGGTGGGACGCACCTCATGGGTG
>NZ_JBHUZJ010000041.1:0-81362 GCF_042667685.1 Streptomyces sp. NPDC057302 | reverse complement strand
CCCCTGTCGGACGGGGTGCCGGGCGGCGGTGAGTAGAACAGGTGGGCTACCGGACGAAGACCCCCGCCTGGTTCGCCAGATCCAGGAAGTACTGCGGGGCCACGCCCAGGACCAGCGTCACCGCCACCCCCACGCCGATCGCCGTCATCGTCAGCGGCGAGGGCACGGCGACGGTCGGGCCGTCCGCCTTCGGCTCGCTGAAGAACATGAGGACGATCACGCGGATGTAGAAGAACGCCGCGATCGCGGACGAGATCACACCGACCACGACGAGCGCACCGGCGCCTCCCTCGGCCGCCGCCTTGAACACCGCGAACTTCCCGGAGAACCCGGAGGTCAGCGGAATTCCGGCGAAGGCGAGCAGGAAGACCGCGAAGACCGCGGCCACCAGCGGAGAGCGCCTGCCGAGCCCCGCCCACTTCGACAGGTGCGTGGCCTCGCCACCCGCGTCCCGCACCAGCGTGACCACGGCGAACGCGCCGATCGTCACGAAGGAGTAGGCCGCCAGGTAGAAGAGGACCGACGAGATGCCGTCCGGGGTCATGGCGATGACACCGGCGAGGATGAAGCCCGCGTGGGCGATCGAGGAGTACGCGAGGAGCCGCTTGATGTCGGTCTGGGTGATCGCGACGATCGCGCCGGCCAGCATCGTGAGGATCACGACGCCCCACATCACGGGGCGCCAGTCCCAGCGCAGCCCCGGCAGGACCACGTACATCAGCCGGAGCAGCGCGCCGAAGGCGGCCACCTTCGTCGCCGCGGCCATGAAGCCGGTGACCGGGGTGGGCGCGCCTTCGTACACGTCCGGGGTCCACATGTGGAACGGGACCGCGCCCACCTTGAAGAGCAGACCCATGACGATCATCGCGGCGCCGATCAGGAGCAGCGCGTCATTGCCCATGGTGTCGGCGAGCGCCGGGTCGATCTGCTGGACGCTGCCGTCGATGACCTTCGCGATGGTGCCGTACGACACCGAGCCCGCGTACCCGTACAGGAGGGCGATCCCGAAGAGCAGGAACGCCGAGGAGAACGAGCCGAGCAGGAAGTACTTGACGGCGGCTTCCTGCGACATCAGGCGCTTGCGGCGGGCGAGCGCGCAGAGCAGGTAGAGCGGGAGCGAGAAGACCTCGAGGGCGATGAAGAGCGTCAGGAGATCGTTCGCCGACGGGAAGACGAGCATCCCGCCGATCGCGAAGAGGGCGAGCGGGAACACCTCGGTGGTGGTGAACCCGGCCTTCGTGGCGGCCTGTTCGCCCTCGCTGCCCGGCACCGCACCGGCCTGCGCGGCGAACGAGTCGACGCGGTTGCCGTGCGTCACCGGGTCGAGCCGCCGCTCGGCGAAGGTGAAGATCGCTACGAGCCCCGCGAGGAGGATCGTGCCCTGAAGGAAGAGCGCGGGTCCGTCGACCGCGATCGCGCCCATGGCGGCGATGTGCGCCTTCGTCGTGCCGTACCCCGTGGTCGCGAGGCCGACGACCGCGGCGAAGGCCGCGGTGAGGGCGACGACGGCGACGAACACCTGCGCGTAGTACCGGGACTTTCGCGGCACGAAGGCCTCGATGAGGATCCCGAGGACCGCCGCGCCGATGACGATCAACGTCGGCGACAGCTGCGCGTACTCGATGGTGGGAGTGTCGATCTTGTCGATCTGATCTTGGGGCGCCGCGGCCGACGCCATTGTCCACAGGCTGTGGACGGCTGATGCGCTCACTTGGCCGCCTCCACGTCGGGCTTCGGGTCCTTCTGCTGTACGTCGGACATGGTGTGCTTGACCGCCGGGTTCACCAGGTCGGTGAGCGGCTTCGGGTAGACACCGAGGCCGATCAGGAGCGCGATCAGCGGTGCGACGACGACGAGTTCACGTACCCGCAGGTCCGGCATGGCCGAGACCTCCGGCTTCACCGGGCCCGTCATCGTCCGCTGGTAGAGGACGAGGGTGTAGAGCGCGGCGAGCACGATGCCGATGGTGGCGATGATCCCGACCACCGGATAGCGCGCGAACGCGCCGACCAGGACCAGGAATTCACTGACGAACGGCGCGAGCCCCGGCAGCGAGAGCGTCGCGAGACCGCCGATGAGGAAGGTGCCCGCGAGCACCGGCGCCACCTTCTGCACCCCTCCGTAGTCCGCGATGAGCCGCGAACCGCGCCGCGAGATCAGGAAGCCGGCCACCAGCATCAGCGCGGCGGTCGAGATCCCGTGGTTGACCATGTAGAGCGTCGCGCCGGACTGGCCCTGCGAGGTCATCGCGAAGATGCCGAGAATGATGAACCCGAAGTGCGAGATCGACGCGTACGCCACCAGGCGCTTGATGTCGCGCTGGCCGACCGCGAGCAGCGCGCCGTAGATGATGCTGATCAGCGCGAGTACGAGGATGACCGGCGTCGCCCACTTGCTCGCCTCGGGGAAGAGCCCGAGGCAGAAGCGCAGCATCGCGAAGGTGCCGACCTTGTCGACCACTGCCGTGATCAGCACCGCGACCGGGGCCGTGGACTCGCCCATCGCGTTCGGCAGCCAGGTGTGCAGCGGCCACAGCGGCGCCTTCACCGCGAAGGCGAAGAAGAAGCCGAGGAAGAGCCACCGCTCGGTGTTGGTCGCCATGTCGAGCGAGCCGTTGGCCCGCGCCTCGGCGATCTCCGGGAGCGAGAAGTTCCCCGCCACCACGTAGAGCCCGATCACGGCGGCCAGCATGATGAGGCCGCCGACCAGGTTGTAGAGGAGGAACTTCACGGCCGCGTACGAGCGTTGCGCCGAGGCGTTCTCGTCGCTGCCCGCGTGGGCGCGGTCGCCGAAGCCGCCGATGAGGAAGTACATCGGGATGAGCATGGCTTCGAAGAAGATGTAGAAGAGGAAGACGTCCGTGGCCGCGAAGGAGATGATCACCATCGCCTCGACGGCCAGGATCAGGGCGAAGAAGCCCTGGGTCGGACGCCAGCGCGAGGACTTGGTCTCCAAGGGGTCGGCGTCGTGCCAGCCCGCCAGGATGATGAAGGGCATCAGGAGCGCGGTGAGCGCGATGAGGGCGACACCGATGCCGTCGACCCCGAGCTCATACCGCACGCCGAACTCCGCGATCCAGGCGCGGGACTCGGTCAGTTGATAGCGGGATCCGTCGGGGTCGAACCGCACGAGCACGGTCACGGCGAGCGCGAGCGTGGCGAGCGACACGAGCAGCGCGAGCCACTTGGCGGCGGTCCGCCGGGCGGCCGGGACGGCTGCCGTGGCGATCGCGCCGACCGCGGGCAGGGCCGCCGTCGCTGTCAGCAGAGGAAAGGACATCGGTATCAGACCGCCCTCATCAGCAGGGTCGCGGCGATGAGTACCGCAACGCCGCCGAACATCGAGACCGCGTAGGAGCGGGCATAGCCGTTCTGCATCTTGCGCAGCCGCCCGGAGAGCCCGCCGACCGAGGCCGCCGTGCCGTTGACGACTCCGTCGACCAGGGTGTGGTCGACGTAGACCAGGGAGCGGGTGAGGTGCTCTCCGCCGCGGACCAGGACGACGTGGTTGAAGTCGTCCTGGAGGAGGTCGCGGCGGGCCGCCCGGGTGAGCAGCGAACCGCGCGGGGCGGTGACCGGGACGGACTTGCGTCCGTACTGGAGGTAGGCGAGGGCCACACCGATGACCAGGACCACCATGGTGGCGCCCGTGACCGTGGTGGCGCTCAGCGGCGAGTCGCCGTGGGAGTGGTGGGTGACCGGCTCCAGCCAGTGCATGAAGCGGTCGCCGATGCTGAAGAAGCCACCCGCGAAGACCGACCCGAAGGCGAGCACGATCATCGGGATCGTCATCGACTTGGGCGACTCGTGCGGGTGCGGCTCGTGGCCCTCCGCATCCGGCTGCCAGCGCTTCTCACCGAAGAACGTCATGATCATCACGCGCGTCATGTAGAACGCGGTGATCGCGGCGCCGAGCAGTGCGACCGAGCCGAGGATCCAGCCCTCGGTGCCGCCCTTGGCGAAGGCCGCCTCGATGATCTTGTCCTTGGAGAAGAAGCCGGACAGACCGGGGAAGCCGATGATCGCCAGATAGCCGAGCCCGAAGGTCACGAAGGTGACCGGCATGTACTTCCTGAGGCCGCCGTACTTCCTCATGTCGACCTCTTCGTTCATGCCGTGCATGACCGAACCGGCGCCGAGGAAGAGCCCGGCCTTGAAGAAGCCGTGCGTCACCAGGTGCATGATCGCGAATACGTAGCCGATGGGGCCGAGGCCCGCGGCCAGGATCATGTACCCGATCTGGGACATCGTCGACCCGGCGAGGGCCTTCTTGATGTCGTCCTTCGCGCAACCGACGATCGCACCGAAGAGGAGCGTGACCGCACCGACGACGGTGACGACCAGTTGCGCGTCCGGGGCGCCGTTGAAGATCGCGCCGGAGCGGACGATCAAGTAGACGCCCGCGGTCACCATCGTCGCCGCGTGGATGAGGGCCGAGACCGGGGTCGGGCCCTCCATCGCGTCGCCGAGCCAGGACTGCAGCGGCACCTGGGCCGACTTGCCGCATGCCGCGAGAAGGAGCATCAGGCCGATGGCCGTCAGCTTGCCCTCCGACGTCTCACCGGTGGCCTCCAGGACGGGCCCGAAGGCGAACGTCCCGAAGGTGGTGAACATCAGCATGATGGCGATCGAGAGGCCCATGTCGCCGACCCGGTTGACCAGGAAGGCCTTCTTCGCGGCGGTGGCCGCGCTGGGCTTGTGCTGCCAGAAGCCGATCAGGAGGTACGAGGCGAGGCCCACGCCCTCCCATCCGACGTACAGGAGCAGGTAGTTGTCGGCGAGGACCAGGATGAGCATCGCCGCGAGGAACAGGTTCAGATAGCCGAAGAAGCGGCGGCGCCGCTCGTCGTGCTCCATGTACCCGATGGAGTAGATGTGGATCAGAGTGCCCACACCGGTGATCAGCAGGACGAACGTCATCGACAGCTGGTCGAGCTGGAAGGCGACGTCCGCCTGGAATCCCTCCACGGGGATCCAGCTGAACAGGTGCTGCGACAGGGAGCGCTCCTCGGCGCCCTTGCCCAGCATGTCGGCGAAGAGCACCGCACCGACGACGAAGGAGGCGGCAGCGAGCAGCGTGCCGAGCCAGTGGCCCACACGGTCCAGCCGCCGCCCGCCGCACAGCAGTACGGCCGCTCCGAGCAGAGGCGCCGCTACGAGCAGCGCGATCAGGTTCTCCACTTTTCAGCGACCCCTTACAGCTTCATCAGGCTGGCGTCGTCGACCGAGGCCGAGTGACGGGAGCGGAACAGCGACACGATGATCGCGAGACCGACCACGACTTCCGCCGCGGCGACGACCATCGTGAAGAACGCGATGATCTGGCCGTCGAGGTTGCCGTGCAGCCGGGAGAAGGCGACGAAGGCGAGGTTGCACGCGTTGAGCATCAGCTCGATACACATGAACACCACGATCGCGTTCCGCCTGATCAGCACGCCGGTGGCGCCGATCGAGAACAACAGCGCCGCGAGATACAGGTAGTTGACCGGATTCACTTGGACGCCTCCTCGGACTTGGTCGACCGCTCGAGACGCTCCGACGAACGCTGTTCGAGGGCGCGCAGGTCGTCCAGCGCCTCGTCCGACACATCGCGGATCTGGCCGCGCTCACGCAGCGTCTTGTTGACCGTGAGCTCCGAGGGGGTGCCGTCGGGAAGCAGCCCTGCGACGTCCACGGCGTTGTGCCGGGCGTAGACACCGGGGGCGGGCAGCGGCGGCAGGTGCTTGCCGCGCACGCGCTCCTCGGACATCTCGCGCTGCGTCTTGGCGCGCTCCGTGCGCTCGCGGTGGGTGAGCACCATCGCGCCGACGGTGGCGGTGATGAGCAGGGCGCCGGTGATCTCGAACGCGAAGACGTACTTCGTGAAGATGCTCTCGGCCAGGCCCTGTACGTTGCCGCCGGCGTTCGCCTTGCTCAGTCCGGTGAACTCGTTCACCGAGGCGTTGCCGATCCCCGCGAAGAGCAGGATGGCGAAGCCGAAGCCGCAGAGGCCCGCCAGCCAGCGCTGGCCCTTGATGGTCTCCTTCAGGGAGTCGGCGGCGGTGACGCCGACGAGCATGACCACGAAGAGGAAGAGCATCATGATCGCGCCGGTGTAGACGACGACCTGGACGATGCCCAGGAAGTACGCCCCGTTGGCGAGGTAGAAGACCGCCAGGATGATCATGGTCCCGGCGAGGCAGAGCGCGCTGTGCACGGCCTTCTTCATGAGGATGGTGCACAGGGCGCCGATCACGGCGACCGTGCCGAGCACCCAGAACTGGACGGCCTCACCGGTGGAGGTGGTGTAGGCGGCGAGCTGTGTCATCGGTTGATCACCTCCCCCGACGCGGGCTCGGAGTCCCCGAAGGTGGAAGCGGCCTCTTGGGGCGTCTCGCCCTTGGAGAGGGCGACTTGAGGCACCGTTCCCGGAGCCGCTTCCGTCACCAGACCGCGGTAGTAGTCCTGCTCGTCCGTGCCGGGGAAGATCGAGTGCGGTGACTCGACCATGCCTTCCTCCAGGCCGGCGAGCAGCTGCTCCTTGGTGAAGATGAGCTTCTCGCGGCTGCTGTCGGCCAGCTCGAACTCGTTCGTCATCGTCAACGCGCGCGTGGGGCACGCCTCGATGCACAGGCCGCACAGGATGCAGCGGGCGTAGTTGATCTGGTAGACGCGGCCGTACCGCTCGCCCGGGGAGTAGCGCTCCTCCTCGGTGTTGTCCGCGCCCTCCACGTAGATCGCGTCCGCGGGGCAGGCCCAGGCGCAGAGCTCACAGCCGATGCACTTCTCCAGGCCGTCCGGATGGCGATTGAGCTGGTGCCTGCCGTGGAAGCGGGGAGCGGTGGTCTTCTCCTGCTCCGGATACTGCTCGGTCAGCCGCTTCTTGAACATGGCCTTGAAGGTCACGCCGAAGCCCGCGACGGGGTTCTGGAACCCCTGCTTCGATTGGTTCGACTCGTGCTGTGACTGGTGTGACTCTTTCTCTGACTCAGCCATCGGACGCCTCCTTTCCGTCACTTCGGGTCCCGTCACTTTGAGTATCCGGTCCACCACTGACAATCAGCTCCCGCTCCTGACGCGAACGTCGGCGCGGTACGGGCGGCAGGCTCTGTCCGGGCAGCGGCGGTACCGGGAATCCGCCCGCCATCGGGTCGAAGGCGACCGGCTCCTCGTTCTCGGACCGTGCCGCGGATTCCTTCTCGCGCTTGTCGCGGAAGATGTCGACGACGACGGAGAGCAACAGGAGCGCGATGACTCCGCCGCCCACATAGAGCGCGATCGAGGTGAAGTCGTACTCCTCGTTCCGCATCGCCCTGACGGTCGCCACGAGCATCAGCCAGACGACCGACACCGGGATCAGGACCTTCCAGCCGAGCTTCATCAGCTGGTCGTAGCGGACGCGTGGCAGCGTGCCGCGCAGCCAGATGAAGAAGAACAGCAGCAGCTGGACCTTGATCACGAACCAGAGCATCGGCCACCAGCCGTGGTTCGCGCCCTCCCAGAAGGTGCTGATCGGATACGGGGCCCGCCAGCCGCCCAGGAAGAGGGTGACCGAGACCGCGGAGACGGTGACCATGTTGACGTACTCGGCGAGCATGAACAGCGCGAACTTGATCGACGAGTACTCGGTGTTGAAGCCGCCGACCAGGTCGCCCTCGGACTCCGGCATGTCGAACGGGGCGCGGTTGGTCTCACCGATCATCGTCACGATGTAGATCAGGAACGAGACCGGAAGCAGCAGCACGTACCAGCGGTCCGCCTGCGCCTCCACGATCGCCGAGGTCGACATCGACCCGGAGTAGAGGAACACCGAGGCGAACGCGGCGCCCATCGCGATCTCGTACGAGATCATCTGCGCGCAGGAGCGCAGACCGCCGAGGAGCGGATACGTGGAGCCGGAGCTCCAACCGGCGAGCACGATGCCGTAGATGCCGACCGAGGCGACCGCGAGGATGTAGAGCATCGCGATCGGCAGGTCGGTGAGCTGCATCGTCGTGCGCTGACCGAAGATCGAGACTTCGTTGCCCGCGGGCCCGAAGGGGATCACCGCGATCGCCATGAAGGCCGGGATCGCCGCGATGATCGGCGCGAGGACGTACACGACCTTGTCCGCGCGCTTGACGATCAGGTCTTCCTTGAGCATCAGCTTGATGCCGTCCGCGAGGGACTGCAGCATGCCCCAGGGGCCGTGCCGGTTCGGGCCGATGCGCAGCTGCATCCAGGCGACGACCTTGCGCTCCCAGACGATGGAGAAGAGCACCGTCACCATCAGGAACGCGAAGCAGAAGACCGCCTTGACGGCGACCAGCCACCACGGGTCGCGGCCGAACATGGACAGGTCTTCCGCCGCAAGCGGCACCACGGTGTGCATCACGACGTCACCTCCGGGGCCTCAGAAGGCTCCGGCAGGAGCGCCGGGCCGATGCGGACGAGATCGCCGGGGTGCGCGCCGGTGTCGGAAGTGACGCCTCCCCCGGTCGAGTTCAGCGGCAGCCACACCACGCGGTCGGGCATCTCGGTGATCTGGAGCGGCAGTTCGGTCGCGCCCGCGGAGCCGGTGACGGCCAGGACGTCGCCGTCCTTGACGCCCGCCTCGGCCGCGGTGGCCGCCGAGAGCCGGGCGACCGCGGTGTGCCGCGTACCGGCGAGGGCTTCGTCGCCCTCCTGGAGGCGGCCCTGGTCGAGCAGCAGCCGGTGCCCCGCGAGAACGGCCTCTCCGGAGGCGGGCCTCGGCGGCTGGGCGCCACTCTCCGCGGGCTCGGTGGCGTGCGTACCGCCCCATCCGCCGAGCCGGTCGAGCTCGCGCCGGGCCGTCGCCAGGTCGGGAAGACCCAGGTGTACGTCACCGGCGTCGGCCAGCATGTGCAGCACGCGCGCGTCCGTCGGGGCCAGCGTGCGCGTCATCTGGTCCGGCTTGAGCGCGGCGTCGAACATCCGCGCCCTGCCCTCCCAGTTGAGGAAGGTGCCGGGCTTCTCCGCGACCGCCGCCACGGGCAGTACGACGTCGGCGTGCTCGGTGACCTCGCTGGGCCGCAGCTCGAGCGAGACCAGGAAGCCGACCTCGGAGAGTGCTTCACGCGCGCGTGCCGGGTCGGGAAGGTCGGCGACCTCCACGCCCGCCACCAACAGGGCGGCCAGTTCGCCGGTCGCCGCCGCCTCGATGATCTGGCCGGTGTCGCGGCCGTAGCGGTGCGGGAGTTCGGCGACGCGCCAGGCGGCCGCGACCTCGTCCCGCGCGCGCGGGTCGGTGGACGGGCGCCCGCCGGGAAGCAGCGAGGGCAGCGCGCCCGCCTCGACGGCGCCGCGCTCCCCCGCCCGGCGCGGAATCCACACCAGTTGGGCGCCGGTCGCCGAAGCGGCCCGTACCGCCGCGGTGAGCCCGCCCCGCACGGCGGCGAGACGCTCGCCGACCACGATCACCGCACCCGGGGTCCGCAGCGACTCGGCCGCCGTGGCGCCGTCGCCTTCGAGGTCCGCTCCGGCGGACAGCGCGTCGAGCCACTTTGTCTCGGTGCCGGGAGCCGCGGGCAGCAGCGTGCCGCCCGCCTTCTCCAGGCCGCGGGTCTGATGCGTGGCGAGGGAGAAGGTCCGCTGACCGTGCTTGCGCCAGGCCTTGCGAAGCCGCAGGAAGACCCCGGGCGCCTCCTCCTCGGACTCGAGACCGACGAGCAGGACCGCGGGGGCCTTCTCCAGAACGGCGTACGTGACGCCGCTCCCGTCGAGGTCCCGGCCCCGGCCCGCGACACGGGCGGCGAGGAAGTCGGCCTCCTCGCTGCTGTGCACGCGCGCGCGGAAGTCGATGTCGTTCGTGTCGAGCGCCACGCGCGCGTACTTGCTGTACGCGTAGGCGTCCTCCACGGTGAGGCGCCCACCGGTCAGCACACCGGCCCGGCCGCGTGCGGCGGCGAGCCCGGTGGCCGCGGCTTCGAGAGCCTCGGGCCAGCTGGCCGTCTCCAGCTCACCCGTCTCGGAGTTGCGCACCAGCGGCGTGGTGAGGCGGTCCGGCTTCTGCGCGTAACGGAAGCCGAAGCGCCCCTTGTCGCAGAGCCACTCCTCGTTGACCTCGGGATCGTCGGCGGCCAGGCGCCGCATGACCTTGCCCCGGCGGTGGTCGGTGCGGGTCGCGCAGCCGCCCGCGCAGTGCTCGCAGACCGAAGGCGACGACACCAGGTCGAAGGGCCGCGAGCGGAAGCGGTACGCCGCCGAGGTCAGCGCGCCGACCGGACAGATCTGGATGGTGTTCCCGGAGAAGTACGACTCGAAGGGGTCACCCTCGCCCGTGCCGACCTGCTGGAGCGCACCGCGCTCAAGCAGCTCGATCATCGGGTCGCCCGCGATCTGGTTGGAGAACCGGGTGCAGCGCGCGCACAGCACGCACCGCTCGCGGTCCAGCAGCACCTGCGTGGAGATCGGCACCGGCTTCTCGAACGTCCGCTTCTTGCCCTCGAAGCGGGAGTCCGTGTCGCCGACCTGCATCGCCTGGTTCTGCAGCGGGCACTCGCCGCCCTTGTCGCAGACCGGGCAGTCCAGCGGGTGGTTGATGAGCAGCAGCTCCATCACCCCGCGCTGGGCCTTCTCGGCGACCGGCGAGGACAGCTGCGACTTCACGACCATGCCGTCGGTGCAGGTGATGGTGCAGGAGGCCATCGGCTTGCGCTGGCCCTCCACCTCGACGATGCACTGGCGGCAGGCGCCCGCCGGGTCGAGCAGCGGGTGGTCGCAGAACCGGGGGATCTCGATGCCGAGGAGCTCGGCGGCCCGGATGACCAGCGTCCCCTTCGGGACGCTGATCTCGATGCCGTCGATCGTCAGCGACACGAGGTCTTCCGGCGGAACCGCCGCCTCGCCTCCACCGGAGGGAGCGCTGTTTGTGGTCACTGTCATGCGTTCACCTCCGAATGTGCGGCGGGCCGATCGGCCCAGAGAGTCGACTTGGCCGGGTCGAAGGGGCAGCCCTTGCCGGTGATGTGCTGCTCGTACTCCTCGCGGAAGTACTTGAGCGAGGAGAAGATCGGCGACGCGGCGCCGTCACCGAGGGCGCAGAACGACTTGCCGTTGATGTTGTCGGCGATGTCGTTCAGCTTGTCGAGGTCGGACATGACGCCCTTGCCGGCCTCGATGTCCCGCAGCAACTGCACCAGCCAGTACGTGCCTTCGCGGCAGGGCGTGCACTTGCCGCAGGACTCGTGGGCGTAGAACTCGGTCCAGCGGGTGACGGCCCGCACGACGCAGGTCGTCTCGTCGAAGCACTGGAGCGCCTTCGTGCCGAGCATCGAGCCGGCGGCGCCCACTCCCTCGTAGTCCAGGGGGACGTCGAGGTGCTCGTCGGTGAACATCGGCGTCGAAGAGCCGCCCGGCGTCCAGAACTTGAGCCGGTGGCCCGCCCTGATCCCGCCGCTCATGTCGAGCAGCTGGCGCAGGGTGATGCCGAGCGGGGCCTCGTACTGGCCGGGGCTCGTGACGTGGCCGCTCAGCGAATAGAGCGTGAAGCCGGGTGACTTCTCGCTTCCCATCGATTTGAACCAGTCTTTTCCGCGGTTCAGGATCGCGGGAACCGACGCGATGGATTCGACGTTATTGACGACAGTGGGGCATGCGTAGAGGCCCGCGACGGCCGGGAAAGGGGGACGCAGTCGCGGCTGGCCACGGCGGCCTTCGAGCGAGTCGAGCAGCGCGGTCTCCTCACCACAGATGTACGCGCCGGCGCCCGCGTGCACGGTGAGTTCGAGGTCGAGTCCGCTGCCCAGGATGTTCTCGCCCAGGAATCCCGCCTCTTTCGCCTCACGCACGGCCTCGTGCAACCGCCTGAGCACGGGGACGACTTCACCGCGCAGGTAGATGAAGGCATGCGAAGAACGGATCGCGTAACACGCGATCACGATCCCCTCGATGAGGGAATGCGGGTTCGCGAAGAGGAGCGGGATGTCCTTGCAGGTCCCCGGCTCCGATTCGTCGGCGTTGACAACTAGATAGTGCGGCTTTCCATCTCCCTGCGGAATGAACTGCCATTTCATTCCGGTGGGGAATCCCGCGCCACCACGGCCGCGCAGACCGGAGTCCTTCACGTACGCGATCAGGTCGTCCGGCGCCATGGCCAGGGCCTTGCGCAGGCCCTCGTACCCCTCGTGCCGTCGGTAGGTGTCGAGCGTCCAGGAATCCTCCGCGTCCCAGAACGCCGAAAGCACCGGCGCGAGCAGCTTCTCGGGGCTCGTCTCGTGGTCGATCTCGGCTGCCAAGGTCATCACTCCCCCTCCTCGGCGGTCGGTCCGGCCGGGTGGGCCGGGTCGGATGCCGAGGTCTCCTGCGGTGCGTCGTGCGAGCTGAGGTGCTCGGGCGGCGCCTCGTCCTGCGGGCCGCTGGTGCGCGGGTGGACCACCCGCGGCTGCGGCAACTCGCCCTTGGCCAGGCGCAGTCCGATCAGCGATGCGGGGCCCGCGCCACCGCTCGCCTCCACGGCGCCCGCGCGCTCGTCCGGGAAGCCCGCCAGAATCCGGGCCGTCTCCTTGTACGTGCACAAGGGGGCGCCGCGGGTCGGCTCGACCTGCACGCCCGCGCGCAGGTCGTCCACGAGCCGCTTGGCGCTCTCGGGAGTCTGGTTGTCGAAGAACTCCCAGTTGACCATCACGACGGGAGCGAAGTCACAGGCCGCGTTGCACTCGATGTGCTCCAGCGTGACCTTGCCGTCCTCCGTGGTCCCTTCGTTGCCGACCCCCAGGTGCTCCTGGAGCTGCTCGAAGATCGCGTCGCCGCCCATGACGGCGCACAACGTGTTCGTGCAGACGCCGACCTGGTAGTCACCGGAGGGCTTGCGGCGGTACATCGTGTAGAAGGTCGCGACCGCGGTGACCTCGGCGGTGGTCAGGCCGAGCACCTCCGCGCAGAAGGCCATGCCCGTGCGCGTGACGTGGCCCTCCTCCGACTGCACCAGGTGCAGCAGCGGGAGCAGCGCGGACCGGGAGTCCGGGTAGCGGGAGATGACCTCCTTGGCGTCCGCGTCGAGCCTGGCCCGTACGTCGGCCGGGAAGTCGGGGGCGGGGAGTTGGGGCATGCCCAGGCTGACGCCCGTGCCCTGCTGGGGAGTGGTGGTCACCGGTCGACGCCTCCCATCACGGGGTCGATGGACGCGACGGCGACGATGACGTCGGCGACCTGGCCGCCCTCGCACATCGCCGCCATGGCCTGCAGGTTGGTGAAGGACGGGTCGCGGAAGTGGACCCGGTAGGGGCGGGTGCCGCCGTCGGAGACGACATGCACGCCGAGTTCACCCTTGGGCGACTCGACCGCGGTGTACGCCTGACCGGCCGGGACCCTGAAGCCCTCGGTCACCAGCTTGAAGTGGTGGATCAGGGCCTCCATGGAGGTGCCCATGATCTTCTTGATGTGGTCGAGGGAGTTGCCGAGGCCGTCCGGGCCGAGCGCGAGCTGCGCGGGCCAGGCGATCTTCTTGTCCCCGACCATGACCGGACCCGGCTCCAGGCGGTCCAGGCACTGCTCGACGATGCGCAGCGACTGGCGCATCTCCTCCAGGCGGATGAGGAAGCGTCCGTAGGAGTCGCAGGTGTCGGCGGTCGGCACGTCGAACTCGTAGTTCTCGTAGCCGCAGTAGGGATCCGACTTGCGCAGGTCGTGCGGCAGGCCCGCCGAGCGCAGGACGGGTCCCGTGGCGCCGAGGGCCATGCAGCCCGCGAGGTCGAGGTAGCCGACGTCCTGCATACGGGCCTTGAAGATGGGGTTCCCGGTGGCGAGCTTGTCGTACTCGCCGAGGTTCTTGCTCATCTTCTTCACGAACTCGCGGATCTGGTCCACCGCGCCCGGCGGCAGGTCCTGGGCGAGCCCGCCCGGCCGGACGTACGCGTGGTTCATGCGCAGGCCGGTGATCAGCTCGAAGATGTCGAGAACGAGTTCACGATCGCGGAAGCCGTAGATCATGATCGTCGTCGCGCCCAGCTCCATGCCGCCGGTGGCGATGCACACCAGGTGCGAGGAGAGCCGGTTGAGCTCCATCAGGAGCACGCGGATGGCCGAGGCGCGGTCCGGGATCTGGTCCTCGATGCCGAGGAGCTTCTCGACCCCCAGGCAGTACGCCGTCTCGTTGAAGAACGGCGTCAGGTAGTCCATGCGCGTGACGAACGTCGTGCCCTGCGTCCACGTGCGGTATTCGAGGTTCTTCTCGATGCCCGTGTGCAGGTAGCCGATGCCGCAGCGGGCCTCGGAGACGGTCTCGCCCTCGATCTCCAGGATGAGCCGGAGCACACCGTGGGTGGAGGGGTGCTGGGGACCCATGTTGACGATGATGCGCTCGTCGTCGGACCGGGCCGCGGACTGGACGACCTCGTCCCAGTCGCCGCCGGTGACTGTATATACAGTCCCCTCGGTCGTCTCGCGCGCGGATGCATGTGACGTGCTCATCAGCTGTACGACCTCCGCTGGTCCGGAGCCGGGATCTGGGCGCCCTTGTACTCGACGGGGATGCCGCCGAGGGGGTAGTCCTTGCGCTGCGGGAAGCCCTGCCAGTCGTCCGGCATCATGATCCGCGTCAGCGCCGGGTGACCGTCGAAGATCAGGCCGAAGAAGTCGTACGTCTCGCGCTCGTGCCAGTCGTTCGTCGGATAGACCGCGACCAGCGAGGGGACGTGCGGATCGGCGTCAGGGGCACTGACTTCGAGCCGGATCAGGCGGTTGTGGGTGATCGAGCGCAGGTGGTAGACGGCGTGCAGCTCGCGGCCCTTGTCCTCGGTGAAGTGGACCCCCGAGACGCCCGTGCAGAGCTCGAAGCGCAGGGCCGGGTCGTCGCGCAGGGTCTGGGCGACCCGGAGGAGGTGCTCGCGCGCGATGTGGAAGGTCAGCTCGTCGCGGTCGACGACCGTCTTCTCGATCGCGTTCTCCGGCAGGAGCCCCTGTTCTTCCAGGGCCCCCTCCAGCTCGTCCGCGACTTCGTCGAACCAGCCGCCGTAGGGGCGCGCGGAGGCACCCGGCAGGGTGACCGTCCGCACGAGACCGCCGTAACCGGACGTGTCGCCGCCGTTGTTGGCGCCGAACATGCCCTTGCGTACGCCGATGACCTCGCCGGCCTCGCCGCGCGGGGCGGGGACGCCGTTTCCTTCTCGATGCTCGTCAGGTGCGTCGCTCACCGCAGCAGCCCCTTCATCTCGATGGTGGGGAGGGCCTTGAGGGCCGCCTCCTCCGCCTCGCGGGCCGCTTCCTCAGCGTTGACCCCGAGCTTTCCGCCCTGGATCTTCTGGTGGAGCTTGAGGATCGCGTCCATCAACATCTCGGGCCGCGGCGGACAGCCGGGCAAATAGATGTCAACAGGGACAATGTGGTCCACACCCTGCACAATCGCGTAATTGTTGAACATCCCGCCCGACGAAGCACAAACCCCCATGGAAATGACCCACTTGGGGTTGGGCATCTGGTCATAGACCTGCCGCAGGACCGGCGCCATCTTCTGGCTCACGCGTCCGGCCACGATCATCAGATCGGCCTGGCGCGGTGAACCGCGGAAGACCTCCATGCCGAAGCGAGCCAGGTCGTAGCGACCGGCTCCCGTCGTCATCATCTCGATGGCACAGCACGCGAGGCCGAAGGTCGCGGGGAAGACGGATGACTTGCGCACCCAGCCCGCGGCCTGTTCGACGGTCGTCAGCAGAAATCCGCTCGGCAGTTTCTCTTCGAGTCCCATTGCTCTTTGCCCCTCAGACCCTTAGTCCCATTCCAGGCCGCCACGCCGCCATACGTACGCGTACGCGACGAAGACGGTGAGCACGAAGAGCAGCATCTCCACGAGCCCGAAAATCCCCAGCGCGTCGAAGGTGACGGCCCAGGGGTAAAGGAAGACGATCTCGATGTCGAAGACGATGAAGAGCATCGCCGTCAGGTAGTACTTGATGGGAAATCGCCCACCGCCGGCCGGAGTCGGCGTCGGCTCGATTCCGCACTCGTACGCCTCGAGCTTGGCGCGGTTGTACCGCTTTGGACCGATAAGCGTGGCCATGACCACGGAGAAGATCGCAAAGCCTGCCCCGAGGGCTCCCAGCACGAGGATGGGCGCATAGGCATTCACGCTCCTCGCTCCTCTCAGTCGGCACTGACTGTTGGCGGTTGCATCGGACCCGGGCCCGGCTTCACGAAGATCGCTTACATGTGAAGCAGGTCACAAGCCCAACTGCCCCGCATCTTATGCCCGCCGGTCTGTGATCTGCGACACGGGGTGCGACAACGGCTTTGTGATCTCCACCACCTGACGAAGGATCATGAAGTCGGATGAGCGGTGATCTTCATACGCGAAGCGCCTGAGTGATCACGAGAGGTGACATCTCAGCGAGTTACCGCTGGTCGGGAGGGGGTTGCCCTATCAAGCGATGAGCGCCACAGGCAAATTGGCGCTGGACGCGGCGGCTTGATAGTGGCGGCGCGTTCACACTTTGGCGGGAGAGGTGTGGACGAGGGTGGACGGCCGCGGACGCGTGCACGGATTCACGAGCGGTCATCACGCGGCTGACGCGAGCCGCTCCGAGGGCGAACCGGCACCGACCCGGACACCGCTCCGGACACCCCTCCCGCCATCGACCCGCCATCGGCCCGCCGTCGTTCCACCGTCGATCCGCCGTCGATCCGTCACCGATCCCCCACACCCACAACACCCCTGAATTCTTCGGGATATCTCAGGAAGGTCTCGGCCGGATCTCAGGGAGATCCCCTAGGGTCAAACATGTGACCTGCGCCACATCACTGATCGCGCCGGAGAAACCGGGCTTGGCCAACCGACTCAACCGGTGGTAGTCCACGGGCAATTCGGGCGTATCGCAGAAAACCCATGATCACAGGCGTGATCGCTGTTGTCCGCATTGCCCGTTACGGCGTCAATAAGAAGTGACACGCCCGGGATTCAAGGCCGCCGCGGACAACTGTGGCGCAGCCCACGTTTCTTGAAGGGAACCCTGACTCCCTGATAGCGGTTGGTCTCATGTCCCACACCGCTCACATACCCAGCCACCGGAAGCCCCGTCGTAGCGCATCGAAGATGGCCCTGCGTGCCGGAGTTGCCGGTGGCGTCCTCAGCACCCTGGCAGTGGCCGCGGCTGCTGGCACGGCGACCGCCGCCGAGCCGGTGACCGAGACCATCGAAATGCCCACGCTCACCACGGATCTCTCCACGCAGATCGCGCAGTCCGCGGAAGCCACCCAGCAGACCGCCGACAGCTACGAGCTCCGTGCCGAGCAGGACGCGGCCGCCGTGAAGGCCGCCAAGCAGGCCAAGGAAGACCAGGCGCAGGCCGAGGCGAAGGCCAAGGCCAAGGCGAAGGCCGAGGCCGCCGCCAAGAAGAAGGCGGAGGAGGAGCGCGCCTCGCGTTCCACCGAGCGCACGACGCTCAGCGCCGCCGGCTCCAGCGCCTCCACCGCCGACGCCCCGGCTCCGGCCAGCGGCAGTGTCGGCTCGGTCATCGGCTTCCTCAAGGCCCAGCTCGGCGACGCGTACGTCATGGGTGCCTCCGGACCCAACGCGTGGGACTGCTCCAGCCTCGTCCAGGCCGCGTTCAAGCAGGCGGGCGTGGACCTTCCGCGCGTCTCGCAGGACCAGTCGGTCGCGGGCACCCCGGTCTCGCTCTCCAACGTCCAGGTGGGCGACATCCTTTACTGGGGTGGCGCGGGCTCCGCGTACCACGTGGGTGTGTACATCGGTAACGGCCAGTACCTCGACGCCGCCAACCCCGGCAAGGGCGTTGTCATCCAGGACCTGTCGGGCTACCCCGCCGACGGCGCCGTGCGCGTCCTCTGAGGGCCCTCACAGCCACGTAGAAGGGCCGGGAACCCCCCTGTGGGGTTCCCGGCCCTTCCGCGCGCTCAGCGAGCCGCAGGCGTCAGCCCTTCGGCGAGAGCTCGCCCATCTCGGACCAGCTGCTGCCCGGGATCTCCGTGTGGATGATTTCCGGGGTCGACGCGATCGCCTCGGACATCGTCTCCATGGCGGCCCTGAAGTGGTCGGAGTCGACGTGCGCGGCGCCCGCGTCCTGCGAGGCGAACCCCTCCAGGAGAACGAACTGGTTGGGGTCGTCCACGCTGCGGGACCAGTCGTAGAAGAGGTTGCCCTCCTCCGCGCGCGTGGCCCGGGTGAACTCGGCGGTCCGCTCCAGCCAGGTGTCGGCGTGCTCGGGGCGGACGGTGAACTTGACGGCGATGAAAATCATGCTGCCAGCGTCCTGCCGTCCACCCCGTGAGGGCAAATCGGATACGTCCTGTTTTCTGAGAGCCGAACCGGCTCACGCCTTCGGCGCCACCTTGCTCAGTCCGTTGATGATCCGGTCCATCGCGTCGCCGCCCGTCGGGTCGGTCAGGTTGGCCAGCATCTTCAGCGTGAAGCGCATCAGCATCGGGTGGGTCAGGCCGCGCTGCGTGGCGATCTTCATGACCTTCGGGTTGCCGATGAGCTTCACGAAGGCGCGGCCCAGCGTGTAGTAGCCGCCGTAGGTGTCCTTGAGGACCTTCGGGTAGCGCTGCAGCGCCAACTCCCGCTGGGCCGGGGTCTGCCGGGCGTGCGCCTGGACGATGACGTCGGCGGCGATCTGCCCGGACTCCATGGCGTACGCGATGCCCTCGCCGTTGAACGGGTTCACCATGCCGCCCGCGTCGCCCACCAGGAGCAGGCCCTTGGTGTAGTGCGGCTGGCGGTTGAAGGCCATGGGCAGGGCGGCGCCGCGGATCGGCATCGTCATGTTGTCCGGGGTGTAGCCCCAGTCCTCGGGCATCGAGGCGCACCAGGCCTTCAACACCTCGCGCCAGTCCAGCTCCTTGTAGGCAGCGGAGGAGTCGAGGATGCCGAGCCCGACGTTCGACGTGCCGTCGCCCATGCCGAAGATCCAGCCGTAGCCGGGCAGCAGCCGGTCCTCGCCGCCCCGGCGGTCCCACAGCTCCAGCCAGGACTCCAGGTAGTCGTCGTCGTGGCGCGGCGACGTGAAGTACGTACGGACGGCGACGCCCATCGGGCGGTCCTCGCGGCGGTGCAGTCCCATCGCGAGGGAGAGCCGCGTCGAGTTGCCGTCGGCGGCGACCACCAGCGGCGCGTGGAAGGTGACCGGGGTCTTCTCCTCGCCCATCTTGGCGTGCACGCCGGTGATGTTGCCCGTGCGGTCGTCGATGATCGGGGCGCCGACGTTGCAGCGCTCGTACACGCGGGCGCCCGCCTTCTGGGCCTGGCGGGCGAGCTGCTCGTCGAAGTCGTCGCGCTTACGGACCAGGCCGTAGTTCGGGTAGGCGGCGAGTTCCGGCCAATCGAGCTGGAGCCGGACGCCGCCCCCGATGATGCGCAGGCCCTTGTTCCGCAGCCAGCCCGCCTCCTCGGAGATGTCGATCCCCATGGAGACGAGCTGCTTGGTGGCGCGCGGCGTCAGGCCGTCGCCGCAGACCTTTTCCCTTGGGAACGCGGTCTTCTCCAGGAGGAGTACGTCGAGTCCGGCCTTCGCCAAGTAGTAGGCGGTCGTGGAACCGGCTGGCCCGGCCCCGACGACGATCACATCAGCGGTGTGTTCGGTGAGGGGCTGGGGCTCGGTCACGGCGGGTTCTCCCCAAGGCTCGAAATCTGTGTGCCGGCGGGCACGGTATATGGGCAGTCTATGCAGCGGTACTGATCAGCCAGCCGAAGGGCCACCCGTGACAAAGCAGGCACTGCCGACCAAGACCCTGCCCGCCGTACACCTGCGCGTTCCGACGCACGAGGACGCCTTCGTCTGGCACCGGCTTTTCGACGACCCGGACGTCATGGAGTTCTTCGGCGGCGCGTCGTCCGAGCTCTCCGAGTACGAGGAGCTGACCGCCCGGCAGCGCAGACACGACGCGGAACTGGGTTTCTGCTTCTGGACGTTGCTCGACGCGGACGGCGAGCCGATCGGCTTCACCGGGGCGCAGCCCTGGCCGCACGAATGGGGGCCCAAGGGTGAGATCGAGATCGGCTGGCGCCTGGGCCGCGCCGCCTGGGGCAAGGGGTACGCGACCGCAGCCGCGCAGGCCACCCTCGATCGGGTGCGCGCGGCGGGCGTACGGGACGTGGTGGCGATGGTCGACGCCCGCAACGAACGCTCCGTCGCGGTGACCCGGCGGCTCGGCATGGAGCTGGCCGAGACCTTCACGGCGCCGGTGTCGAAGCGCGAGGCATACCGCTTCCGGCTCGCCCTGTAGCGGGTCTACCCTGCCGGTACCGCTGGGGGTGACATCTGTGCCGAAGGCACCCAGGACAGACGAAGTGCGCGTGCCGCGGCTGATCGGTCTCATGGCCGTGGACGCGCGGGAGACGGCGGCGAAGCACGGCCTGCTCCTCGCGGCGCCGGACCGCCCCGACTTCCACCTCGTCGTCCTCGACCACGTGGTCCGGCAGTATCCGCTCCCCGACGTGTGGATCCCGCGCGACGCCGTCGTCACCGTCTGGTTCGAGCTCGGCCCCGACGAGGGCGACGGCGGCGCGGGGGTGCGCGAGCCGCGCCGCCCGGGTCCTCCGGGCGGCGGTCTCGAGCGGGAGCTCGACGAGCCGGGGCCCGAGGTCGGCGCCGTTTCGTAGCGCTGCGAGCCGGTTGGTAAGGGTGCAAGCCGGTCGGTGAGGCCGCAAGCGCCTCAGCCGTTGATCCGCCAGTGCTCAAGGGCGATCCGGTGGGTCTCCTGGCCCTCGCCCGCGCTCCAGAAGTCCGCCCTCCAGGAGAGCTGGATGGCGTACTCGGTGCCGTTGTCCGCCACGTAACTCTGGTCCACCGCATGGATCTGGCGGCCCGCCGTGTCGGTGTAGGTGTACTCCCAGATCGCGCCGCTGCGGCCCTGGAAGGTGTTCGGCTCAAGACGGATCCGCTGGTAGTCGGACTTCTTCGGGTCCTTCTTGGCGTCCTTCTCGATGGTCGTGAAGTTCTCGTACGAGGTGTACGGGGCGTTCGGGACCACGCCGACGAGGAACTCCTCCCGGCCGGTCGATCCCCCGTACACGATCTGGCCCGGACGCTCCTCGCCGTGCCGGGTCCAGCCCTCGGGCACGGCGAACTCGAAGCCGCTGACGTCGGACACCAGGTCGGAGCCCGCGGGCAGGCCGGTCCCTTCGTCCACGGTGTCGCGGCTCGCGGTCGGCTCGCTCGGCTCCCGCGTGGGGGTGGCGAAGGGGGACGGCGTCGGCGCCGGGGTGGGGTCCTGGCTGCGGCTGACGGCGGGCTTGTCGTCCTTGCCGCCGGCCTTGTCGGCCTTGCCGTCGTCGTTGTTCTGGAGGAACAGGACACCGGCCGCGATGCCGCTGCCGATGAGGAAGGCACCGGCGAGGGTGCCGGCCCAGAGGGCGGTGCGGCGGGGCTGGGGGGAGGTTGCGGTGGGCGGCTGGTGGCGGGGCTGGTAGGCGTGGGGGTCGTAGGCGGTGGGGGCGTACGCGGGGTTCATGGCGGGGTCGTACGCGTTCGGGTCGTACGCCGCTTGGGACGCGGGAGTGGCAACTCCGGCTGACGGAGCGCCTGTTGTGACGGGCCCGACGGCGCCTACGGGACCCGGAGCGGGCCCGGCGCCAGGTGCGACACCAGCGACCTGCCCCGTCATCTGCAGCAGATACGGCGCGAGGAACGCCGCGACGAAGACCCAGAGCAGCCCGAACAGCAGCACGTCCGGCACGCTCACGCCCGCCTCGAAGCTGCCGTTGCCCGAGCCGCTGCTGCTTCCGCCTCCCCCGAACTCCGCCGACGCGTTCCCGGAGGCGTCGACGCTGAAGCCGCCGAGTCCGGCCAGGAGCAGGAAGAGCCCGAAGAAGACGCCCGCGGACAGGAGTTGCTCGCCACGGTGGGCGGTGCGGCGCGCGGCGAGAATGCCGATGATCAGCGCGCACGCGAGCCCGAGCGCCAACGCGCCCACGATCGCCCAGTCGTTGGTGACGTCCCCCAGTTCGGAGAGCCCGAAGGACTCGCTCTCGTAGCCGCCGCCGTACGCCGAACTGCTTCCCCGCACCGACGCGTCGAGCGACGCGCCCCAGCCGAGGCCGAGGGCGGCGGCGCCGAGGTTCGGCAGCACGAGCAGGGCGATGACCAGCGATGACACATCGGCGTCGTCGAGGTCCAGCAGCCTGTCGAGGTCGTCGATCTGGGCGATGCTGATGAACGCGACGACCGAGCACAGGGCGAGCACGATCGCGAGCGCCCGCAGCGCGGTGCCGGTGGCACGGAACGCCGCCTGCCAGCCGGGCCGTTGGGCCAGCCAGGGTGCCAGGTCGTCGCGGTGCAGCACACCGCAGGAGACGGCGAGCGCGAGGACGAACGCGCCGAGCGCGGCGAGCACCGGCGACGAGGAGAGCTCGACGCCCTCGATCTCGGGCTGCGCGAAGAGGCTGAGCACGAGGGTGCCCACGGTCACCAACAGCGTGACGCGCACGGCCGCTTCGAGCCCGGCCGTGCCTCCGCCCGGACTGCCGGAACGCAGGAGAACGCGACCGCGCAGGACGCGTACGCCGATGAAGAGGGCCCCGATCCACAGGGCGGTGGCGGTGAGCGGAATGAGGTGCAGCGTGGCGGTGCCGTCGAAGGCGGTGTCGAGGCTGGAGCTCTCACCGCCGAAGACGGACGACTGCTGCCGCTCGCTCCCGGAGATCTCGAAGCCGCCGCCCACGGCCTGGAGCAGCAGCGCGAGCCCGATGCGCAGCCGCTCGCCGAAGCCGACGACGACGTCACTGCCGCCCTCGCCCTGCCCGTACGAGGGAATGGCCAGCGCGACGGCCGCGATGAGCACCAACCCCACGGGCCACAGCGCGGCTTGCGCGGCTCCGGCCCAGTCCCCGCGCAACGCCCGCCCGAAGAAGGCGCCGAGGGGCGAGGGCGCCGAGGGTGCCGGAGCGGGGACGTGCGCGGGCGGGGGCGGGGACGCCGGGGCGGTGGGAAGTGCGGGCGCGGGGAGGGACGTTGCGGTGTACCCCGGACCAGCAGGTGTCGCCGGGGCCTCGGGCTCCAGCGGAGCCGAACCCGACGCAGACGCAGACGCCGAAGCAGACGCCGACGCCGACGCCTCGGGAAGCTCCCCGGAGTCGGAGTCCCCCGCAGCGGTCGGACCGCCCAGCTCCGCCGCAGGCAGTACCGCGGGCCCCGCGTCCACTGTCGTGTCGCGCGGACGCTCTCGACCGCACTTCATGCAGAAGCGGGCCTCGTCCGGGATGGGTGCCCCGCATTGAGGGCAGTTCGACGCCATGGGAACGCTCCGTCATTGGGGAGATGACCAGAAAGACCGACCCGTGCCGAACGGACCCGCGGCGACCCGATGCGAAAGAGCGGCTTCGCATCGGCACCGTCGCGTCGGCGGAGTCGTATCACAACGGACACATCTTGCCCGGCGGTTGGTTCCCGTCATCTCGGGTCACATCGCAGGATTCTGCGCGCGCCCGTCGAGGCGTGGGAAACCCGCAGGTCTACGCCTTGAACCCGCGGTGCAGGGCGACGACTCCACCCGTGAGATTCCGCCATGCCACCTTCGACCAGCCCGCGTCCCGCAACCGCGCGGCCAGCGTCGGCTGGTCCGGCCAGGAGCGGATGGACTCCGCGAGATAGACGTACGCGTCGGGATTGGAGGAGACCGTGCGCGCGACCGGCGGCAGCGCCCGCATCAGGTACTCCTCGTAGACCGTGCGGAACGGCGCCCATGTGGCGTGCGAGAACTCGCAGATGACGACCCGGCCGCCGGGCTTCGTCACGCGGTACATCTCCCGCAGCGCCTCGTCCGTCTCCTGGACGTTGCGCAGGCCGAAGGAGATCGTGACGGCGTCGAACGTGTCGTCCTTGAACGGCAGCTTCGTCGCGTCCCCGGCCGTGAACGGCATCCAGGGGTGGCGGCCCTTGCCGACCTGGAGCATGCCGATCGAGAAGTCGCAGGGCACGACGTACGCGCCCGCCTGGGCGAAGGGCTGCGACGAGGTGGCGGTCCCGGCGGCGAGGTCGAGCACCTTCTGCGCGGGGCGCGCGTCGACGGCCTTCGCGACCGCCTTGCGCCACAGCCGGGCCTGCCCGAGCGACAGGACGTCGTTCGTCAGGTCGTACCGTTCCGCCACGTCGTCGAACATCGAGGCGACTTCGTGCGGCTGCTTGTCCAGGGAGGCTCGGGTCACCCGGCCCATTGTGTCAGGCCGGTCCGCTCTCCCGGCGGCGCCCTCACTCGCCCGCAGCGGGCTTTCTTCGCCCGCTTCCCCGCTCCCCCGCCCCCGCTCCTAGCGGGCCCGGAACACCAGACGGCCGCCGATCACCGTTGCCACGCACGTCGCGGGACCACGGCGCACCAGGTCCGCCCGGTCGGCCACATCGAAGATCGCGAAGCGGGCGGGGCCGCCCACGGCCAGGGGTGGCAGCAGGACCAGGGGGGACGGGGTAAGGGACACGGGACCCGGCAGGCGTGGCGGGCGTCGGCCCGACGCGAGGCCCACCCCGCGGACGGCGTCGAGGACGGGACGGGAGCGCAGTTCGCCCGCGACGGCCACCGTGCCGTGCGCGAGGAGGCGCTGCACGCCCCGGCGGGCGCTGCCGCCGAGAAGGGACGGATCGGCGCGGAAGATCACCCGCGCGCGCTCCCCGCCGATGGGCACGGTGCCGAGCCGGTCGGCCTCGCGCGGATCGGGGTGGTAGGTGCCTTCGAGGATCTCGGGGCCGTACGGATTGAGCAGACCCGGCGTGAGGATGCCGGGCCAGCGCCGGACGCGGGCGGCGGGGTCCGCCGCGGCCAGCTCCTCGTACGGGCCGACGGCGGCGACGACCGCCCCGTCGACCAGGACCGCCGCCTCCGGTGACGCCTCGGCGACGTGAAGTGTGCGCACGGCGGCCTCAGTTGCTGGCGAGGAGCTTCAGCTCGGGGTGAGCCGTGCCACCCTCGATCGCCGTGGACGAGATGTGCGAGGCGACGCGGTCGTCGGTCGGGTCGTTCGCCGGGTCGTCGTGCACGACGAGGTGCTCGTACGTCGTGGCGCGCTGGGCCGGGACGCGGTCGGCGGTGCGGATCATGTCGATCATGTCGCGCAGGTTGTTGCGGTGCTTGGCGCCCGCGGAGGAGACGACGTTCTCCTCCAGCATCACGGAGCCGAGGTCGTCCGCGCCGTAGTGCAGGGTGAGCTGGCCGGCCTCCTTGCCGGTGGTCAGCCAGGAGCCCTGGATGTGCGCGATGTTGTCGAGGAAGATCCGCGAGATCGCGATCATGCGGATGTACTCGAAGATGCTGGCCTGCGTCCGGCCCTTGAGGTGGTTGTTCTCCGGCTGGTACGTGTACGGGATGAAGGCCCGGAAGCCGCCGGTCTTGTCCTGCGTGTCGCGGATCATCCGCAGGTGCTCGATGCGCTCGGCGTTGGTCTCGCCCGTACCCATGAGCATCGTCGACGTCGACTCGACGCCGAGGCCGTGGGCGATCTCCATGATCTCCAGCCAGCGCTCACCGCTCTCCTTGAGCGGGGCGATGGCCTTGCGCGGGCGGGCCGGGAGCAGCTCGGCGCCGGCGCCGGCGAAGGAGTCGAGCCCGGCGGCGTGGATCCGCTGGATCGCCTCCTTCGCGGAGACCTTCGAGATGCGGGCCATGTGCTCGATCTCGGAGGCGCCGAGGGAGTGGATGACCAGCTGCGGGTAGTTCTTCTTGATCGCGGAGAAGTGCTCTTCGTAGTACTCGACGCCGAAGTCCGGGTGGTGCCCGCCCTGGAACATGACCTGCGTGCCACCGAGCTCGACGGTCTCGGCGCAGCGCCGCAGGATGTCGTCGAGGTCGCGGGTCCAGCCCTTCTTGGTGTCCTTGGGGGCCGCGTAGAAGGCGCAGAACTTGCAGGCGGTCACACACACGTTGGTGTAGTTGATGTTCCGCTCGATGATGTACGTCGCGATGTGCTCGGTCCCGGCGTACCGACGGCGGCGGATGGCGTCGGCGGCGGCGCCGAGCGCGTGCAGCGGGGCATCGCGGTAGAGGTCGAGCGCCTCTGCTTCGCTGATCCGCCCACCTGCGGCGGCACGGTCGAGGACGGACTGAAGGTCGGCCTTCTCGGTCACCGGGAGGTCCCTTTCATAAGGGTTACGGACGGACTGATCCAGCGTACGCCAGCCGATTCCGCGGTCCGACGTCAGGCGGCGTACGCCCCGATCAGGAGCCCCACGAACGCGCCGCCGATCAGGAAGGGCCCGAACGGGATCGCCGTCTTGCGCCCGGCGCGCCGGGCGATGACGAGCGCCGTCCCGTACAGGGCGGCGAGCAGGAACCCGGCGAAGGTGCCGAGCAGCACCCCGCCCCACCCGTACCAGCCGAGGACGGCCCCGAGGCCGAGCGCCAGCTTCACGTCGCCGAAGCCCATGCCGTTCGGGCTGATGAGGAAGAGCACGAAGTACGCACCGCCGAGCCCGAGCGCCCCGTACACCGAGTGGAGCCAGGAACCGCCGTGCTCGGGCAGCAGCGCGGCGCCCCCGAGCAGGGCGAGCGCGGCGACGGCGAGCGGCAGGGTGAGTACGTCGGGCAGTCGGTGCACGCCGAAGTCCACGACGGCGAGCAGGACGCCGAAGGGCGCGAGCAGCAGCCAGACGGCGAGCTCGGGCCGCGCTCCCGTCGCGGCGGCGAGGGCTGCGCAGACGAGGGCGGTGGCGGCGGCCACGGCAGCGGTCCGGGGGCCGTACCACTCCCCTTGCGGGCCGCGCGCGAGACCGACCCAGCCCCCTACGGGCTGCCCGTCGGGGCAGCTGTCCCGCCAGGGCTCGTCGGGCGGTACGGAGAGCCGGTAGGCGGCACGGGGGACGAACAGCCCCGCGACGGCGCCCCAGAGGGCGCCGACGACGACGAGGGTCAGCAACAAAACGGTCCATCCCCGTTGTGGGCAGGCGTCCCGCAGGGCGGAACGGGTGGGTACAACGCCCCGCGGCCGAGTTCCGACCGAGCCGGGCGTCAGCTCACCGCGGTGAGCCCAGTGCGCCAGGCAGGAAGCAACTCGTCCAGCAGAGCCTCGGTCCGGGGCGGCACACCCCGGGCCCCACTCCGCGCGACGAGATCGGCGGCGACCTGCTGGAGGCGGGCAGGGTCACCCACCGCGTGGGTCGCCCGCAGCAGCTCGTTCCAGAGCCGCTCGTCCCCCGGCGCCGAGGTCAGCGAAGCGTTCAGCGCCTCGATGGCCTTCTCCGCGCGCCCCTTCTCCAGGTGGAACTCGGAGAGGGCGAGCCCGATGTCGGCGACGAGCAGCGGCAGCTGCGCGTCGATGATCTCGTGCGTGAGCCACGCGTACCGCCCCTGGGGCCGGTCCGAGAGCAGCGGCCCGCGCACGAGCACCAGGGCGTCGGTGAGCATCCGCCCGCGTACGGCCCGGCTGTTGGCGCCGCGGCCCTGGGTCGCCTCGTGGTAGAGCGACCGCAGGACGTCCAGGTCGGAGACGACGGACTTGGCGAGCGTGAGCCGCCCGCTCTGGTCGGCGCGCAGCCGCGGCGACCCGTCGGGCTCGGTGCCGAGCCACTCCCGCAGCCGGTCGACGAGCGCGTCGCGTACGTCCTCGGTGACACCGCGCGGCCACAGCGCGGAGGCGAGCACCCGGGGGTGCACACCCTCGCGGTGCAGCAGGAGCAGCGCGAGCGCCTCGTGCATCAGCGGGCTGCGCTCGCCGTCCGGCGTGTCGAGGCCGATGATCTCGTACGTACCGACGAGGCGCGCGTACACCGCGGGCCGCCCCTGCTCGGTGACGTCGACGAGGAACGGCGGGGCCGTGGCCGTACGACCGGAGCCGGCACCGCCGCCACCGCCCTGGCCGTCGCCCTCGCCCGGGTCGGCGTCGAGGAAGAGCTCCACGACGGCCCGCTGCTGGGCCTCGGGCAGCGTCTGCGCTTCGAGCTCAAGACCGAGCAGCGGGGCGAGGAGCTTGCCCTGGGGGGTGATCTCCATCTCCCAGGCGGCGCCCGGCAGGTCACCGGACTCGGTGCCGACGAGGTAGCCGATGCCCAACCGGCCCGCGTCCGCGGCCAGTTCGGCGAGCTTCACGGCGTCTTCGCCGGTGGGCTCGGCGGCGAGCAGCACCAGGTGCGGCGCCCAGCGGGTGTGCTGGGCGGGTCCCGTACGGCCGGTGAGCACGGAGTCGTGCCCGGCCGCGCCCATGGCCCCGCGCCGCTGGCGCGTCTCGGCCTCCATCGTCTCGATGAGCGCCTCGATGTCGTCGAGGTGGCGCAGCCGGTTGGGCGCGAGGGGCGTCAGGTCCTGCCCGAAGCCGACGAGGGTGATGGTCATGCGGTCGGACCACCCGTTGGTGGCGAGCTCGGCGGCGACGGAGGCGAAGACGGCGGCGCGGTCGGCCTCGCGCCCGCTCAGCGAGACGACGCCGGGCACGGCTTCGAGATTGAGCAGCAGCCGGGAGTCGTCAAGCGTTCCCAGGCTCACGAGCCCCGGATAGGGAGCGGCGGTGTCCACGTCCTCGTACTGCTCGGCATCGGTGCGCGCCAGCATCCAGAACGTCTGGTCCTGCCCCAACTGCCAAGGGGCGGGCGGCCGTCCGGCGGGCTGGGCGAGCTGCAGGTGCAGATCGCCGTTGCTGAGCCAGGCGGCGTACACGGTGGGCAGCGCCCGGGACTCCTCGGCGAGGGAGGCGGCGAGCCCCCGCAGCGAGAGATCGAGAAGGCGTACGCCTTCGGGGTCGGCCCCCACGAGCAGCGCGTCCAGCGCGTCGGCCGCGCCCCCGGTCGGCGTCGGCGGCTCCATGCCGCGACGCCCGCCGATGGCGCCCATGGCCGACTGCCACAGCGCGTGCCGCCGACGGCGGCCGAGCGCGCCGAGGAGCCCGGCGGCCAGGAGCGGCGCCCCGATGAGAGCTTCCGGCAGCCCGAAGGAGGACCCTTCGGAGGCACTGCTGCCGCTGCCGGCGACGGGCGGCGCTTCTTTCTGACCGCTCTCGGAGGGGCGCTGCTCGGGAACGGTGATGTGCGCGGTGTCGCGGTCGACGGATCCGCCGCCGCCCTGTTCCTTGGCGCCGCCACCTTGTTCCTTGGCGTTCCCTCCGGAGGCCTGGTCCCCGGACTTCGCGTAGTCGGAGATCTGCTCCTTCACGTCCTGCGAGACCTTGGGCGCCTCGTCGGGCATCTCGACGAGCTCGCCGCCGTGCGCGTCCGCGGGCATCTCCATGATCCAGCCCGGCCGGATGAGGCTGGCCTCGGACAGCCGCGACCCGTCGGGCTGCTCACGGTCCTTGTTGAGCTGGTAGATCTCCTTGTACCTGCGGCCGTCTCCCAGGTGCCGCTCGGCGATCTCCCACATCGAATCGTGGTGCCGTCCTTCGGGCGGCTGGATCCGGTAGTACTTGGTGTCCCCGTCCTTGGCACTGCTGCCGCCGCCGGCGTGCGCGGCGGCCTGCTCGGCCTGCTCGGCGACGGCACTGGCGGCGCTTGTGGCCTGCTCCTGCCCGAAGAGACCACCAGGGGTCTGCTGGGCGGAAGCGGCGGACGCGGGCTTCTGGTTCCCCTCCAGCGACTGCCCGAACTGCGAGAGCCCCGGCGCGAAGCTGGCTGCGGTGGCGCCCACCAGGAGCAGGGCGGCGACGAGTTGACGGGCGAGGAGCTGACTGCCGCCGGCGCCGGGAATGCGGCCCGGCATACCGACGCCCGAGAGCGCGGCCTTGACCTCCACCAGGACACAGGCGGTGAACTGGGCCCAGGCGAGCCAGACCACGACGGTCAGTACGTTGATGAACGTCCCGACCGTGATCTCCTGCTGCAACCAGTCCAGCGAGGGCGCACCGCCCGGCAGCGGCCACCCCACGGCGTACGCGAGGGCGCCGGGGACGCCGAAGACGAGCGCGGCCAGCGCGACAAAGGCGAAGAACGCCTTGACGAAGTCCCCGAACGTACGACGACGCCGGGGCAGCGGCTGCGGCGTCCGATTCCGTGGGGCCGACGGGCCGCCTGTCGGACTTGAAGTGGTGCGCGCCATGGCGGGTGTCCTGATGTCCTCTGGGAGAGAGCGGGTGGGGTCAGCGGTCTCAGTGGTCTCAGTGCTGTTCAGCGGCGCTCGGTGGGTCTTTGCGCCGAGCGTACTGAGGCGATGGTACGGAAGGGGCCGATGGTCAGACAGGGCAACGGCTCGCAAGGGGCTTCCGGGGGTGCCCGTTTGCGCCCGAGTTGCGTCGTAAGCGCAACTCTCCTTGTCTCATCCGCGCCCGATCGGGCCCGCTCCCGCCCCCTCGATTGACCACCCAGGCCAGGCATGCGGCGCCTCGCGCCACCCCGCGTCACAGTTCCGGCACGGATCGGCTGCGCGCACGTAGCACTTGGGGACCGTTCGCTTCCGTCACCGCACAGAACGCGGGAGCCTTCACAGAACCCACCAGTACTGGTAACCCACGCCTGGTAATTTCGTTCGGCTCATTCTCTCCTGCACACGCATCGAACTCTGGGGGACTCCCATCGTGGCCCGTCGCACCCTGCCCGCCGTCACCGCGCTCGTGGCCGGTGCGGCCCTGCTTCTGACTGCCTGTGGGGGTGGGGGGAGTGATGGCTCTGCGGACAAGATCGAGGGGGCGGGGGGCGGCTCGGAGAAGGCGAAGTCTTCGGCTCCCGCGAATCCTGGCAAGCCGGATGTCAGCCTGCCGAGTGACCTGAAGGTCGAGTTCGACTCCTCGAAGTCGTCCGACCCGCGTCACGCGGCGGCTCAGGAGAACGCCGAGAACTACATCCGGGCCCTCAACCATGGGATCACCGCTCAGGACCCCAAGGACCCGGCTTACCGGTTCTATTCGCTCGGCAACGCCACCCGCTACGCGCAGGAGCAGATCACGTCGTGGGTGGACGACAAATGGACCGCTACCGGAACAGACAGCTACTACAGGGCCAAGACCGACAAGGTCGGCACGGCAGGTGTGCTCGTCACCATGTGCCGCGACCAGAGCAAGTTCTACGGCAAGAACGTCGAGACCGAGAAGATCAAGCACACGAAGCCGAGTCTCGACGACTACCAGGAGTTCCGTCTCCTCATGAAGCAGCCCGCGGGTTCGGCGAAGATCTGGAAGGTGCTGCAGATCGAGGTCGAGGGTCGAGTGAAGGGGTGTCGGCGATGACAACCTCACGACGTACGGTGCGATGGTCCGCGGCATTGGCGGCGACAGCCGTGCTGTGGTCGGGCGCAGCGGCGTACGCGGCCGGTCCTGAGGACAACACCACCACACCACCGTCCGGCGAGAAGCCGAGCGGCGGCTCCGACAAGAAGGGCAACCTGTCGGCCGGAGTCTCCTCGATCCAGCTCTCCTACCCCTCGGGTGGCGACGGCGGCGGCAAGAAGGGCAACCTCGCCCCGATCGACCCCAACTGGGAGCCCCCCGCCTGCTGGTACGAGCCGGCCTTCACCTCCAAGGAACTCAAGGAGTTCGTGGACAAGGACGGCGGCGGCGACGTCGGCGTCCACGAGTCATGGTTCGGCAAGGGGCTCTGGACCGACCACTACCGGGACGGAAAGCCGGCCGACAACTTCGACCTGCACGCGACCTCGAACAGCCAGGCCGACGGCTACAAGGACTACAACGAGGGCGAGGACGGCCGCTTCTGGCGAGGCGTGGCGCCCGACTCCTCCGACCCCAAATCATGGGACTGCGGCCGCATCATGTTCTGGGTGGAAGCGAACGAGATCCCCGACGACCCGAACGCACCCACACCCAAGATGCTCGCCGAGTACGCGTACGACAAGGTGAAGGTCCCGGAAACCAAGGTGGAGCTGAAGCCCGCGGCCAAGTCGACGGTGAATCTCCCCACCTGGGCCTGGCTGGACAAGGGCACCTTCAAGGACGTCAAGGTCCGCGCGGAACTCCCGAACACCCCGCTCTGGGCGGAAACCACGGCCAAGCCGAAGAGCCTGCACCTGGAACCGGGCACGCCCGACGCGGAGACCTTCCCCGCCTCGGGCGAGTGCAAGATCAACGAAGACGGCAGCATCGGCAGCCCCTACACGAAGGGCAAGTCGAAGCAGGACCCGCCGTGCGGCATCAAGTACCTCAGGGCGACCGCCGGAAAGCCGTACCAGCTGAAGGCGTCCATCACCTGGGAGATCTCCTGGGAAGGCACGGGCGGGGCGGGCGACACGATGCCGGACGGCACCTTCGAGACGACCCAGGACATGGACGTACAGGAAATCCAGTCGATCAACCGGTAGTCGACGGCACATGTAAACGGGGGGAAGCGGCATGGCGGGGAATCGTCCGGCGGATTGGCATGTCCTTGACTTGGACAAGGATCCGACGCCCGGTGATCCGCACCGGGTCCGGAGTCTTGCCAAGAACTTGCACGACTTCGCCGACGACGTGTCGAAGGTGTTGCGTGACGTCAAGGGGATGGCGGGCGAGGACGCGATCCTGCAGTGGGCGGGCAAGACGGCGGATGCCTTCACCGAGCAGTTCGAGGACGCGCCGGGCAAGCTGAAGAAGCTCCACAAGAGTTACGAGATGGCCGGCGACGCGCTGTCCGCGTACTGGCCGGAGCTGGAGCGCGCCCAGAGCCTGGCGGGCAAGGCGCTGATCAAGGGCCGTGAGGCGCGGGCCGACCTGAGCAGCGCCAAGTCCCGCCTTTCCACGGCGGATTCGTGGGTGGAGCGGGCGGGCAAGGAAGCCGACAAGTACAAGGACGACAAGGCTTCGGGTGGCGGCAAGGACGTGCCCGCACCCGACCCGGACAAGGTCAAGGCCGCCACCCGCAACGCCACTTCGGCGGAGAAGGCCCAGAGCACCGCCCAGGGGGATGTCTCCTCCGCGCAGAGCGCGCTGGACGCGGCGAAGAAGATGGCCGAGGACGCGCGCAAGATGCGCGAGGAGGCCGCGGGCACCGCCAAGCGGAAGATCGACGAGGCGTCCGACGCGGGCATCCAGAACCGCAAGTGGTGGGAGGAGATCGGGGACTGGGTCTCCGACAACTGGGACACCATCGTCGAGGTCTGCAAGGTCGTCGTCGCCGTGGTGGGCATCATCGCGATGATCGTGGGCGGGCCCATCCTGGCCATCATCGTCGTCGTGGCCGCCGTCATCGTGCTGGCCGACACCCTCAACAAATACAGAAAAGGCCAAGCAGGCCTCATGGACGTGGCCTTCGCCGCCCTGGACTGCATACCCGGCATGAAGGGCCTGACCACAGCCGCCAAACTCGGCAAGGGCCTGAAGGGTCTCAAGGGTGGTCTGAAGGGGATGAAGTCGGCCCGGACCGCACTGAAGGACGGCGCGAAGGGCGCGTACAACCGCGTCAAGAGCAAGATCAAGGGCTGCGGCGACCCGGTGGACGTGGCCACCGGGCAGATGTTCCTGTCTCAGACAGACGTCACCTTGCCCGGCACATTGCCGCTGGCCTTCACCCGCCGCGTCGCATCGGGCTACCGCACCGGCGGCTGGTTCGGGCCCAGCTGGTCCTCCACCATCGACCAGCGCCTGGAAGTCGACGAGCAGGGCATCGTGTTCGTCACCGAGGACGGCATGCTCCTCGCCTACCCGCACCCCGCGGGGCCTGATGCTCCCGTGCTGCCGGAGGGTGGCCCGCACCGGCCGTTGGAGCGCCTGGACGGCGGTGGCTACCGCGTCACCGACTCCATCACCGGACACCGCCACGACTTCGCCCCGCCGGTGGACGACGTGGCGCTGCTCACCCGGATATCGGACCGCAACCACAACACCATAGACATTGACTACGACACCGAGGGCACCCCGCTGGCGATCCGCCACTGCGGCGGATACCACCTCACCCTGACCGTCGAGGACGAGCGCGTCACCGCGCTCAGCCTCAAGGGCGCGGGCAAGGACGACCCGGACACCGTGATAAAGCGGTACGGCTACACCGACGGCAGCCTCACCGCAGTCACCAACTCCTCCGGTCTGCCGATGAAGTTCACCTACGACGAGCGCCTGCGCATCACGTCGTGGGAGGACAGCAACCGCAGCCGCTACGACTACACCTACGACGACGATGACCGCTGCACCGCCCAGCAGGGCATGGCCGGGCACATGGCCAACACCTTCGCCTACGACCTCGCCGATCCCGCCTGGCCCGGCTGCCGCATCACCGAGATCACCACACCAGAAGGCGCCACCTCCCGCGTCGCCGTCGACGACCATTGCCTGATCGTCGCCGAGGTCGACTCCCTGGGCGGCACCGTGACCACCACCTACGACATCCATCAGAACGTCGCCACCAGGACCGACCAGCTCGGACACACCACGGCCCTCGTCAACAACGAGCTGGGACAGCCTCTGCGGATCGTCCGGCCCGACGACACCGTCATCCGCATCAGCTACGACGAGCGTCACGCCCCCACGGCCATGGAGCTGCCGGACGGCGCCTCCTGGCAGTTCGCCAACGACGAGCGCGGGAACGTCACCGCCATCATCGATCCCCTCGGCGCGACCACGCACTTCAGGCGCGGGACGGACGGCAGTCTCGCCGAGGCGCAGGACGCCGCAGGGCGCACATCCGTCTACGCGAACAGCACCGCAGGCCTGCCGCTGACCGTGACCGACAGCCACGGCGGCACCACACGCTACGCGTACGACACGTTCGGCCTGACCACCGCCGTGACGGATGCCCTCGGCCACCGCACCTGCCTGGAATGGACGGTGGAGGGCCTGATCGCCCGCCGTACCGACCCGGACGGATCGCAGGAGAGCTGGGACTACGACGGCGAAGGCAACTGCGTCCGTCACATCGACGCCGTCGGCCAGGCGACCACGTTCGAGTACACCCACTTCGACCGCCTCAGCGCCCGCACCGGCCCCGGTGGCGAACGCTTCACCTTCGCGCACGACGCCGCGCTCCAGCTCACCCAGGTGACCAACCCCCAGGGTCTGACCTGGAACTACACCTACGACCTCACGGGCCGCCTGCTCACCGAGTCCGACTTCGACGGACGCACCGCCCACTACGCGTACGACGCGACCGGACTTCTCGTCTCCCGGACCAACGCCCTCGGCCAACGGATCCGCTACCGCCGTGACGCGCTGGGGCAGACCACCGCCAAGGATGCGGACGGCACAGCCACCACCTACACATATGCGGCGAACGGCTCGCTGATCGGGGCCGTCAGCCCGGACAGCAGTCTGCGCGTCGAACTAGACGCGGTCGGCCGTCGCATCGCCGAGACCGTCGATGGCCGGACCATGCGATTCGCCTACGACCCCGTCGGCAACCGCACGCTGCGCACCACCCCTTCGCACGCCCGCAGCACGTGGGAGTACGACTCCGCGGGACGTACCACCCGGCTGGCCACGGCGGGCCACACCATCGACTTCGCGCATGACGCCGCCGACCGCGAGGTCGCCCGCCACATCGACCGGACGCTCACCCTCACCCGCGGCTACGACAGCGTCGGCCGACTGGTGACGCAAGGCAGCACGGCCCCTGACGACCGTCGGATCACGGAACGCTCATACTCCTACCGCCCCGACGGCCACCTCAACGGCATGCGGGACTCCCGCACGGGCAGCCGGCGCTTCGACCTCGACCCCCGCGGCCGCGTCACGGCCGTGCACGCGGCGGGCTGGAGCGAGCGCTATGCCTACGACGCCGCGGGCAACCAGACCGAGGCCTCGTGGCCCGCGAAGCACCCTGGCCATGAGGCCACCGGGCCGCGCGCGTACACGGGAACACGGCTGGTCCGGGCAGGCGGCGTGTACTACGAGCATGACGCCCAGGGGCGCGTGGTCATGCGCCGCAAGACCCGGCTCTCCCGCAAGGCCGACGTCTGGCGTTATGAGTGGGACGCCGAGGACCGTCTCACGGCCGTAACGACGCCGGACGGCAGCCGCTGGCGCTACACCTACGACCCGCTGGGCCGACGGACCGGCAAGCTCCGGCTCGCCGCCGACGGCGAGACCGTCCTGGAGAGCACCGTCTTCACCTGGGACGGCAACACGCTCTGCGAACAGACCACGGAGCGGCCCACGGCGTGGTCCGCCGCCCAGGCGGGCACGGGGGACGGCGTGCGGTCCCCCGATCAGGGGGGCGAGGGCCTGCGCACCACGCTCACCTGGGACCACGACGGACTTTCCCCCGTGAGCCAGGCCGAACGGGTCTGGTCCGCCGACGCGCCTCAGGAGACCGTCGACGAGCGCTTCTACGCCATCGTCACCGACCTGGTCGGCACCCCCACCGAACTGCTCTCCCCGGACGGGGACGTCGCCTGGTACACCCGGTCCACCCTCTGGGGAACCACGGTCTGGAACAGCGACGCGAGCGCGTACACCCCGCTGCGCTTCCCCGGCCAGTACCACGACCCGGAGACGGGTTTCCACTACAACCACCACCGGCACTACGACCCCGAGACGGCCCGCTACACCAGTCCCGACCCCCTGGGCCTGCTGCCGGCGCCGAACCCCGTCGCCTACGTCCACAATCCGCACACCTGGTCCGACCCGCTGGGCCTGGCTCCCCTGTGCCATCAGCACGGCGGGGACACCGGTAGCCCCGACGGCCTCGGACTGGTGCACGGCCCCGCGCCGCGGCGCGCCTCGGACATGCTGGACCAGGTCAACGCCCGGCCCGGTGGAATCGGAAAGGTCGACGGTTACCATGGCAACGCGAACTGGGGTAACAACAAGTCCGCCCTGCCGGGAGGCAAATACAAGGAATGGGACGTCAACGCCAAGACCGACCTCCCGCAGTGCAGTGCACCGGGCTGCGGAAAGGAAATCAGGGGTCCCGAAAGGCTGCTGACCCCGAAGGACGGGCCCGGCCCCGCGTATTACACCCCGGACCACTACGGAACGTTCTACTACGTCGGCGAATTCACGGGGTGATCGATACATGACCGGCTTCGACGTCACGGGTACCACAGCACCCTGGGTCGTCTTCGTCCCCCGGAGGGCGCCCGAGGTCCAACGGCAGTTGTCCACCCTGGAGGCGAAGGGCGGACGGGTCCACCGCTTCGCCGCGTCCGACCTCATGACCGAGGAGGGCATCCACCGCGCGTTCGCGCGGACCCTGCGTTTCCCCGGCTATTACGGCAGGAACTGGGACGCCTTGGTGGACTGCCTCGACGACCTGTGCGGCGCGGTGACAGGTGGCGTCGGCATGGCGGGCGTCGTGCACGAAGCGGACCTCCTGCTCACCGCGGAACACTTCCCCCTTTTCGTGTCGGTCCTCTGCCAGGGCGCGGACCGGACGAATTCGGCGGTGGACCTGGACGGATTTCCCATGGACCGTCCCGCGGTCGCCGAGCACTTCATCTTCGAGTTCGACGCATTCGACCAGGAAGCGATCGCGCAAAAGGTGCGGCAGCCCGATTTGATCATCACGGCAGGGGACGGATTCGTGGCGGCCGAGCTCGATCCCGACGAGTGGCACTGAATCCGGGGCACCGCACGTCGCCCCGTCAACCATGAACGCAGCAGGGCGAGTTACTTCAGGGGGACACGGCCATGGGCAGCAAGGGCAAGAGCGACCTCTCCATCCCGATCACCGACCTCGAGGACTACGGCAGCCGCCTGCGCTCCATCAAGGACCGTATGAACCGGACGAAGAAGACCTTCGAGTCCTACAAGGACGACATCGGCGACGGCGGCGTCTACGACTCCCTTGAGGACTTCGAGTCCAACTGGGAGGACGGCCGCGAGGACATCGGCCAGCAGCTGACCGCCCTCGCCGAGCTGTCCGACGCCGTCGTGCGCGAGTTCAAGAAGCTGGACGACAAGCTGGCCAAGGAAGTCAACGACGCGGTGAAGCCGGCCAAGGGCAAGAGCAAGGGCAAGGACGCCAAGTAGCCGTCACTCCGCGAAGCGGAACGTAGACGTCACCGCGTCGAAGATGTCGAAGAACGCGTCCGCGAGTTCCAGCTGTTGGCTGCTGCCCGACACCAGCGCCACCTTCCCTTCCTGCCCCGGCACCGGAATGAAGGTCTGCATCAGGACGACACGGAGCGTGCGCTCGTCGCCCGGTACGGAGATGTCCTCCAGGCCGTACGTCCGCGCCGCGAGCCCGACGCCCGGAATATCGACCGTCTTCACCTTCCGCCACGCGTCACCCTCCCGCCTGGCCTCGCGCACACCGAGCTGGGCGACGATGCGGTCCGGGTCCGTCGGCAGGACGTCGCCGTTCGCCGTGCGGGCGCCGACCAGGGAGACCGTGACCGAGCCGGTGACCGGCGTATCACCGCCGAAGCTCTCCGCCATGCAGCCGCAGTACAGGGCGCCGGACTGCCAGGCGTCCTTCGATGCCTTGCGCAGGAAGCCCTCGAAGTCCTCCCGGTACGGGGCCAGCTCCGGGCGCTGGCGTACGCGGTCGTTGATCATCTGCCGGATGGCGGCGTCGCGCGACTCGGGCCGCACGTCGAACTCCCACCACGTCTCCGGCACCTTGATGCTGAATCCGCCGCGCGCGATGGTCTGCGGCTCTGTGTACCGGGCCATGGCAGTTCTCGTCCCCTCCGAACAGCTATCCGTCCGGACCACCCTACGAGCAGTCGGGGTCAGCGGTTCACGGACTGGATCTCCTGTACGGGGATCCGCCGGGTCGCGCCGAAGGAACCGGATGGCAGGGTTCCGCCCTCGCCGGTCGTGCTGCTCCAGCGGAGCCGCCAGGTCAGGGTGGCCCGGAGGGCGTACGTGGCGTTCGGCCCCGGGGAGCGTAGGTACGTCACCCCGCACGGCGGTTCCTGCTTCGACTTGCCTCGCGCGTAGGCCTCGCCGATGCCGCCGCTCTCGCGGATCGCGCAGCCGCCGGATGCGGGGAAGCGGGCCGCGTCGGGCGTGCCGGGGTCGAGGTGCAGGGCCTCGGGCTCGGCGGTCGTCGTCGCCGCGAGGCCCGTGCCGGGCAGGCTCGCCGTGACGCTGATCTTCTTGAACCTGGCCTTGTCCAGCCAGACCCAGGTGGGCAGGTTCACCGTGGAACGGCCGCTCGGGGCCGTCTTGATCTCGGTGCCGGGTACGGGGAGTTCGTCGTACGCGTACTCGGCGAGGATCTTCGGGGAGACCGCCTGGGGGTCCTCGGGGGTCTCCCCCTTGTCCACCCAGAAGGGCTGCCGGTCGCACGAGGTCGCCCCGGGGTCGTCCGCGCGGTTGGGGTTCACCACTGCGGCCCAGAACATTCCCTTGCCCTGCTGGGGGAGGTTGTAGTTCTTGTAGGGGTGGCCGTCCTTGTAGCGGCGCTCCAGCGCGTCGCCGATGACGTGGCCGATACCGCCGAAGAGCGGAGCACTCGCCCCGAAGGTGCGCCATGCCTTGACGGTGCTCTGGATCTCTTTGGGGGAGAACGCGGGTTCGTACCAGCATGCCGGGCGTGGCCGGGCGGCTCCCACCGGGGACAGTGAGCCGGTCGCGGAGGAGGGGTCCGCGCCACCACCGTGGACCGAAGTCCGTACGCGGGTCTGTGCGGTGATGACGCCGCCGTCCGTCCCGCCTCTCGCCTCGCTGCTGGCCTCGTCGCTGGTCCGGTCGGCCCAGGCCCGGGGTGCCATCGGCGACGCGAGCAGCGATGCGGCACAAACCGTCAGCGCGAGAGCCGCGGCTCGGTAACCGTTCATGGGCGGCAGGCCTTGCTGCCTCGCTCCGCCACGCTCTTGGTGAGCTGCCACACGCCCTTGGAGTTCTTCCTCAGCCGGTCGTTGTAGAAGACGTACGAATCCTTGGTGACCGGCGTGACGTTGGTCCTCTTCGTCTTGAGGTCCTTGGTGAAGCCCTTGGACTCGTCGCCGCAGTACGTGAGCCCTGCCGAACCGTCCTCGCTGAACGTCACCCGGCGATCGAAGTAGCGGACCGTCCCCGTCACCGTGGTCCCGTCCTCGACGAAGCCGCCGATCCATTCCACCGAGTCCAGGTAGGCCGAGCCCTTGCTGTAGAAGGCCACCGCCTTTGACCTGGGCTTCTGATCGCCGATCGCCTCGTCTACGGCACGCAAGTACTCGGCGTTGTCACGCAGCACCGCGTCCGTTCTCGCATCACCCGTCTTCTGCCTCTGCGGCTCGAAGACGAGTCGATCACCCTCGGGGAGCGTGGTCATGGGGCGTGCGATTCCGTCGCCGGGGGCGGTGGACGGTGTCACCGATGCGTTGTCCGCCCCCTGCCCCACACCGGCGATCTCGTCGGAGCCCCTGGGCTCCGCGCTCCCACCGCACCCGGCCAGCACCAGCCCGCCCACAACCGCGCCCACCCACGGCAATCCCAGCCTCGTACGCACCCGGCCCCACCTCCTGTACCTCCCGCAACGGGGAACAGGCGGTAAAACCGCCCACCCCCACCGAAGGTCACCAGAAGATCGACATCCCCGGAGTGAAAGTCCGATGAGTCGGCTGACCCCTGGCGTAGACGCCCGGGAAAAGCCCCGCTCAGCCGACCGCGTTCTCCGCGGCCGCCCGCCCCCGCACCGTCACGTCGCCCCCGTAGAACATCCCGGTGAACACCGGGCTGTAGGTGAGCTGGACCTCGACCTCGACCTGGTTGGCGTTCGCCGTCACGCAGTGCGTCGCCGCGACGTCCGCGCCGCTCATGCCCGTCGTACGGGCGTACTGCTGGGCTCGTGCGCCGCAGTTCTCGTAGTTGATGGGAGCGCCCTTGGCGCCCTCGTAGATGCCCTCGGTGTCGAGGTCCTGCGCGGCATAGCGCGCGGCCTGTTCCGCGATGTCCGCGGCCCGTTCCCGCTTGGAGATGGACAGGCCGCCGTCGATCACGAAGGCCGAGAGCGAGAGGAAGACGAGGGCGAAGATGATGACGGCACCCGCGCCCGAGCCACGGTCGTCGAGGCGTTCGCGACGGGCGGTGACCCAGTTGCCCATACGCCGAAGCCGCATACGGCGATCCGTGCTCACGCCGACCTCCGGTAGGGGTCGAGGGACGAGCTGAAGGTGGCCTTCAGCGTCGTCTCCATGTCGAGGCCCAGCATCGCCAACCCCCGCACCTGGCAGCTCACTTCCACCGTGAAGAACGTGCCGGAGACGAAGCCGGGGCTCGTCTTCCTGACGTCGATCGGGCCGACGCAGATGTCCGTGAGGTTGGCCGCCGCGGCCGCCTTCGCCTCGGCCATCGCCGTGCCCTGGTCCTTCTGGATCGAACCGGCACGCGCGGCATCGCGCGCCGCCCCGTCGACCGCCCCCCGGCCGTCCACGAGCTGGCCGAAGGCCACCAGGATCAGGACGAAGAGGATCATCACGGGAGCGAGGATGACCACCTCGATGGTCGAGAGGCCCCGGTCCGACGACCGCCGCCGACGGTCCGAAGCCCACGCACTCGTCCCATGGAGGGCAGCGCGCATCCCGCGGCGGACGGCGCGGGCCCCTGCGTTCCCCATCAGCCGTCGTCCTCCACAAACCGCTCCACCGGGCCCGCCGACTGCGCGTGCACCGTCATGTCCAGGCCGGGAAAGACGGACGGCACCTTCGCGGTGATCTCCACGCCGACCGTGTTCGCCTTCGGTTCGACCGTCTTCACGTCCGGGCCGAGCACCAACTGCGGGCCCAGCTGCTGGATGTAGTCGTCGACCACGTCCCGCGCCTCGCCCCGCCACGCGCCCGGGTTCTCGTCGGCCGTGGCACGGGCCTTGCGGGCGCCCGCCTGGGCCGCGGCCTGGGCGACATGATCCGCGAAGAAGTACAGCGCGAACTGCACCGTCGCGAAGATCATGAAGAAGAGGACCGGGGTGAGCAGCACGAACTCGATCGCGGTCATGCCGGATTCACCGCGGGTGGAGGCTGCCTCCACCCTGCGGCGTATCCATCGCTTCACGCACCCGCGCACTCGTCCCCGCCTTCGCTCCCCGGTCAACGGCTGATCAGCAGGTCTTGCCGGCGTCGGCACCCTCGATGCAGTTCTTGACGTCTTCCGCGCCGCCCTTCAGCGCGCCGTTGATGACGGCGGCGACCACGCCGACGATCGCCACGACGACCGCCGAGATGATGACCCACTCGACGGCGGACGCGCCGCGGTCGAGCTCGCCGGAGCGGGCGCGCTCGACGCGGCCCCGCAGGAAGGTGACCAGAAAGTCCATCGCCGGGATACCGGTGCTGAAGTTCCGTCCGTTCATGGTGAGTTGTCCTCTCAGGAGTGGGGGGAGGTTGTCGGGCCGCCCCCGTCGGCCGGCCCGTCCTTCGCCTTAAAGATCGGTGGTCATCGCTAGACCTGGAACACGCGCATCGCCGCCGGGAAGATGAGGAAGACCAGGAAGCCCGCGCACAGGAGCAGCTGGGCGACGAGCATCGACTGGGACTTCTCGCCCGCGCTGCCCTCGATCTCGGCCATCTCGCGGTGGCGCATCGTCTCCGCGCGGGAGGCGAGCGACTCGCGGACCTTCGCGCCGTCGTCCGCCACCAGGGCGAGGGAGGCCGACAGGTCCTTGAGCTCTTCGATGCCCAGTTCCTCGCCCAGCGTGCCGAGCGCCTGCCACTGGCTGATGCCGGTGATACGCGCGTCGGCAAGGGCACTTCGGATACGCCGTGTCGCCCATCCGTCGGAGATCTCCGCCGCCGCCATGAGGGCCTCGGGGAGGCCGCGGCCACCCGCCAGGCTCATCGACACCAGGTCCAGATAGGCACCGATGACGCGCCGCAGGTCGCGCCGCTTCTCGGCCGCGTCCCGCCGCACCTCCAGGTCCGGCAGGAAGAAGAAGAGAACGCCGAACATCAAGGCCAGCCAGACCGGGATGATCGGGCTGCTGCCCACGCCCAGCGTCCAGATGATGGCGAACATGAACGGCCCGAAGAACACTCCCGCGGCCGCGAGCAGCGTCTTCGTCGCCAGGAACTTCTCCCAGCTGCGGTCGAGCACCGCCAGGTCGGCGCGGAGCGAGCGCTGTTCCCAGCCCTGCTCCAGGTAGAACTCGGCGACCCGCGTGCCCACCCGGGCACGCGTCGAGTTCAGGCGGCCGGAGTCCTTCTTGCCGTCGCCGTGCGCCGGTGAGCGGTGCGACTCGTACGCCGCGCCCCTCGCCCGCATGGCGTCGATCCGCGCGACGGTGGCGACCGCACTCCGCTTGGAGGGCATCAGGGCACGTACGAGGGCGTAGATGCCAAGGCCCAGGATGGCGCCTATCACTATCGGCATCGTCAGGCTCATCGACGTACCCCCTCAGGATTCGAGAAGCCGGGCTGGCCGGGCTGGCCGGACTGCCCAGGCTGACCCGGCTGCCCAGGCTGACCCGGCTGTCCGTACGGACCGGCCGGACCCGTCAGCGGCGCCTGCTCGCCCGCACCGGGAGCGGCACCCGCACCCGGCCCCCGCGGCCGTACGAACTGCACGCCGGGCTCGTCCCGTACCAGGAAGCGGTCCGGCGTCTCCACCGTCGACAGCTTCCGCAGCCACCAGAAGCCGAGCGCGAACAGGCCGCAGACCATGGCGAGTACGAGCTGGCCGACCGCGGTGCCGTAGGGCGAGACGAAGTCGCGGTTGAAGATCGAGAGGCCGAGCACGAACGCGATCGACACCGCGACCACGATCTGCACCGACCTGCGGGTCGATGCCCGCTGGGCCATCACGCGCTGGCGCATGTCGACCTCTTCGCGGGCCGACTTGGCCAGGGCGCCCAGGACTTGGCGCAGACCCGGACCGCGCAGCTTGGCGTTCAGGATCAGCGCCGCCACGATGATGTCCGCCGACGCGTCGTCGATCTCGTCGGCGAGGATCTGCAGCGCCTCGGGAAGCGGCGTACGCGCACGCAGCCGGTCCACCAGAGCGTCCAGGTGGGGGCGCAGGACGGGGGCAGCGGCCCGCGCCGAAGCGGGGATCGCCTGCTCCAGGCCGACCGCGCCCGCGATGGTGTCGCGCAGGGACTCCGTCCAGGCGGCGAGCGCCTCGACGCGCTTCATCTGCGCGCGCTCCTCCGACGCGCCGCCGAAGAGCTTGTCCCAGAAGAAGACGAGTATCCCGGAGGCGATGCCCGCCACCGCCCAGCGCGTGAGCAGCAGGACCACCAGGCCCACGCCGATGGCGAGCGAGCCGCGCCGGCCCGCGAACCGGATGAGTTCGCTCATCCGCTCGCTGGCCTTCTGCTTCTCGTGCGCGGGCTTCACCGGCAGACCGCGCAGCGCGATCGCGAGGACCGCGATGCCACCGCCGACCGCGATGCCGCAGCCCAGTGCGTACAGGACGGGCAGCGAGAAAAGGCCGCCCATCGAGCCGAGTGAGTTCATGTCGTGCTCACCCCCATTGCCCGGCGGGGCGGTAGCCGAACACGGCCAGGTCGTCCATGCAGGCGATCGGCGCGTGCGCGACGACCTGCCCGTTCGAGGCCTCCGCGAAGACCTCGCTGGACAGGACGCGGCCGTCGACGCCGTTGACCTCGCGGACCGAGGTCACCATGCGCTGGAGCTTGCCGCCGGTCTGGTAGTTGTTGCGCCGCTGGATGAAGACGACGAAGTTGACGGCTCCGGCCACCAGCATCTGGCTCGCCTCGATGGGCAGCCGTTCGGTGGCCTGGAGGGCGTACGTCGAGATGCGGTTGAAGACCTCACTCGAACTGTTGGCGTGGATCGTGGAGAGCGAGCCGTCGTTGCCCTGCGACATCGCGTTGAGCATGGTCACGATCTCGTCGCCGAGCACCTCACCGACGATGACCCTCGACGGGTTCATACGGAGCGAACGGCGTACGAGCTCCGCCATCGAAATGGTGCCCTGGCCTTCGGAGTTGGGCAGGCGCTCCTCGAAGGCGACGACGTTCGGGTGCAGATCGGCGTACTGGTCGAGGCCGAGTTCGAGGGCTCGCTCGACGGTCACCAGGCGCTCGTGCGGCGGGATCTCGTTGGCGAGCGCCCTCAGCAGAGTGGTCTTTCCGGCGTTCGTCGCGCCCGCGATCATGATGTTCTTGCGGGCCCGCACCGCGCACGCCATGAAGTGCGCGACCTCGGGCGTCACCGTGCCGTTGCCCACCAGGTCCGACATGAAGACCTTGCCCATGCGGGCACGTCGGATGGAGAGCGCCGGGCGCCGCGTGACGTCCATGACGGCCGACAGACGCGAGCCGTCGGGGAGCCGGAGGTCGAGCTGCGGGTTGGCGGAGTCGAAGGGACGCGAGGAGAGACCGGAGTAGGCGCCGAGGATCTGGATGAGCTCGATGAGCTCCTCGTCCGTCTCGGCGACCGGGTCCGCCTTGGCCTCGCGCCCGTCGGCGTATCCGACGAAGACCTGGTCGTACCCGTTGATGTCGATGTTCTCGACCTCGGGGTCGTCGAGCAGCGGCTGGAGCCGTCCGACGCCGAAGAGCGCGGCGTGCACGGCGGCCGCGTACTTCTCCTCGGTGTCGGCGTCCAGCGGGGTGCGCCCGGCGTTGATCTCCGTGCGGGCGTACTCCTCCAATATCTGGGCGATGACGGCGCGGGCGTACTGCCGCTCGTCCTCGCCCGACATGGGGGTGACGCCGGAGACCTGGTCCAGGCGGCGCTGCTCGGCGATGCGGTCACCGGCGTCCTGCCGGAACCGCTTCACGAGCTGGTGATCGACGGGAACGCTCATCGGCCCGCCCCGTGCGCGCCGGCCCCGTGCGGACCCGCGGCCGGGTTGGCCCAGGCCGCGCCGTACTGCTGGTAGAGGTCGACGGTCACCTTGCGGGCCGAGCGGATCAGCATCGACTTGTCGAGACGCCCGCGCTTGCGGCCCGCCAACTGCTCGGCGCCCGCCGGGTCCCCGGCGAGCGTGCCGACGACGCGGGCGCCGGTCTGCGCGGCCATCAGCATGTCGTTGACCTGGTGGACGAGCTTCGCGGACGTCGAGGGGTCGGCGATCAGGAGTACGCCGATGAGCGGGGTCGCGAGCGACGCGGCCCCACGGGATCCGCCGTGCAGCTTGGCGGCGAGGGCGGCGGCACGGTCACGTACGCGCGCGATGGCCTCGGGCTCGGTCCGCGAGACGAGCAGCACGAGGGCGGCCTGCGGGAACAGCTCGACGGCAGGGGTGTCCCCGCTGATGCGACCGCAGTCGGCGATGACGTCGGCGGGCGCGTGCGGGGAGTCGGCGAGCTGCGAGAAGGCACGGCCGAGGGTGGGCCAGAGCCCCGCGAGCCCGGCGGCCTGTTCGGCGACGCCAAGACCCACGAGGACTTCGAGCCCACCGGCCAACGGCTGTGTGTGGTCCCAGAGTTGATCGGGTACGAGGCCCCGGCGTGCGGTGGCCGCGATGCTGAGCATCCCGGTGTTGGGGTTGAGCGGTCCGCCGTGCGCGGCGGCACTGCGGTAGACCAGGTCGCCGCCCGCGGGGTCGGTCTCCGCGACGAGCACGCGCCGCGGCCAGACGGCAGCGAGCGCGACGGCCGCGGTGGTGACTCCGGGAGACCCCTTGTCGGCGGCGAGAGCAATGAGCGCCATGTCTCTTCTACTCGCCTCTAGTTGCCGTTGGGAGACACTTGGACGAGCGAGACGGCACCGGCGGACGCGGCCCTGGTGACGGCGGCGGCGTCGGCGGTGTCCACCAGGAGCGTGATGCCGAGGGCGCCGGTGCTCACGGTGGAGTCGCTCTTCTCCGCCACGTTGTTGACGCGGGCGGCCGAGACGATGGGCGAGTCACTCGCGCCCGTTCCGGCGGAGCCGCCGGTCTCCTTGCTGCCACTCCCGGAGGAAGGGGAGTCGCCGACCTGGTAGACGTCCACGCTGTCGCCGGACTTCAGTCCGGACGCGGGGTACTGCCCTTCCTTGAGCGAGACACCGACGGCGGACTTGCCCGCGGGCAGGCCGCTCTTGCCGGAGAACATCTCACCGACGGCCACGGCACCCTTGGGGATGGTGTTGGTGGCCTTGAGCTTCTTCAGTTCGCCGAGCTGCGACCACTTCACGTAGTTGATGCCCGCGTCGTCGGCGACCATGACGGAGGTGGTGTTGCTGTCGCTCACCGTCTCCCCCGCGGGGATCTCGGCCGTCACCTTCACGACCTCTACACGCTCGCCCGCGCGCAGCACGAGCACGGTGGCGCCGAGGGCGCCGACGAGGATGAGCAGAACGGCCAGGGCGGCGAGTGCCGGTTTGCGCTCGCGAGGCGGCGCGGGAAGGCGCTCACCGACCGCTGGCTGAACCGGCGCGGCGGAACGGCTGCCCGCCCCCGTACGCTCTTGGATCTTCACGCAACTGCTCCCCGCACGCCCAAGAAGATTCGGTCATTTTCAGACACTCGCGACTCTCTTCGCCCGCCTCGGGCGGGCTATTCAGCCCCAGGCACAGTGTCAAGTCATCGCACCGTATCAGCAGCACATAAGCCCCTCAAGGCGCGCCAAGACCGCCGAAGCCCGTGCGCCTCATCGTTATCCACGCGCAATCCACACTCCATGGTTCCCACGCATTCCGGGATGTGGAGGAGGTGGTGAGGATGTGCGTACGCGAATATCCACCGTTTGCGCAACGGGCGCCGGAGAGCGCGGTGATGAGGAACACCGGCCGATCGACGGCCGCCCGGCGACCACGCGGAACCGATGAGCAGCTGATCCGTCAGCCGGACGGATGACGCCGGGAGGGGTGGGGGTGGTTCCTGGTTGGGTGGAGTTCGGCCAAATTCGGTCGCGGGTCGTGCTCCGGGCAGGGGGTGGAGAACAGAGGGGAGACTCCGTGCGGGAACGGGATGCGCAGGAACGGGAATTCGCGACATCTCTGGCACGGAGCGGCCTGAAGTACCTGGGCATGGTCGCCCCCTCCACCCCCTCCACCTCACCCACCCCACTCATACCGCCGAACCTCGCGTCCTTCGCGAACTCGACGGCTGCCGAGGGGCGGGAGGTCGCCGTCAGCTTGAGGATCGGCCTGCCAGACCTTCCGGAGAGGGTGAACGCCGAGTGGTACGGCCTCTCCACGGAGCAAGGTCTTTTCTCAGCGGCGGCCCCGGAGTTCCTGCTCTCCGTCCCCGGCAACGTGGCCGAGTCGCCGCACGGCTTGTGGTGGGCGCGGGTGACGCTGGAGGCGGAGTGGGATCTGGCGGGGGCCGGTGCCGCGGCCGGGGTCACGGGGAGCGGGTGGGGCTACCCGGAGTTCGTGATGCTGTCTGTCGCGGGCGATGTCATCGTCCGGGGGTCGACGGGCGAGGAATACACGGACTGCGTGGCGTTGAGGGATCCGCAGCGCATCCGAACGCTGAGGGATCTCGGCGCCGACATGGCGCACTGGCCTCATCTCCCCAAGCCTGCGCGGGACGCGGTGTCACGCTGGCTGGAGCACACGGAGACTCCGTAGCCCGGGATGGATGGCTGGATGACTGACGTCAGCCGATCGAGCCCCAGCCGCGCCGGGGCCTGGGCGGCGCGGCGGACGCGGCGCTACCGCCGGGTGCCCCAGCCCTCGTACGCCGCCGCTCCAGCAGCATCAACACCCCGGAGACCACTGCCAGCCCCCAGAGAACCGCCATGAACGCCCCGAAGCCGAGCGCGAACCACCCCCCGCTGTCCCCCTGCGCCAGCAGCCGCACTCCGCCGACGAGCGCCACGGCGGTCAGCACCGTCCAGGGCAACATCCAAGGCCACGGGTTCGGCTCCGGCACGGCCTCCTCACGCCGCCCGGAGAGGAACGCGGCGTACCAGTAACGCGCCGCCCACCAGGCAACGGCCAACAGGGAAACACCCGCCGCCCCCAGGCCCAGCCGCGCGAGGCCACCCATGTCACCACTGACGGCCGGGACCGCCATCCCGACCCCGGCCCCGAGCAACCCCACGAACAACATGCCGCCAACGGCCATCCGATGGCGACGACTGCCGTCGAGCGCGCTGGGCGATATGTACATGCGCGCCACCTTAGAAGAAGCCCCCTCGGAGACACCGCCCCGCATCTCGTCAACACCCCGCCGCGGCAGTCGCCCTCCTTCTCTTTTCTTCATTCATACGGCCGCGACGCGCTCGGCCCAGTACGCGCACAGCCTCCTGGACGCACTCGACGCGAAGTCGACGACCTCGACCCCGGCCCGAACGGTGTGGACTTCGTGGCCGGCACCCTGGAACGCAGCGCCGAGGCGGACGACCCGAACTCCGTCGAGCCCCCCGTCGTCAAGCCGTTCACGTCGGAGAGGCTCGGCAGGGGCCTGACCACCTTCCGCTACATCCCCCAGGAAGACTCGTCCCACTTGCCGGCCTGCGTCCGCTACGCCTGGCAGGTCCAGGAGTACGAGGCGGACGTCCTGATCTGGACCGCCACGGAGGACGTGGCCCATCTGATGCGCGCGGCCGAAGACTTCGAAGGGCTGGCGCGCACGCTGAGCGTCTGGGCTCCCTGATCGCCCCTCGTAGCGAAGACGTCAAGCCACCCCGGAATCGCGTAAGGCCGACGCCGATCCGGATCCTTCGCATCCGGCCCCCGGCCCCCGGCTCCCGGCTCCCGGCTCCCGGAAGCCGCACAGCGGCCGGAGTGTTCCGCTCCCGACCGCCACCATGGTCTTTGTCACGGCCGCATACACATCCCGCGCGTCACGACACGATGACGGTCCACCGAGATATAGGGGCCTGTCCGGCTTTCGACCCTGGCGGAACCATCAACCCCACAGATAACGTCGGCCCGCCCAAGCCACCCTCGCCCCACCGGGAGCCGACCGTGAACCGCCGCACCACGCACGTCGCCGCCGCGCTCGCCGCGACCGCAGCCCTGCTCCTGACGGCCTGCGGCAGCGGGGACGACGGCAAGGGGAGCAAGGGCGACAGCTCCGACGAGGCAGCAGGCTCTTCCGCGCCTCCCGCCAAGAAGAAGCCCACCAAATCGGCCTCCCAGCTCGCTCTGACCAAGAACGAAGTGCCCGCCCACGCCGTCAGGGAGCCCGCCGACAACTTCGTGTTCGCGAAGTCGAGGGACAACATCAAGCTCAGCAAGCCCGTCTGTGCGCCGCTGGGGCACGCGATGAACCAGTACCCCGTCGGTGACACGCAGGACAGCTTCGTCCGCGTCGCGGAGGCGAAGGAATTCGACGGCACCTTCACCTACGTCACGCTCGCCACGTACGCGCCCGGGAAGGCGCAGGACGCCATGGCCGACCTGACCAAGGCGGTCGGCGCCTGCAAGGGCGGCTTTACGGCGAAGGGGGACAAGGCCTCCAGCGCGTACACGTCCGTCACCTCCGAGACCGCCGGGGTCGCGCCCACGCCCGGCGCCGACGACTCCCTGGCGTTCCGCGCCACGACCCAGTACGAGAACAACACGCACACCGTGCACGCCCAGGCCACCCGCCACGGCGACACCATCGCCCTCTACTACTCGGTGGACGGCAACGCGTTCCTGCAGTCGCGTGCCGGGGACGGAAAGATCTTCCCGGCAGTGGTCAAGTCGCAGGAGAAGAAGCTGAGTTGAGGCTCCTGCGAGCAGCCGGGGCTCTGCAGGGGAGCCCTTCGTGCGTCACGACACGATGACAGTTCGCCGAAATGGGGTGCCTTGCCCCGCTATCAACTCTGGTGGAACCAACAACCCCACAGATAGCGTCGGCGCTTTGGAGACCCCCTCGCCCCACCGGGAGCCGACTGTGAACCGCCGCATCATGCCCGTCACCGCCGCGCTCGCCGCGGCCGCTGCCCTGCTCTTGACCGCCTGTGGCAGCGGAGACGACGGTTCCAAGGACAGCGACAAGATCGCCGGGGCCGACCAGGACTCCGGGAAGCCGAAGAAGTCGGCGGAGCCTTCGGCCTCGGCGGAGGACGGCAAGGCGGACGGCGTGGACCTGACGCTGCCCAAGGACATGGACCTCGTCTTCGAATGGGACAAGCCACAGGACAAGGACGAGGCCGCGGCGGTGGATGACGCCCGGCACTTCGTGCAGTCGATCTACCGGGGAGTCGCCGAGCAGACCGTCAAGGACCCGGCCGTCTCCACCTACGCGACGGACAAGGGTCTCAGTTACGCCCGCACCCAGATCCAGGGACGCGTCGACGCGGGCCTCACCTCCACGGGCACCCGGCGCCATTTCCAGGAGAAGGTGCGCAAGTCCCCGAACGGCAACGCGGCCGAGGTCACGTTCTGCGTGGACTCCAGCAAGTTCTACTCAAAGGAAGTGAAGTCGAAGAAGGTCCGCAAGGGGACACCCGGAGCGGCGTCGTACGACTTCTTCAAGATCGTTATGACCAAGTTCCCGGGGAAGGACGACTTGTGGCGCGCATCTCTCGTATACGTGACGGAAAAGGCAGACCAGTGCGCGTGAGACGAGCCGCGACCGCCTGCCTCTCCCTGTCTCTCGTCGTCGGCGGTCTCCTGACGGGCCCAGTCGCCTACGCCGACGAAGACTTCGGCAACGGCAAGGGCGGAGCCAAGGAAGAGGGCGGCAGCGACAAGACCGGCATCTATGCCGCCGCGACGGTCCGGTACTCAGGAGCCGTCGCCAAGAACGGCGGCAGCGGAAACGTCACCTCTGCCGACGTCAACTGGGATCCGCCGGCCTGCTGGTACGCCCCGTACCTCGGTGCCAAGGACTTCAAGAAGAAGATGTCCGCGAACATCAAGGACCAGATGAACACCCCCGGGCTGGGTTCGGGGGGAAGCGCCCTGGGTGAGCTCAAGCGCCATTACGAGGACGACTACGGCTGGACCGACACCCCCGGCTACAAGGACTACAACGTCGAGAAGGACGGCAAGGGGATGTTCTGGGCGGGCTTCGAGAACCCCGACGAGCCGGACGTCCTCAAGCGCATGTCGTGCTCCGACATCCCCTTCTGGGTCGACAACGGCGAACCCGCGCCTCCCCAGTACGAAGAGGCCATCACCCCGGAGATGCTCGCGGCACTCGCCTACCAGCACATGGAGCTCCCCGGCACCAAGGTCACCCTCGCGCCGGAGGCCGTCACCAAGGTGAATCTGCCCACCTGGGCCTGGCTCGACAAGGCCGTCTTCGACGACGTCAAGGCGACGGCGGAGATCGACGTCCCCGGCTTCAACCTCCAGGCGACGACGACCGCCACCCCCAAGTCCCTCACGCTGGACCCCGGCACCAAGGACGCCACCACCATCCCCGCGAACGGCCAATGCCCCATCGCCGACGGCAAGATCGGTGAGCCTTACGCCAAGGGCAAGTCCAAGGAGACCCCTCCTTGCGGCATCCTCTACCGCCGCTCGTCCGGCGGCGACACGTTCCCGCTGAAGGCCTCCCTCACGTGGGAGATCAGCTGGCAGGGGACGGGCCAGGCGGATGCGGTCGGTATGCCCAACGGCACGATCGAGGCGGTCCAGGACATCACGGTCGAGGAAATCCAGTCGATCAACCGGTAACCCCGGCGGAGGCATGTCACGCGGCAGCTGCCCGCGATTTACCACGTATAGAGGAGCACCTTCCGTATGTCGGACGAGGACGAAGAGGACCGCGAGCCCGGCCCCTGGGAGTACAGAGCCCGCGAAGGAATCATCAGGAAGATGATCCCGGGCGACGTCATCGCCGCGGTGCCGGCGGCCCGGGAAGCGGCTGAATCCGAGGGGCGCAGGGTGCAGTTCGACTTCCTCGACGACGAGGCGGTCCTGAAGATGCTGCGCCTTCGCCATATCGATGACGTGCAGCTGCAAAACGGCGGACTGAAAGCCGGAATCCCCACGGCATTGATCCTCGTCGGGCTCTTCATCTACTGGGGCGCCTACGTCCAGTACTGGGAGTCCACCAGGAACCAGTCCCTCTTCTATGCGGGGGCGGGCCTCATCCTCGCCGCCACCCTCGGGTTCTTCGTCCTCATGCTGGTCCGGCAGTGGGGCAACCGCCCTCGCCAGAAGGTCAGGGCCAGGGCAGCCGCGTACCGGAAGATCGCGCACATCGCGGCGGAGAACGGCGGCGATGTGCCGACCTTCTATCCGCACTACGGGCCGTACCCGTTCGCAGCGAACTTCCATTCTGATGCCGCTGAACTCGATCTGCCTGATCAGAGCAGATACTGATGCGACCGCGGGGTCCTTACATCACCCACCTCCCACCTCACATCACCCACCGCAAAGACCCCGCCATCGCCTCGCACAACCGCTCCATGGCCCCGGACATCCCCGTGACGGGCGCCGAGAAGGACAGCACCAAGTAGCCCGTGCCGCCCGGCACATGGACATGGATGTCCAGCGACGTGGCGCCCAGTACGCGTACGGCCGTGCCCGCGGGGAGGCCCACCACGGACACTTGTCTGCCCGCGGCTCCGTCTTCGGACTCGCGTGCTGCCATGTACGTCGCGTACCTCCGCGGGTCCGCAGCCGAGCCGCCCAGCGGCATCAACGACACCAGGAGTGACGCGGGCAGGCCGCCGTCCTGGGACGTCGTCAGGAGGTAGAACTCCATCGCGCCGCGGGCCAGGCCGACCTCTGCCGTGTTGCGCAGGGTGGTCCATACGGTGCGGGTGAGGTCCGCGGAGACGGCGCGGCCCTGTGCCTGGCCGTCCACGAAGGTTTTCAGGTGGCGGCGCCACCTGTCCTGCGTCAGGTCGACGCGGAACCACTCGCGGGGGACGAGGAGGCGGTAGTCCGTGGGGATCGCCGTCGCCGCGAGTGGTGCTGCGTCCGTCTCCGGTGGTTCGTTCCCCGCGCTCACCCCGGCATCACCAAGGGCAGTCCCTGCTCGTCGAAGAAGCGGACGCTCTTCACGACGCCGGCGAACATGGCGGAGAACGTGTCCCAGCCTTCGGCCGTCGGCGTTCCCATCTCCAGCAGCATCAGGGTCTGGTTGCTCAGCGGGATCTGGACCTGGATGAACGACGTCCAGATGGGCTCGTCCTTCCCCGACCCCGTGAGGCTGGCGTCCACGCTGGCCTGCCGTGTTCCTATGCAGGTCACCGCCGGACCGCAGGGCAGCTTCACCTCGTCCACCTGGCCGATCTCCAGGTGTCGCATCGTGGACGCGAGGAAGCCCACCGGCTTGGGTCCGGCCCGTTCGTCCAGGTCCACGAGGCTGACGTTCACCGTCGCCGTGCAGCGGACGCCCTCGACCTCCGTCGTGACGAAACCCGCGTACTGGAGTCCCGCCTCGATGAACTCGTCATAGTTCGCCATACACATGGCGGCCCATTCGAGATGTACGTCCTCGGTGCCTCCCGGCAGCGCCTTCTGGGCCAACTCCACGAGTTGGTCGACCAGTTCGTCCAGGTCGTCCGCCTCGAAGGGAAGCTCCAAAAACCCTTCGGGCATGATCCAGCGGACGTCGATCTCCGTTCCGCCGCTTCCCTCAGGGCTGCGCCGGTCTACTTCGATGGTGTCGGTGGTGGTCACCTGTGGATCCTGCTCTCCGTCACGAACGCCTCCGGACACGACCTACGCCGCCAAGGCCGCATTGAACGGCTTCGGCGAGGCTTGCGGTGTGGGTGAAGGCCGGGGGGAAGGAGACGGGGTGGGGGTCGGGGCCGGTGTGCCGGAAGGGTGGGGCTTCTTCGGCTCCTGGTAGCCCGTCTTCTCGCCGTTCTCACCGCTTGCCATCCGGTGGATGGCGCTCGCGAGGCCGGACCCCTTGATCACCGCAGTGATCTTCTTGCCGTCGATGAGGTCCCTGCGCGCCGTCTTGCCCAGGATCTTGTTGACGCCCTTGACCGCAAGACCGTTCAAGAAGTTGTGCCCGACGCCGTCGAGAGCGTTGGCTCCCCTGGCCCCCAGGCGCCCGAGCTTCGTCATGTTCTTCATGCCCTTGAACGCCTTGAATCCCTTCAGGGCGCCGAGGCCCGGCAGCACGCCCAACGCGTCCGTACCCAGCTTCATCCAGTCGAGCTTTCCGCCACGCGCCGTCATGTCGTACGCATGGCCCGCGAGCGCGGCGGCGCTGGTCAGCACGGCAAGGGTGGCGAAAATGGGGACCAGGACCTGAAGGGGTGGGACGAACGCGCAGATCACCGCGAGCACGGACAGGACGGCGGATATGTTCGAGAGCGCGTCCGCCCAGTCCGCGAGCATGTTCATGAAGCCGCCCGGGTCCCGGACGTCATCGTGGTGCACGACGTTCTTGATGTGCTTGGCGGCCTTGTCCCCCGCGTCGTCGTAAATGTCCCTGGCGTCCTTCACGCCCTTTCTCGCGCTGCCGTAGCGGCGCAGGGCTTCGGCACGCTTTTCGACCCAGCGGTCGTAGTCCTCTTTGTCCTTGGCGGGGATATTGCGGGTGGGGTACTTCTCTTCGTACTTCTTGACCTCGCGGTCGGCGATGTCGTGGTCCTTCTCCGCCTCGCGGTAATCGCTCAGCGCCTTGTCCGCCTTGCGCTGCGCCCTGCGCATTTCGCCGGCGAACTCGTCCGAGCTGCCTTCCCGCACCTGCTCGCCGACGGCCTTGGCCGCCTCGTCGTAGCGCTCGAAGGACTTCTTCAGCTTGTCCGCCGTGCCACCGGCCATCTCGTGGAAGCCTTTTCCGGCCTCACTGTCCCAACCCTCCACCGAGGCAAGCGCCTTGATGACCCGTGACTGTTCGTCGATCATGTCGGCCATCTTGCGCAACTTGCGGCCCAGTTCGGCCACTTCCTCGGGGTCGCCCGGCGTGGGGTCGTCATGCCACAGTGGCGGCCAGTCGCTGTCCGTCCTGCTCACTTACTTCCCCTTGCTCTTCGCCTTGGCGTCCCGGATGGCCTTCGCCAGCTCGTGGTCGATCTTGTCGTACGCCTTGGCGGCGGTCGACGTGAACTCGGCAAGCTGCTCGAGTTCCTTCATCAGCTTCTTCCTGGTTTTCTTCCAGGTGTCCCCGAATTCCGAGAAGGCGTCCTTCAGGCCACCGTGCCCGACCGCGCTTCCGTATTCATCGGCCGGATTACCGTTGCGCTCGAACTCGTTGTGAATCCGGCCAAGATCACGTGAACACTTCTTGATGGCGGCGAGATCCGCCTTGATATGGTCCCCCACGAGGACGACCCCTCTTCTCGTTGATTCCGACTGAGCACCTGATGGCAAGGAGAGCCTTGACGTGACCTCCAGGGGCAGCCAACGCGCGATATCCGACCGTCTCGGCCTCCAGGCCGATGCCTCGGCCTGGTGCACGATCGACCAGATCCCGCAGCCCCCCGCGGAGGTGCTCCGGGCGGCCGGTACCCCACGTCTTCGCCCCGGGAGGGCGCCCGCACTGGACGTGCTCGGCAACGTGCTCGCCCTGCCGTTCGCGCCGTTCGTCATGGCGTTCGTCTACCTGGCACGCGGAGGAAAGGCGGTCGAGCGTCTCCTTGCCCCGACGTCCGAGAAGCAGCGGCTGCGGACCAAGCACCAGGACGAGAAGCGGCGTGACGCCCTCGCCGCCGAGCAAGGACTCGACCGCGTCTTCGACGGGAACTGGCAGGCTGAGGCGGGGCAGTTCCTGCTCCGCTGGTACAGCCACTCCCCTCACGACGAGCGACTCGTCCTCGTGACCCAGGGCGACATCGTCCTGGCGGCCCCGCCCCGGCGCGTGTCCGGAAGCAGGGAGAAGCTGATGGAGGTCGTCGCGCGCCTTTCCGCTGCCGAAGCAACCGTCGTTGATCCGTTCCACGGTGAGTTCGAGACGAAGATCCTGCTGCTGCGGTTCCGCGACGGGTCCTGGCTGCGCGTCGAGTCGGAGACGCCCCGCAGCGAACTCCACATGCATCTGATCCGCGAGCCGCTCGCGGACAGCTGACGGACGACGCGGCCGGCCGGGCGCCGCCCGGTGCGTTCAGCAGCGTTCGCCGCCGCACCGGACGCGCACCCCGCGCGCGCCTTACTTCTTGGCCGCGCGACCCAGCTCATCATCGATCTGCTCGAACTTGTCCGCGGCGTTGGTCAGGTAGTCGCCCATGCCGTCGAGGCCGTCGAGCGTGTCCTTCGCGCCCTTGACGAACTCGTCGAAGTTCTCGTCGAACGCCTTCGACGCGCTCTTGGTGACGAAGCCGGACTCGACCAGGTTCGCGATGTACTTCCGCAGGCCGTCCAGCTTCTCCTTGAGCTTGTCCTTTTCCTTGACCACATGCTTGGCCGCGTCACGCATGTCCTGATATGTGACATCAAGGTCCTTGGCCATGTAGCCCACTCCCTAATCAACTTGCCCCAGGGAAGGCCCCCGTGGCTCCCGTGTGCGCGGATGGTGTGATCGTCCGCTCTTTGCGGCAGCAGCTTACGGGTGGGGCTGGTGTGTTCACACCCCGGTTGAGTCACAGCTCTGCTATGAGCCGGTGTACGGGCCGTTGCCTGCGTGAAGGGTGGAGCGGCTATCGTCGACGCCATTGTTCATTACGGGGAGGACGATCGTGCGCCTGACTCTGACCGTCGTCGATCCGTTCGGCGGTGGTACCGCCGACGTGGTCCTCGATGCCGATCCCGAGTCCACCGTGCAGGACATCGCGGTGGAGCTGGCCCGGCAGGTCGGCCACAGCGGGGCGCAGATCATTCCGATCGGCGGCGGGCACCAGTCCCCCGCCGCGGGCGCCCCGATGATCTATGTGGACGGGTATGCCGTCGATCCCTCCGCCACCGTCGGCACCTCGCCGCTGCGCGAGGGCGCCATCGTCAGCCTGAACGATCCCGCGGGATGCCTGCCCGGCGAGCCCACCGGCCTCGTCGAGCTGCGCGTCGTGAGCGGGCCCTCCGCGGGGGCCCTGCACCGGCTGGGCATCGGGCGCTACGACATCGGCAGCGGGAACGCCTCGTACATCCGCATCGACGATCCGGAGATGCCCGCGCGCGCCCTCACGTTGTCAGTTGCAACCGATGGAACCTGCCAAGTCGCACTGCACGGGGAGAAGAAGGACAAGGACGCCGTAACCCTCGACGGTGAGCCTTTCGGTATCGAGAAAAACGAGAAAAACGACAAGAACGACACGGGCGAGGGCGGCGGTCTCGATTCCGGCGGTGAGCGTTCCCGCAAAGAGAAGCGCCAGGAAAAGAAGCGGGAAAAGCAGGAGAAGAAGGACCAGCGGCGCGAGAGCGACAAGCGCGGCGGTGCCCGGCGCGACAGCGGTGAATGGCCCCTGGGGGCGCAGATCGCCGTCGGGAACACCCTGCTCGAACTCGTCAGGTACGCGCCCCCCAACGCCGCTCTCAAGTGGTCCGAGGACGGCGCGGGACTCGACTACAACCGGCCCCCGCGGCTGCGCCCGCCCGAGCGGCAGACCACCTTCCGGCTCCCGGCCCCCGTACGGGACTTCGAGGCGCGGCCACTGCCCTGGCTGATGGCGCTGTTCCCGCTGGTCGGCGCGGTCGTAGCCGCGATGATCTTCAATCGCTGGTACTACCTGATCATGGCGGGCCTCAGCCCCATCATGCTCTTCGGCAATTACTTCATGGACAAGAAGCACGGGCGCAAGTCCCATGCGAAGCAGGTCAAGGAGTACAAGGAGACCAAGCGGCGGATCGAGAAGGACGCACAGGACGCCCTGGTCGCCGAGCGTCTGGACCGGCGTAACGCCATACCCGACCCCGCCACCGTCCTCGCCCTGAGCACCGGCCCCCGCACCCGCCTGTGGGAGCGCCGCCGCACCGACGCCGATCACCTGCTCCTTCGCTTCGGCACCGGCCAGTTGCCCTCCGAAGTCGTCCTGGACGACCCGGAGATGGACGAGCACCGGCGTCAGGTCACCTGGAAGATCGAGGACGCGCCCGTCGCGCTGCCCCTGAAGGGCCTCGGTGTCATCGGCATCGCGGGCCCCGGCGACTCGGCGACCGCGCTCGGCCGCTGGGCGGTGGCGCAGACCGCGACCCTGCACAGCCCGATGGACGTGCAGTTCTACGTCCTCACGGAGAACGGCGCGCAGAGCAGCTGGGACTGGGTGCGCTGGCTGCCGCACGTCAGGCCCGCCTCCGGCCAGGACATCAACGTCCTCATCGGCACGGACGCCGAGACGGTCGGCGCCCGTATCGGTGAGCTGACCCAGATCCTCGACGCCCGTCTGAAGGTCCTGGAGGCGAACAAGAGCCAGGGCGCCAGCTTCAGCGAGCCCGACATCGTCGTCGTCTGGGACGGATCGCGTCGCCTGCGGTCCCTGCCCGGTGTCGTACGGCTGCTGCGCGAGGGTCCCGCCGTGGGCGTGTACGCGCTCTGCCTCGACACCGAGGAGCGGTTCCTGCCCGGCGAGTGCCTGGCCTTCGTGGTCGCCGAGCCCAAGCCGAAGGAGCACGGGCAGCCCGGCGGCGCCCCCTTCCAGCAGCCGGCCGCCGCACCGCAGCAGACCCCCGGCGGTTTCCCCTCCTTCCAGGCCTGGCACACGACCACCACCCCCGACACCCCCCAGGCCGACGCCTCGCAGGAGCTGCGGCTGCGCGTCGAGATGACGGGCGCCGAGCGGTTGCGCGACGTACGCCCCGACTTCGTCTCCCCCGCCTGGTGCCTGCGCCTCGCGCGCTCGGTCTCCCCCCTGCGCGACATCAGCGGCGAGACCGAGGACTCCGCGCTGCCGGGATCCAGCCGCCTGCTCGACGTACTGCAGCTGGAACCGCCGACGTCGGGCGCCATCACCGCCCGCTGGCAGGCGGGCGGGCAGTCGACCATGGCCGTGATCGGTGAGTCGTACGACGGCCCGTTCGGCATCGACATGCGCAAGGACGGGCCGCACGGCCTGATCGCGGGGACGACCGGCTCCGGTAAGTCGGAGCTGCTCCAGACCATCGTGGCCGCGCTCGCGGTGGCCAACACCCCCGAGAACATGACCTTCGTCCTCATCGACTACAAGGGCGGCTCGGCCTTCAAGGACTGTGTGAAGCTGCCGCACACCGTCGGCATGGTCACCGACCTCGACGCCCACCTCGTCGAGCGCGCCCTGGAGTCCCTGGGCGCCGAGCTGAAGCGGCGCGAGCACATCCTCGCCGACGCGGACGCCAAGGACATCGAGGACTACCAGGACCTGGTGCGCCGCGACCCCTCGCACCCGCCCGTGCCCCGACTCCTCATCGTCATCGACGAGTTCGCCTCCATGGTGCGTGACCTGCCCGACTTCGTGACGGGCCTGGTGAACATCGCCCAGCGAGGCCGTTCGCTCGGCATCCACCTGCTCCTGGCCACCCAGCGGCCCAGCGGTGTCGTCTCCCCCGAGATCCGCGCCAACACCAACCTCCGTATCGCCCTGCGCGTGACGGACGGCGGCGAGTCCTCCGACGTCATCGACTCCCCCGAGGCCGGGCACATCTCCAAGAACACACCGGGACGCGCGTACGTACGTCTCGGCCACGCCTCGCTCGTTCCCTTCCAGTCGGGCCGGGTCGGCGGCCGGCGCCCCGGCGCCGCGGACCCGCAGCTGCTCGCGCCGTGGGTCGACGCGCTGGACTGGACGACCCTGGGCCGTGGCGCGCTGGTCAAGCCGAAGGCCGAGGCCCGCGAGGAGGAGGAGATCACCGACCTGAAGGTCCTGGTCGACACCGTCATCGAGGCCAACGCCGCCCTCGGCATCCCGGCCCAGCACAGCCCCTGGCTGCCCGCGCTCTCCGAGACGCTGCTCCTGGACGAGATCCCGGCACCGGCGCCCAGGACGGGACCGGGCAAGCTGACGCCCGCCGCGTACGGCATCGAGGACCTGCCCGGCGACCAGGCGCGACGCCCGGTCGTCGTGGACTTCGCGTCCTTCGGGCATCTGATGATCGGCGGTGCGCCGCGCAGCGGCCGCTCGCAGGTCCTGCGGACCATCGCGGGTTCCCTGGCGCGCACGCACTCGTCCGCCGACGTCCACCTCTACGGCATCGACTGCGGCAACGGCGCGCTCAACGCCCTGACCCGGCTTCCGCACTGCGGCGCCGTCGTCAGCCGCAACCAGACCGAGCGCGTCGTGCGCCTGGTCAACCGCCTCAAGGGTGAACTGACGCGCCGCCAGGACCTGTTGGCGGACAAGGGGTACGCCGACATCGGCGAGCAGCGGGCCGACGCGAGCGAGGACGAGCGCCTCCCGCACATCGTCGTCCTGCTCGACCGCTGGGAGGGCTGGCTGCCCACGCTCGGCGAGATCGACCACGGCAGCCTGACGGACGAGCTCACCGCGATCATGCGTGAGGGCGCGAGCGTCGGCCTGCACATGGTGCTCACGGGTGACCGCCAGCTCCTCGTCGGCCGTGTCTCCTCCCTCACCGAGGACAAGTACGGCCTGCGGCTCGCGGACCGCTCGGACTTCTCCATGCTCGGCATCCCCGCCAAGAAGGTGCCCGAGGAGATCCCGCCGGGCCGCGCGTTCAGGAACGAGAGCGGCATCGAGACGCAGTTCGCGCTGCTCTCGGACGACGTCACCGGACAGGGTCAGGCCGCCGCGATCACCTCGATCGGCGAGGCCGCCGCGGTCCGCGACGAGGACGTGCCGCGCCACCGCCGCCCGTTCCGCGTCGACACGCTGCCCAGCCGCATCTCCTTCGACGAGGCCTGGGAGCTGCGCGACCCGGACGCGTCGCGTTCCAAGCTGTGGGCCCTGGTGGGCATCGGCGGCGACGAGGTCATGGGCCACGGCCCCGACCTCGCCCAGGGCGTACCGGCCTTCGTCATCGCGGGCCCGGCCAAGTCGGGCCGCTCCACGGTCCTGATGAACATGGCACGCGCCTATCTCGCCCAGGGCGTACGCCTGGTCATCGCGGCCCCGCGCCAGTCGCCGCTGCGCCAACTCGACGGCGCCGAGGGCGTCCTGAAGCTCTTCACCGGCGACGACATCGACGAGGACGACTTCGAGGAGACCATCGAATCGGCTTCGATCGAGGAGCCGATCGTCGTCCTCATCGACGACGGCGAGATGCTGGAGGACTGCGAGGCCGCGAGCCACTTCAAGCGCATCGTCCAGCGCGGCACCGAGCAGGGCCTCGCGCTGGTCCTCGCCGGTGACGAGGAGGACGTGTGCAGCGGGTTCTCCGGCTGGCAGGTCGACGTGAAGAAGGGACGCCGCGGCATTCTCCTCTCGCCGCAGGACAGTTCGAGCGGTGACCTCATCGGTCTGCGGATCTCACGCAGCATGGTCGGCGGGCCGATCGCCCCCGGCAAGGGGATGCTGCACCTGGGCAGCGGAGAGATCGCGACGGTCACGACGCCGATGTGATCACGGGCATGAGGGGGGGGCGACATGAGCTCATGTCGCCCCCCCCACTCACATTAACCCAGTCCTCTGGGCGTGGGGGTTTCCGGACTCCTCGTTCTCGGAGAGATAGAGCAGCGCGTCCCCCTTCGGCCGCAACCGCACCGTATGGCTGTTCTTCGTGCACTGGGCCGCGCTGTCCGCCTGGCCCTTGCCCTGGGCCACGATCTCCTTCTTCGACACCGACTTCAGGGTGAGGTCCACCGTGCAGACTCCGCCCAGTTGGTCCGTCTGCGTCATGACCGCGAAGCGTTCGCCGACCTTGCCCTGTTCGACCTTCAGCCTGAACGTGCCCATCGGGACCGCGCCGTTGGCCGCGATGGCCTGGCCCTCCCAGGTGCCGCGGTAGGAGGCGGGCACCTTGCCGCCGTCCTGGTCCGCGCCGTCACCCGGCTGTTCGCTCGCCGTCGCGTTCGGGGGCTTCTTCGCCGCGTCGCTCGAACCGCCGTCGTCGTCGGGGAGCAGTCCCAGGACGAAGACGGTGCCGACCGTCACCGCCGCCAGCGCGCCCGCGACGCCCAGGACCAGCGTGCAACTGACCTTGCGGCCACGTCCGTCGGGCCCATTGGGCGTCGAGGTCGCCGCGACCGAGACGGAGACCCGGCCGGGCGGGCCGGAAGAGCCCGACGTCTGTGTGGGGACGTACGACGCGGCGGGAACCGGGTCGTACGAAGGGTCCGGCGGGCCGAACGAGCCGCTGCCCTGCGGCGCTTCGCGCACCGGGGCGGGAGTGGCGTGGCCGCTCGGTGGTGGCCCGCCCACCATGGAGGTGCCGAACGGCACCGGGCCCGACGGCTGTTCCGCGCCGCCCGCCCCGTCCGTCTCCAGGTCCAGGATCCGCACCGCGCTCCTGCTGACCCGCTCCACCAGCGGCCCCGGCAGCCAGCCCGCCGCCACCAGGTCGTTCGCGCCGCCGGGGGCCAGGCGTCGGGCGATCTCCTGCGGGGTGGGGCGTGCGCCGGGGTCCTTGGACAGGCACTCGCGTGCGAGGTCGCGCAAGTCGCCGTCCAGTGCGCCGAGTTCCGGCTCCTCGTGGACGACCTTGTAGAGCAGCGAGGCCGACGAGTCGCCCGGGAACGGCGAGGTCCCCGTGGCCGCGAACACCAGGACGGCCCCCAGCGAGAACACGTCCGCGGCCCCGGCGACCCCCTTGCCGAGGATCTGCTCCGGCGACATGTAGCCGGGCGAGCCGACGGAGACGCCGGTCGAGGTGAGCGAGGCCGTGCCGTCCGTCGCCCGCGCGATGCCGAAGTCGATGAGGCGCGGGCCGTCCATCGTGAGCATGACGTTCGACGGCTTGACGTCGCGGTGCACGAGACCGAGACCGTGTACGTGCGTCAGCGCCTCCGCCAGGCCCGCGACCAGTACGCGTACGGAATGCGCGGGCAGCGGGGAGAGGTCGCGCACCGCGTCCGTCAGCGAGGGCCCGGCCGCGTACCCCGTGGCCACCCACGGCACCGCGGCCTCCGGGTCCGCGTCGAGGACCGGCGCCGTCCAGTCGCCGCCCACCCGCCGTGCCGCGTCCACCTCGCGCCGGAAGCGGGCGCGGAACTCCTCGTCGAGCGCGAAGTGCGGATGGACGACCTTGACCGCGACCGTACGGCCGCCCGAACTGCGTCCCAGGTACACCCGGCCCATGCCGCCCGAGCCCAGCCGGCCAAGCAGCCGGTAGGGCCCGACGGCGGTCGGTTCGCCGGGATCGAGCGGGTGCATGAAGAAGGCCTCCCCCGGACGCGCCCCACAGCCGCGGCCACTTGGGCCGCGGCATTGTCTGCAGCTCAGGGTAGTCCGCAGGCACGCCCGGTGGTGCGGGCGTGCCCTACGGCTGCCCTGCTGCGGTCCCGTATTACTGCTGCGAACCCAGCAGCTCCACCCGCACGTCCGCGGGGAAGCCCGTCGTCTCGCCCACCCGGCGCGCGAACTCCGCGACGCCCTCCAACTGCGCGCTCCCGAAGCGGAAGTCGAGCGTCGTGAAGTACTGCTCCAGGACCTGCGCGTCGAAGGCCTCCCAGCGCGCGGCCTGCTCGGAGACCTTGCCGACCTCCTCCAGGGAGAGGTCGCGCGAGGCCAGGAACGCCTTGTGCACCGCGTCCACGACGTCGGGCTCGCGCTCCACGTAGTCCCGCCGTGCCGCCCAGACGGCGAAGACGAACGGCAGGCCCGTCCAGTCCTTCCACATCTGGCCCAGGTCGTACACGTCCAGACCGAGCTTCGGCCCGTCGATCAGGTTCGCCCGCAGCGCCGCGTCCCCGATGAGCACGGCGGCGTCCGCCTCCTGCATCATCAGGCCGAGGTCGGGCGGGCACGTGTAGTAGTCGGGCCGTACGCCGTAGCGCTCGGCGAGCAACAGCTGCGCCAGGCGCACGGAGGTGCGCGAGGTCGAGCCGAGCGCGACCCTGGCGCCGTCCAGCTGGTCCAGGGGTACCTGCGAGACGATCACGCAGGACATCACGGGGCCGTCGCAGCCGACCGCGAGATTCGGGAAAGCGACGAGATCGTCGGCGTTCCTCAGGAACTCGACGAGAGTGACGGGTGCGATATCGAGATCGCCCCGCACCAGCTGCTCACTGAGCTTCTCAGGGGTGTCCTTCGTGAGCTCGAAGTCGAGCAGCGTTCCGGTGCGCGCGAGTCCCCAGTACAGAGGCATGCAGTTCAGGAACTGAATGTGACCGACGCGCGGCCGGGGGGTGCGGCGGGGGCCGGGGAGCTGATCGGAGCCCGCCCCGGCGATGGCGTCAACGGGAGAATTGTCCACATCGGGGAGGCTAGCCCCCTTGCGGTACGGTGCAGAAAGCGGGGCCCCGATCCCGCCCTTGTCAAGACCTTCGGACCTGGTCCGTCAACCCCTCTGGGGGGTCCGTCAAACATCCGGGTGACGTGATCTTGCCCCCTATTGCTTTCGGCTGCCTGCGTGCTAAGCTCGCCGCAAGTTGCAGTTTGGTTTCCCTTGCAGTACAGAGCCTGCGGAGCATGTGACCCGCGGGCTCTCGTCGTTTTCAGACTTATGCAGTTGTTTCAACAATCGCAGGTTCTGGAGCAGGGCAACCCTTTGGCCCAAGGAGGGCTTATGGCTACCGGAACCGTGAAGTGGTTCAACGCCGAAAAGGGCTTTGGATTCATCGCCCAGGAAGGCGGAGGCCCCGACGTCTTCGTCCACTACTCCGCGATCAACGCGAACGGCTTCCGCTCCCTTGAGGAGAACCAGGCCGTGAGCTTCGACGTCACGCAGGGCCCGAAGGGTCCGCAGGCGGAGAACGTCACCCCCCAGTAGTGGGGCGCCCCATGCGGATGGGGTGTGTGATAGTTCCGGTGACTTGATCCGGACATGGATAGCAGTACCCAAGGAGCCCTTCCTCCCGCGAAAGCGGAAGGCGGGGCTCCTGCCTTTTTCTGGCCTGGGGGCCTTTAGCTGGGGGCTTTCTTCTTATGCTGCGGGTGCGTGGGGGCTGGGCGCGCAGTTCCCCGCACCCCTTCGGGGTGCGACCTGTGTAGCTAAGCCAGATTCGCCCTTGCCTTTGTTGCTTTGTCCGGATTCCAGCCCTCTCCTGGGACCGATGCCAGAAGCAGAGTCGTATACGGGTCCTTCGGTGACGTCAGTACCTGTTCCGTCGGGCCCTGTTCCACCACCTTGCCCCCGCGCATCACCAGGACCTCGTCGGTGATGTGCTGGACGACGGCGAGGTCGTGGCTGACGAAGACCAGGGCCACCCCGGTGTCCCGGCGGATCTCGCCGAGCAGCTGGAGGATCTGGGCCTGGATCGATACGTCCAGTGCCGCGACCGCCTCGTCCAGGACGAGGACTTGGGGGTCCACCGCCAGGGCCCGCGCGATGGCGAGGCGCTGACGCTGGCCGCCGGAGAGTTCGCGGGGGCGTGCGCCGGCCTCGCGGGCGCCGAGGCCCACCTGGTCCAGGAGCCCCGCCGCCAGCTTCTCGTCCCTGCCGTGCAGGCGCAGGGCCGTGGTCAGGCACCGGGTGGCGGTGAGGCGGGGGTCCAGGGAGAGGTAGGGGTCCTGGAAGACCATCTGGATCTCCCTGGCCCTGGCCAGGCGTGCGGTGCGCTTACGGGGGGTGCGGGGCTCGCGGGGGCGGTCCTTCACCGTCACCGTGCCCGCGTCCTGGCGGGCCAGGCCCACCAGCATGCGGGCTACCGTCGTCTTGCCCGAGCCGGATTCGCCCACGATGCCCATGGATCCGCCCGGCTGGAGCGTGAACGTCACGTCCTCGGCCGCCCGGTGGCTGCCGCCGCCCGGCAGGGGATAGCTCTTGCTGAGGCCGGTCACCGTCAACAGGTCCTGGGGCATCAGTGGCTCACCTCGGTTGCGTCAGTACGCGGCGTCTTGGGTTGTGCCCACCCGTTCCGCCCTCCGGAACGCCTGCCTACAACGGCGCAGGCGACCGTTCCGTTGTCGTCCAGCTCCACGTGTTCCGGGTCCCACGTCTCGCACGACTCCTCGGCCTCCCCGCACCGCGAAACGAAAGGGCAGCCCTTGAACGTGTCCGACAGGGACGGCGGGCGGCCCGGGATCGGGCGGAGGGGGTGGGTGGTGTCGCCCAGGGTCGGGGAGCAGGAGAGCAGGCCGCGCGTGTAGGGGTGGGCGGGCGAGGCGAACAGGGCCTTCGCCGTGCGCTCTTCGACCACTCGGCCCGCGTACATGACGTACACGCGATCGCAGTACGCCGCCGCCAGATGCAGGTCGTGGGTGATGAAGAGGAGGCCCAGGTCCCTGGTGGAGCGGAGTTGGCGCAGGAGGGCCAGGATCTCCGCCTGTGTCGTGACGTCAAGGGCGCTGGTCGCCTCGTCCGCCAGGAGCAGACTCGGCTCGGCCGCCAGCGCGCCCGCGATGACCACGCGTTGCAGCATGCCGCCGGAGAGCTCGTGCGGGCGCTGGCGTACGCGGTGTTCGGGGTCGGAAAGGCCCACCGCGTCGAGGAGTTCGACGGCCCGTTCCCGGGTCGCTCCCCGCTCGACCAGGAAGTCCCCGATGCGGCGCACCGGGTTGAGGGCGGCGCGGGGGTCCTGGTGGACCATGGCCACGGTCCGCGCGCGGTGGCTCCGCAGGGCCTCGCCCGTGAGGGTCAGGACCTCGGTGCCGTTCACGCGGACCGAGCCCGAGGTCGCCGCCCCCGCCGGACGCAGGCCGAGCGCCGCCTTCGCCGTGGTCGACTTGCCCGAGCCCGACTCGCCCACCAGGCCCACGACTTCGCCGGGGCGCACCGTGAGGGACACCGATTCGAGGAGCGGCCGGGCCGCGCCCGGTATCCGCAGGGTCAGGTCTTCGATCTCCAGCAGCATGGTCACTGCCTCCCTAGCCGGTCGGCGGCCCAGACCCCGACCACGTTGAAGGACACGACGACCAGTGCGATGGCCGTGCCGGGGACGAGCGCCGGAAGCAGTGCGCCCTGGACCACGGCCGCCTGCCCCTCCTGGACCATCAAGCCCCAGTCGGATGACGGCGGTTGGGCGCCGAAGCCCAGGTACGAGAGCGTCGCGAGGGACATCAGCGCCTCGCCGAACAGCACCACCAGGTAGCCCAGGATCGCGCGGCCCAGGTTCGGCACGAGGTGCGCCACGCAGATCCGCGCGCCGCCCATCCCCTGCACCCGGTAGGCGTCCACGTACGGCTTGCGGGCCTCCGAAAGGGCCAGTGAGCGCACGTACTTGGCGATCGTGGGCGTGAAGGCGAGACCAAGCGCCAGGACCGACGTCGTCATTCCGGCACCGAAGACCGCGATGATCAGGACGGTGAACAGCAGGCCCGGGAACGCGTACATCACGTCCGTGATCCGGGAGACCAGCGCGTCCACCCATCCCCCGCGCCAGGCCGCGAGCACCCCGAGCGTCACGCCGAGTACGGCGGCGACGGCGAGCAGCAGGATCGGCGCGATGAGGCTCGTGCGGGTTCCGTACAGCGCGCGGGAGAGCAGGTCCTGGCCCGACGAGTCCGTACCGAGGAGATGGTCGCCCGACGTGCCGACCAGGGATGCCGAGAGGTCGATCGCGTCGGGGGCGTAGGGCGCGAGCAGCGGCGCGAACACCGCGGCCAGGACGACCAGGCCGAGCAGCCCGGCGGCCACCATCACCCCCACGGGCCGCCGACGGCGACGTACGGCCAAGGGCGCGAGCGCCACAGCAGGCGGGGCCCCCGAAGCAGAAGCAGAAGCAGAAGTAGAAAGGGAAGCCATCAGGATCGTGCCTCCTTCACCCGCGGGTCGAGCAGCGGGTGGACCACGTCCACCAGCGTCGTCACCACGATGTAGCCGGTGACCATGAGCAGCAGGACGGCCTGCGCCACCGGGAAGTCGTGCGTATTGATCGCGCCCACGAGGAGCGAGCCGATGCCGCTGATGCCGAACGCCGTCTCCACGACGACCGTGCCCGCCAGCATTCCCGCCATGACGAGTCCGCACATCGTGATGATCGGCCCGAGCGCGTTGCGCAGGACGTGCCGCCGGATGATGTCCCGTTCCGGGACGCCCGACGCGCGGGCCGCCTCGACGTGGTCGGACGCGGCGGCGTCCGCCATCGCCTGGCGCGTGACCCGGCTGATGATGGCGAGCGCCCCGAGCGCCAACGACAGGGCGGGCAGCGTCAGATGGTGCAGCGTGCCGCCGAAGCCCTCCCCCGAGCCCGAGACCGGGAACCACCCGAGCTGCACCCCGAAGAGGGAGACGAGCGCGATGGCCGCCACGAACGACGGCACCGAGGCCGCGAGCGTCGTGCCCCCGACCACCGCCGAGTCCACCCACGTGGACCGCTTGACCGCGGCCAGGATTCCCGCGCCCACCCCCAGGACGACGAACAACACGGTGGCGTACACGACCAGTTGGAGGGTGGTGGGGAAGCGGGCCGTCACCAGGTCGGCCACCTGGTCGCTGTACTTGAAGGAGCGCCCCAGGTCGAAGTGGACGCAGTCCCACAGCCACCGGCCGTACTGGACCACGAGCGGTTCGTCCAGGTGGTACTGGGAGCGGACCTGGGCCAGGCGCTCCGGCGTCAGTTTGTCCCGGCCGCCCGCGAGGAACACCGCCGGGTCCCCGGGCGCCGCGTACACGGCGGCGAAGATGACGAACGAGGCGGCGAAGAGGGTGGCGACGAGCCCGGCGAGGCGTCGCGAGATCCGAGCGAGCACGGCACTCACCTAGCCCTTCTTCGGGCCGAGTTGAGCGGCCCACGGGTAGTAGAGGTAGGCCTGCGAGGCGGGCGGCCCCGTCAGCTTGTCGTTGATGACCAGGGCGGAGGGGACCTGCGCGACCGGGATCCAGACGCCCGCGTCCACGAACCGCTTCTGTACGTCGATGGCGAGTTCGGCCCGCTTCGTGTCGTCGAGCGTGCTCAGCGCCTGCCGCACCTTCTTGTCGTACGTGGCGTCCTTGAAGCCGACCCAGTTGTTGGAGGAGTCGGAGAGGCCGTTGTCGTAGAAGCCCATGGGGTCGGCCTTGGAGATGTACCAGTCGCCGACCAGCACATCGATGTCGGCCCGCGCGGCCGGATCGCTGTAGAACTCCTCGAACTGGGCCGTGGGGACGGTCTTGATCTGCCCCTTGAGGCCGATCCGCTGGAGCGCGGAGCGGACCGCGTTCGCGACGACCGTCCTGCCCTGGCTGCTGTCCGTGCCGATCACGATGGGGTCGGCCGGCGCCCCCGCCTCCTTCACCAGCTCCTTGGCCTTCGCCAGATCGTCGGCGTCCGGGGAAGCGGGAGCGGCGTCCGCCAACTCCTCCTGGGCCGCCTCGAACGCGGGCTTCTCGTAGCCCCAGGCGCCCGAGCCGACGGGCGTGGCCCACGGCTGGACGAGGCCGCCGTATCCCGACTTCGCGATGCCCGTGCGGTCGATCGCGAGGGACAGGGCCCGGCGGATCTGCGGGTCCTTCAGGCCGCCGCGGGCCGTCGGGATGAGCACGAGGGACGCCGTGGAGGGGCCGTAGTGCTGGTCGAGGCCCTTGCTGGTGCGCAGGGCGGACGCGGTGTTCGGGGATTCGGCGTACGTACCGTCGGCCGCGCCCGTCTTCAGGGCGTTGACCAGCGCGCTGTCGGACGCCCAGCGGAAGACGACCTGCCGGGTCAGCGGCTTCTTGCCCCAGTAGCCGTCGTACGCCCCGATGGTGATCGAGTCACCGGACTTCCAGCCCTTCAGTTCGTACGGTCCGCTGCACGCGTCCCCCTGCCCCGGCGTGCCGAAGTCCTCTTCCGCCGCGGCTACTTGCTCCTTGTTCCAGACGATCCCCGCGTCACCCGCGAGGGCCTTCGTGAAGAGGGCGTCGGGTGACTTGAAGCGGATGGTGATCTCGCGGTCGCCGGTCTTCTTCATGGACTTGACGTTGCCGAACTCGTCGGCCTGCTCCATGTCCGGATCGGCGTGCCGCTTCAGCGACCACAGGACGTCGTCCGCGGTCAGCTTCGAGCCGTCGTGGAAGGTGACGCCGGTCCGGAGAGTGAGGACGAGGGTCGTGTCGTCGGGCGTACGGGCCTTCTCGGCGAGGAAGGGCTTCGTCGTCATGTCGGGCTGGAGCTGGTAGAGCCGCTCGCAGACGTTCGTCAGGACGACGCGGCCCGCGCTGGAGCCCTGGGTGTCGAGGTCGAGCGAGTCCGGCTCGTCCTCCAGGAGCCAGTCCGCCTTGTCCAGCGTCCCCTTGGCGGCCGCGGTCGTCGCGCTCAGCTTCAGCTTCGCCGCGTCGGCGGGCTTGCCGCCGGTCGCGGCGGTGTCGGCGCCGCTGCATGCGGAGACGGTGAGGAGCGTGAGTGCGGTGAGCCCGGCGAGCTTGGCGACCACCGGCCGCTTCACCGTCCTGGTGGTCGTCGTCATCTGTTGTCTCCGTACGGGCCGTCGTAGAGGTTCCAGGGCATGTGCTGGTAGTCGCGGTCGCAGGGGGTGCCGGCGGTGACGTGGTAGTCGCCGCTGGTCAGGTCCACGCAGGAGGAGACGAGCGTCATCCAGTGCTTGACGTCGGGCTTGCGCGGGTCGGGGTGGGTGCAGAGCGACTCGGGGTGGCCGAGGTGGTCGGACATGGCCTGCTTGATCAGCTTGCGGGACTCGTCGGCGCCGGTGGACGAGCGCAGGGCGGCCAGGCCCTGTTCGGCGCGGGGGACGCGTACGAGCGAGTCCGACGACATGGGCCGGTAGTTCGCGGCGATCGCCGCCGGGACGCCTGCCTGGTAGTGGTTGCCGTGCACGAGGAGGCCGTCCGTGGGGTACATCCAGCCGTGCCCGGCGGGGGTCGTCTCCAGGTCGACGGCGAAGCCTTCGCGGCAGGTCAGCAGGGCGTTGGAGGCGATGTGCGCGCGGGTGCGGCAGAGCACTTCGAGGGCGTCGGTGATGGAGTGCTGGTCCAGGACACTGCGGCGTACGACGGTCTGGGGGAGGCCGATCGCGTCGCTGAAGCGGCCTCCGAGGCCGTTCGCGTTGAGGGCGATGCCCGCCGAGTTGGCGCCCTGGCGGCCGATCTGGCCCGCCTCGACCTGCATGATCAGGGTCGGGTGCGGGGGCTGGACGATGCGGAGCATGACGACGGTGTCGGCGACTTTGGCCCGCCAGTCCCAGTTCTGCCCCGCCCATACGTGGCCGTCTCCGCTGGCCTCTCCGTAGGCGGCGAAGGAGGTGCAGCCTTCGGCGGGCTCTTCCCCGGCCACCTCCTCTGCCACATCCTCAGCCGCCTTCTCAGCTTTGATGTCCGCGAAGGAGCGGTCGTAGATGACCTCGCCTCGGGCGTTGAGGGCGAGGATGTCGTTGAGGCCGACTCCGGCGCCCTCGGCGATGCCGCGCATCTCGTCCAGGAGGTGGGGTGCGTAGGCGCGGACCGGCTCCGTCCAGCGGGCGGCGCGGTCGGTGACCTGGCTCCAGGTCAGGCCGGACGACTGGCCGAACGCCTCCTCGTAATAGGCGAGGGCGGCGTGCAGTTGGGGTCGGACGGCTTCGCCGTACTGGTGGCCGCGCTCGACGGGGGTGCCGGATATCTCGATGACCGGGAGGGAGCGTCCGGAGCGTTCGGAGCGTTCAGGGGCGGCGGGGGCGGGGCGGGGTGCCATTGTTCTCCTCGCGACGGAGAGGTTCCGTGGACCGTCCTGTAACGTCGGTTACGGAAATCTCTCCTTCTGGAATGTGTTGCCAGGAGAGTAACGGCCATCACACGAGAGTCAATAGCTGTAATGGAAATTTCAGAGGATGGTACGGGGGCTGAGGCGGGGGCCGGGTCGGGGGCCGGGTCCTCCGGCGGCGGCGCGGGGCTCGCACGGCTGCGGGCCGCGGTGCGCGACCAGTGGGAGACGCTCTCGACGTCCGAGCGGGCCGTCGCCCAGTACGTGGTCAGCGCGCCCGCCGAGTCGCTGCTCTTCGCCAGCGCGCAGGAGCTGGGCGCGGCGAGCGGCACCAGCAACGCGACGGTCGTCCGCGCCATGCAGCGCCTCGGGTACGCGGGGCTGCCCGCGCTCAAGCGGGAGCTGGCGTCGGACTTCACGTCGGCGGTGCCGCCCGAGGTGCGCCTGAAGCAGCGCATCGCGCATGTGGGGCGTGACCTGGACGGCATCTGGGGCGAGGTGTTCGACGAGGCCCAGGAGCGCATCGAGCACGCGCGGCGCCTGACGCCGGGCGAGGCGCTGCGGGACGCGGTGGGGTTCCTCGCCCAGGCCGCGGAGATCCACTGCTACGGCATCGCGGCGTCCGAACTGGCCGCGCGGCACCTGGCGTTGGCCCTGGGCAGGATCGGCCGCCGGGCACGGTACTTCGGGGACACCGGTTTCGCCCTCGCCGACCATCTGCTCGCCGTGCGGCAGGGAGACGCGGTGGTGATCTTCCAGCCGGGCCGGGCGCTGACCGAGCTGACGGTGCTGATAGAGCGGGCGCGGGCGGTGGGGGCGCGGGTCGTCCTGGTCACGGATGAACTGGCGGAGCTGTACGGGCCACGGGTGGACGCGGTCCTGACGGCGCCGCATACGCCTACCGGCATCACGACGGAGGCGTTGACCGCGCTGCTGGTGGCGGACGCGCTGCTGCTGGGTCTGGCGACGCTGGAGGAGGGGCTCGCGGTGGAGACGTCGCATCAACTGACGGCACTGAGGGAGCAGTTGCTGTCGCCGAGGCCGCGGAAGGGGTAGCCCGGGGGGCTTCTGGGACGCTGACTCACTGGGCGTGTCGCCCTGCTACCTGGCGACCTGGTGCAGTTCCCTGCCCCCGCGATGCTCTGGGGGCGGTGCGGGCGGCGAGGCGCCCGCCTGACCGGTGCCGACAGAGGCTTGCGCCTCACCCGCCGCTTTGCGCGCGCCGCGCGGTGCCGTCCCGCGCCGCGCGTTGCCGTTCCGCGTTGCCATCCCCCGTCACGCACGCTGACGGTGGGGTTCCAAAGACGGGCCGCGACCGCACGTACGACGTTCCGCTGCGACCAAGTACAACCCTTCGCCCCCACCACCGGTCTCCTGTTCGCGGACCCCGCGCGTCACCTGGGACAACTCCCGGTGAACGGCGCGGCGCCCCGCACCCGGCTCCGGCGTTCGGATCGCCGACCGGGCTCACCGCCTCCGCGACTCATAAGGAACCCCGACACCCATGCGCATCCGCACAACGGCCCCGCTCGCCGCCCTCCTGGCGGCGGGACTCATCCCCCTCGCCCTGCCCGCCACGGCAGCGAGCGCCGCGCCCGCGAAGTACGGCGACGACTTCAACGGCGACGGCTACCGCGACTACGCGTACTCGAGCTTCAGCGCCAGAGGGGGCGGCGGCGTCACCGTGGTGTTCGGGGCCGCCGGCGGCCCCGGCTCCAGACAGCAGCGCATCACCCAGGCGAGCGCCGGCGTGCCCGGCGCCGACGAGGCCGACGACATGTTCGGTGAGGTACGCGCCGCCGCGGACTTCGACGGCGACGGGTACGGCGACCTCGCGGTCGCGGCGACCGGCGAGAACGGCTCCCGCGGCGCCGACCAGGGCGCCGTGACGATCCTGTGGGGCTCCGCCTCCGGCCTGTCCAAGGGCACGGATCTCCCCAACAAGAACCCGGGCCGCAACAACTACATGGGCATGGACCTGGCGACCGGTGACTTCAACGGGGACGGCAAGCAGGACCTGGCCGTCATCAACGAGTCCATGGCCTACGTCTACCGCGGCCCGCTCAAGCGCTCCGGCACCACCGGCACCGTGACCAAGCTCGACAAGACGACGTCCTTCTACGCCACGGCCCTGATCTCCGGCAAGGTCAACGGCGACAAGAAGACCGACCTCGCGATCATCGGCGACGTGGTCAGCTCCTCGTCCATCGCGTCCGACGCCTGGTTCATCAAGGGCGGCGCGAGCTCACTCACCCCGGGCAAGAGCCTGCGCCTGGAGTCCCAGTCCGGCAACGGCGGCAGCTCCGAGCGCGGCGGCGACGGTGTCATCGCCGACTTCGACAAGGACGGCTACGGCGACATCGCCGTCGGCACCTCCCTCTACTCGAAGCACAAGGGCCGCGTCAGCGTTTGGTACGGCGCCTCCGGCGGCCCGTCCCGCAGCGCCCGCCTCAGCCAGTCGACGAGCGGCGTCGCCGGATCGCCGGAGAACTACGACGAGTTCGGCTCGTCCCTTTCGGCGGGTGACGCCAACGGCGACGGCTACGCGGACCTCGCGGTCGGCGCGCGGGGCGAGGAGATCGACGGCAAGGAGTACGCGGGCGGCGTGCACGTCTTCAAGGGGCGAGCAGCCGGTCTGTCCGGCACCGGTTCACAGTGGTTCGCCCGCAACACCCCTGGCGTGCCGGGGCCGCTGACGTCCGACGACCAGTTCGGTGGCCTGGTCCGGCTGCGCGACACGAACGGTGACGGTAAGGCCGACCTGCATGTGAGCGCCCTCGATTCCCTGCGGCTGCCCGGCTCGGCCGGCGGCATCACCACGGCGGGGGCGGCGGCGTACGACGGGGAGCTCATCGCGGGCTTCCTGCAGTAACGCTCCTCCGTCGTTCAGCCATCAGACGTGCTGCATCACCAGCACGAAGGTGGTGCCCGGCTCCAGCGCCTCGTACAGATGCGGGACGTCTCCCCGGTACGACATGTAGTCACCGGCGGCCAGCTCCACCGTCTCGTCGCTCGGCCCGGCGAGGAGGCGGCCGGTGGAGACGACGAGGTGTTCCACGGACCCCGGGATGTGGGGTTCCGACTCGCGTACGGAGCCGGGCTCCACGGCGGAGTGATAGATGTCGCGGCGTACGCCAGGGGGGCCCGCGGAGAGCAAAGTCCCTGCGTACGAGGCTTGTTCGGCCTGCATGGTGGGTCCCTGCCCCGCCCGGATCACGGTCACGGCGGGAGCAGGCGACTCCACGAGCACGCTGAACGGCACCCCGAGCGCCACGGCGAGGGCCCACACCGTCTCGATCCCCGGATTGCCGGTGGCCGCCTCCAACTGGGAGAGCGTCGACTTGGCGATCCCGGCCCGCTTGGCCAGCTCGGAGAGCGAGATCCCGGCCTTGGCGCGCTCCCGGCGCAGGGCGGCGGCGATCCATTCCCGGGGGAGACGGGAGGGGGCGGGGGCGGCGGCCTTGGCTCCGGGCGCTGGGGCCCCCACTCCGGAAGCGGCCGGAACACGGCGGGCCGGGCCCGCTCCGGAGCCTGTCGTCGGACCCGCGCTCTCGTCCTGCTCGCCCGCCCTGCCCCGCGCCATGCCCATCCCGACTCCTCGCCTTCTCTCACCCAACCGTTCGCCGTACCGCACATAACGTTCGGCTTGACGAACGTACGTCACTCCACCCATCCTACGACCTATGCGTTCGTCACACCGAACAGACAGCCCGCCAGAGCGAACGAACGACGGCTTCGTACGGCTCTCCCATCTCCCCCGCGGCGTCCTGCGGGACATCGCCCTCGTCTGGCTCGCCGATGCCGTCGTCGGTCTCTCCTTCGGTGCGATCGCCGTCGCGGGCGGCCTGCCCATCTGGGTGCCGGTGCTGATGTCGTTGCTCGTGTACGCGGGCTCCGCCCAGTTCAGCGCGATCGGGATCCTGGTCGCCGGTGGTGGCCCGGTGGCGGCGGCGGCCACCGGGCTGCTGCTGAACTCCCGCACGGCGGCCTTCAGCCTGGCCGTGGCGGACAGCCTGGGGCGGTCCTGGGCCGCGCGGCTGCTGGGCGCGCATCTGATCACCGACGAGACGGCGGCCTTCGTCCTCGCCCAGCCCGACCAGAAGCAGCGCAAGGCCGCGTTCTGGATATCGGGGCTCGGTCTGTTCGTCGTGTGGAACGTCAGCGTTCTCGGGGGTGCGCTCGCCGGATCCGCGATCGGCGACACCGCCCGCTTCGGGCTGGACGCCGCGTTCCCCGCGGTGCTGTTGGCCCTGGTGCTACCCGCGCTGCGCGGCGACAGCGTGACGCGGCGGGCCTCGGCTGCCGGTGCCGTGATCGCGGTCGTCGCCGCGCCCTGGCTGCCCGCCGGAGTGCCGGTGCTGCTCGCGCTGCTCGGCCTGCTCGCCGCCCGCCGCGGACCCAGCCGCCCCACTGCCCCCACCGCCGCCCGGAGGAGCACGTCGTGAACGCCTACCTCGCCTGCGTACTGGCCCTGGCCGCGGGAACATACGTCTTCCGCCTCGCGGGCCCCCTGCTGCACGGCCGCATCGAACTGCCGCCCCGCATGCAAGAGTTGCTGACGGTCGGAGCAACGGTCCTCCTGGTCGCCCTGCTGGCCACCGGCGCCCTGACCGAGGGCCACGATTTCGCCGGCTGGGCCCGCCCCCTAGGCGTCCTGGCAGGCGGGGTACTGGCCTGGCGAAAGGCACCGTTCGCGGTGGTAGTGGTGGGCGCGGCAGCGACTACGGCACTGCTGCGGCTGGCGGGAGTGGCGTAGCCCTCGGGGCACGCCCACCGGATCGGCCTCCGCGTCCAGCCCCTCGACCGCCGCCCGCGCGCATACCGCGCGGCTCGATCCCTCCCTCCCCCCATACGCACCCGGGACTCGCATCGGCATGGCGAACGACCACCATGCCGGCGCGGCGGGCGGGCGGGACGCAGCCCCGCCCCGCCCGCCCCCTGCACGCCTCCCGGCCCTACGCAGCACTCGCCCCGGCGGAAGCTGCCCTCCACCGGGGCCCCGGTCGGACCGGCGGCTACCCCCGAGCCCTCCCGGCCGACGGGAGTGGCATGGCCCCCGCACCCCCCTCCCCGTACAACCCGTCCACCACCCCCGCATACCTCTCCGTCACCGCCCGCCTCCGCACCTTCAAGCTCGGCGTCAGAAGTCCCTCCTCCACCGTGAAGTCCTCCTCCAGCACCGCGAAGTCCCGGATGGCCGCCGGGCGGGAGACCTCCGCGTTCGCCGCGTCCACCGCCTCCTGGATCAGGGCGCGCACGCGCGGGTTTCGGGAGAGGGGCTCCGACTGGGGGGTTCGTTCCAGGCCCTCCCTTTCCGCCCACGCTCCGATCTCCTCCGCGTCCAGCGTGATCAGCGCCACCGGGTAGGGACGGCTGTCGCCCACCATCACCGCTCGGGACACGAAACGGGAGCGCTGGATGGCCAGTTCGCTGAGGGACGGGGTGAGGTTCTTGCCTCCGGAGGTGATGATCAGGTCCTTCTTGCGGCCGGTGATGCTGAGATAGCCGTCCGCGTCGACCGCGCCCAAGTCGCCCGTGTGCAGCCAGCCTTCGTCGTCCAGGGCGGCACGGGTCGCGGACGGGTCCGCGTGGTAGCCGGGGAAGACCATCGCACCCCGGGCCAGCACCTCTCCGTCCTCCGCGATGCGGACCTCGCAGCCCTCGATGGGGCGGCCGACCGTGCCGTACCGGACCGCGCCCGGGTGGTTGAGGCTGATGACCCCGGCCGACTCCGTCATCCCGTACCCCTCGTAGACCGCGATCCCGCACGCCCGCAGGAAGTCCACGACGTGCGGCGCGATCGGGGCGCCACCGGTCAGCGCCCACCGCACCCGCCCTCCCAGCGCCTGCCGGACCAGCCCGTACAGGGCCTTGTCGGCAGCCTCGTACGCCTCCTGGAGATCGGGCGGCAGGGCTCCGTCCGCCGCGAGGACCCCGATGCGTACCGCCTCCTCGAAGCGTTCACGGCCGCCTTCCTGGGACTCCGCCAGGGAGAGGACCACGGAGTACACCTTCTCGAACAGGCGCGGCACGGACGGCAGATGCGTGGGCCGCGCCTCCGCCAGCTCGGCGACGACGTTCTCGATCCTCCCGCCGAAGAAGCAGAGCTCGCCGCCTTCGATGAGGGTGGTGAACTCGATGAGCTGGGCGAGGAGATGGGCCAGCGGGAGGTAGAGGTACGTGGAGTCGCCGGGGCCGCCCTCGATCAGGGGCAGCGTCGCGGACTGGACGGCCCCCAGGTTGGCGTGGGTGAGAAGGCACCCCTTGGGCAGGCCGGTGGTCCCTGAGGTGTAGATGATGGTGGCCAAGTCATCGGGGGCACGGGTCCGCGCCCGCTCCAGCAGGGCCTCCGGCGAACCCGGGCCGGCGGCCTGCTCGGGACCGGCGGCCTGCTCAGGGCCAGCGGCCTGCTCGCGGTCGCGGTCGCGGCGCCGCTCAGGGTCGGCGCGCGGATCACGGTCGGAAGGCAGCTCCCGCTCGGGCGACTGATCATGGCCAGAGGGACGCTTCCCGTCGGCGCGTTGCTCGCCATCAGACGGACGCTCCCCGTCAGGCCGCTCCCCGCCACCAGACGGACGCTCCCCGTCAGGCCGCTGCCCACCACCAGAAAGCCGCTCCCCACCACCAGCAGGCCGCTCCCCCTCAAGGCGCTGCCACCCATCAGACGGCCGCACCCCGCCATCCCCCACCATCAGCACCACCTGCCGCACCCCAGGCAACCGCCCGCGCAGCCGTTCGATCTTCGCTGCCTGCTCGGCGTCCTCGCAGATCACCACCGATGTGGCCGAGTCGCCGATCACCCACTCGACCTCCTCGTCCCCCGCCGTCGGGTAGACCGGCACCACCACCGCTCCCGCCGCGAACACGGCGAAGTGCGCGTACGTCCACTCGGGACGGGTCTCGGCGAGGATCGCCACGCGGTCGTCGGGGCGGACGCCCAGGGTCAGGAGGGTTTCGCCGAGCTGCCGGACCCGTGCGCGCAGCTGCTCGTACGAGATGTCCGACCACGTCCCGCCCTCGGACCTGAAGCGGAGAGCGGGCAGCTTGCCGTGGCGGTCCGCCGCCCATTCGGTGAGTACGGCCAGGGTCTCGGGGCGCTCCGTCGGCTGCATGCCTAGACGCTAGGGACAGGGCGGGCCCGCGCGGGATGACGGGAAGCGTCAGCGGAGTTGGCCGGGAAGCTCAGGCCAGAGACGGTGAGCGGGCGGCAGCGGGGCAGGACGGCCCGGGGCACGTGCGCGACACCGGGCCGCCCCACCCGTTTCGGGTAGCCCCGCGACTGGGGAAGGAAACCCCATGCCCAGCAGGACCATCACCGTCCACCACGTCCGCGCCATGCTGCACGGCGCCGACCGCCACGGAATCGACACCGTCCCGCTGCTCCGCACCGCCCAGATCCCCCCGCTCCTCCTCGGCGACGACCGGGCCCGCATCACCGAGGTCCAGTTCGCCCGGCTCTTCCGGGAGCTGTACCGCGCCACCGGCGACGAGTTCCTCGGCCTCGGCGGGGCCGTCAGCAGGCCGGGGACCTTCGCGATGATGTGCCACGCGTCCCTCGGCTGCCGCGATCTCGGCGCGGCCATGGAGCGGGGCGCCACCTTCTACGGCCTCTTCGCGGGCGGCCCGGACCTCACCCTGGAGCACCGCGACACCGGCAGCGCCGTCTTCGCCGTACGCAACGACCTCGAACACGACTACTTCCTCGCCGAGTGTCTCGTCATCATCTGGCACCGGCTCTGCAGCTGGCTCATCGGGCGCCGGATCCCCCTCCACTGGGCCGAGTTCGGGCATCCGCCGCCCCCGCACAAGGACGAGTACGGGCTCCTCTTCGGCTGCCCCGTCCGCTTCGGCGCGGCCCGCACCGGCGCCGGGTTCGACGAGCGCTGGCTGGCCGCGCCACTGATCCGGGACGAGACCGCCCTGGAGACCATGCTGAACCGGGCACCCTTCGATCTTCTCTCGCGACGCGAGTACGGGACGACGGTCGCCGAACAGGTGCGGCGCGCCCTCGCCCACGCCCTGCGCACCTCCCCCCGCCTGCCCTCCCTCGGCGAGATCGCCGCCCGCCTCGCGGTGAGCCCCGCGACCCTGCGCCGGCGCCTCGCCCAGGAGTCCACCTCCTACCAGCAGTTGAAGGACGCCGTGCGGCGCGACGCGGCGATAGCGGGGCTCAGCGAAGGGGCGGAACCCATCGCCGAGCTCGCCGCCCGGCTCGGGTTCTCCGAGGACACGGCCTTCCATCGGGCCTTCCGGCGGTGGACGGGAACGACCCCGGGCGCGTACCGCTACGAGACCTGGGGTCAACAAAGGTGAGCGCTCCCGCCAGCGCCGAACTTACTCGCCGGTCACTACGGTCGACGCCTGAACACCCCAGCCCCTGACACCAGTTGGGAGAGCCGCATGCACGTTCGTTCCAGCGCAAGAGCCGACGTAAGGGCCGGCGCAAGAGCCCTGGCCGTGGCCGCCGCGCTCAGCCTGTCGGCCGTCGTCACCCCGGTCGCGACGGCACAGGCCGCCCCCACGGAAGCCGCCGCCCCCGGCGACATCGTCAGCTCCGCCCCCAGCAGCTTCCACCCCCTCCCGGGCCAGCCCACCAACACCAAGGCCTGGAAGGTCAACTACCGCTCCACCACGGCGAAGGGCGAACCGAACACCGTCTCCGGCACCGTCATCGTGCCGCAGGACGGCAGGAAGGGCCCCCGCCCCCTCATCACGTACGCCGTCGGGACGATCGGCATGGGTGATCACTGTGCCCCCAGCGCCGGTTTCCCCAGGGGCACCACCCTCGAAGCCAACCTCATCCAGCAGCTCACCCTGCGCGGCTGGGCGGTCGCGGTGACGGACTACGAAGGCCTCGGCACCCCCGGCGACCACACCTACACGGTCGGCAAGGCCGAAGGCCAGGCCATGCTCGACGCCGCCCGCGCCGCGATCCGCCTCCCGGAGGCCGGGCTCGGCCAGGACAGCCCGGTCGGCATCATGGGCTACTCGCAGGGCGGGCAGGCCGCCGGCTGGGCCGCCGAGCTGCACGGGTCGTACGCCCCCGACCTCAAGGTCAAGGGCACGGCGACCGGCGGCGTCCCGGGCGACCTGCGGAAGGTGGCCGACTTCAACGACGGTTCGTACGGCTCCGGCCTGGTCTTCATGGCGGCCATCGGCCAGAACGCGGCCTTCCCCGAACTGAACCTGGAGTCCTATCTCAACCCGGCGGGCAAGAAGTTGATCGGCGCCCTGCGCAACAGCTGCGTGGCGGACGGCGCGGTCCTCGGCTCCTTCAAGAAGATCACCGACATGACGGTGAAGAACCCCCTCGACCAGCCGGACTGGCAGCAGCGCCTGCGCGAGTCGACGGTCGGCACGCAAGCTCCGGACGCGCCGGTGTACCAGTACCACGTGATCACCGACGAGTTGATCCCGTACGGCGTCGGCAAGCAGGTCCGCAAGGACTGGTGCGCCAAGGGCGCGAACGTCGAGTGGCACACGGTCCCGCTCGGCGAGCACGTCTCCGGGGTCATCACCCAGTCCCCGCTCGCGGCCAACTGGCTGGCGGACCGTTTCGCGGGGAAGGCGGCGCGGGGCAACTGCTAGCAGGTCCTCAGAGCAGAGGGCGCGCGGCGGCTTCCAACAGC
>NZ_JBHUZJ010000040.1:0-81966 GCF_042667685.1 Streptomyces sp. NPDC057302 | reverse complement strand
CACCCACCCATTACTCCGGGGTAATCGGGTGGGTGGGCGGGGAAAATCCGGCGCGAAGCGCCGGGACAGGGGCAGCCGGAGCCGACCAGCAGACGCACGGGCCCGGCGGCCACAGGCTCTCCGCCGGCAGGCAGTGAGCCGTCGGGGCCACAGCAGGGGGGCGAGCCATCGCGGCGGCTGGTGCGGGGCTCCGGGGTAGTTGCCCCCGGGGGTTGCGGCTGGTGCAGGGCTCCGGGGTGGTTGCCCCCCGGGGGTTATGGCGAAGGTGGGGCTGAGTTGTTGGTGTCCTGGGGGGTTGCGTCCGCGTCGTTGCCGTTTGTGGCCGCCCAGGTGCCGATGCCCGCGGCGGCCACAAGAACCGCTCCCGCCACGCCGAGCGTGATCCTGCGGCGGCGGGCAGAGGAGCGGTGGCGGGCCGAGCCGGGGCGGGCCGCACCGGACGCGCGCGGGGCGCGGGCCGTGCCCCGCGCGCCCCCGGCGAGCTCGTCGGGCCCCGGGACGCGCATGGAGGTGTGGGTGTCGCGGTTCGAGTCGGGAGTGGTCGAGCCGCGCACCAGGGGGACGGCCCCGCGACGCGGCGCACCCGGGGACGGCTCCGGCGCGGGCTCCTCCGCCTCCTCCTCAGGAAGCGGCTCCGTGTCCGGCTCGTCCACGTCCAGCGGCGGCATCCCCGCCACCAGCGACTGGAGCTCCCGCAGCCGCGCGGCGAGCTCCGAGGCTCGCAGGCGGGACGCCGGAGCCTTGGCCAGGCACTGGACCATCAGCTGCCAGAGCTCGTCCGGGATGCCGGGGAGGGGGACCACCGTCTCCGTCACGTGGCGGCGCAGCACCGCCCCGGGGTGGCCGCCGCCGAACGGGGTGAAGCCCGCCAGGAGCTCGTACAGAACCGTCGCGAGCGCGTAGATGTCCACGGCCGCGCGCGGGGGCAGGCCCTCGATGATCTCGGGGGCGAGATAGTCCGGCGTACCGATGATCTTCGTCGCGCGGGTGCGGCGCGGGGAGTCGATCAGTTTCGCGACGCCGAAGTCCGTGAGCAGGGCGGGGTGCGAGCCGCCGGGACCCAGCGGGCCCTGCATGTCGAGCAGGACGTTCTCCGGCTTCACGTCACGGTGCACGATCTGCGCCGCGTGCGCCGCCGCGAGGCCGTCCGCCACGTCCGCCACGATCGCCACCGCCGCCTCGGGAGCCAGGCGCCGCTCGCGGTCCAGGCGGGTGCGCAGGTCCGTGCCGCGGACCAGGTCCATGACCAGGGCGAGGTCGTTGCCGTCGACCACCAGGTCGTGGACGCCCACCACGCGCGCGTGGTCGAGGCTGAGCAGAGCCGTGCGCTCCTGGACGAAGCGGCCGACGAGCTCCTGGTCGGACGCCAGGTCCTCGCGCAGCAGCTTGATGGCGACGGGACCCTCGGGCCCCTCGCCGAGCCACACCGTGCCGGCGCTGCCCCGACCAAGGATCTGGTGGGCGGTGTACCGGCTGCCGATCTTGCGTGCCAAGACTGCTCCTACGGATGCGTGTTGGCGACAAAGCTACGCGGCCTCGACGCCAACCTTCACTCCAGGAGCAGAAATCACCCCGCAGGTGTCGACAAATCCCCAGAGTCGGGAGGGGATTCACCCCTCACCGACCACGGGAGGGCTAGTTGCCGCCCACTTTGCCCATCCAGCCGGACACCGTGTCGTACCAGTCGGTCAGCTGTTCCCAGTAGCCCTTCGTCGTGCCGATCCACTCCTGGAGCGGGCTCAGCTCCCAGACGAGCCAGCTCGCCACGAAGAGGATGATCAGCGTGAAGAGGCAGCCCTTGAGGCAGCCGAGACCCGGGATCTTCATCCGGTTCGGGTTCGAGCCGCGCTGCCTGGGTTCCCTGGGCTCACGCGGCGGCCGGCCCGCGGGCGGCTGCTGGGGCGGCGTCTGCTGCGGCGGCGCGTACTGCTGCTGCTGGGGCTGGGGGGCGTACTGCTGCTGGGGCTGCTGACGCTGCTGCTGCGGCGCGTACTGCTGGGGGCGCTGCTGCGGCTGCGGCTGCTGGACCTGGCGCTGCGGACGGCGGCGGCGCAGCGGGTCCTGGCTGGGGTCCAGGTACGACTGGACCTGCGTCTGTTCGTTGCGGTCGCGGGCCGCCCGCATCTGGTTCTGCCAGGGGTGCGGGTCGTTCGGGTCGCCGCCGGGCTGGTTCGGCGGCACCGGCGGCATGACGGCCGTCGGGTCGGCCGCGCCGGGACCGGAGCCGGTGCTCTGCATGACGCTCGTCGCCGCGTTCGGGTCGTACGACCCCGCGTTGCTCGGAAGCACCTGGGTGGGATCGGCGGCTCCGGCCGTCCCCGGCACCATGGCGGGGTCCGGGTCGGGCATCAGGAGGGCGCCCACGCCCTCCGCGGCGGCGATCTGCGCGCTGTTCGCGTGCACGCCCACGCCGTCCGCGACGGCCCGCAGTCCGCGCGCGAGGTTCTCGGCGCTGGGGCGGTGGTCGGGGTTCTTGCTGAGGCAGCGCTCGATGACCGTCCACAGGGGGTCCGGGACCGTGGAGGGGCGGCGCGGTTCGGCGCTCAGGTGCTGGTGCAGGACCTCGAGGGCCGAGCCGCCGCCGAAGGGCGGGCTCCCGGTGACGAGCTCGTACAGGAGGATGCCCGCGCCGTAGATGTCGACCGCGCTGGTCTGCGGGCGGCCCTCGGCGGACTCGGGTGCCACGTACGCGGGCGTGCCGACGAATTCGTGGGTGCGGGTCAGGCCCGGGGAGTCGGCGAGGCGCGCGATGCCGAAGTCGGTGAGCATCGGGTGCATCGAGCCGTCGGCGTCCTGCTTGAGCAGGACGTTCGCGGGCTTCAGGTCGCGGTGCACGACGCCGTCCGCGTGACTCGCGGCGAGCGCGTCGGCGATCTGGGCGGTCATGAGGGCCGCCGCGACCGGCGTGAACGGACCGTTCTCGCGGAGGTAGCGGTGCAGGTCGGGGCCTTCGACCAGGTCCATGACGAGGGCGAGGAGCTCTCCCTCGACGACCAGGTCACGGGTCCGCACGATGTTCGGGTGCGTCAGCCTGAGCAGGACGGAGCGCTCGCGCAGGAAGCGCATCACGATGTCCGCGTCGTTGGCGAGCTCCTCCTTGAGGACCTTGATCGCGACGGTCTCGCCCGGCTGGCCGGGAACGGCTGCCTCGGCACCCGCGGTCTCGCGCTGGCGGGCTCGCCAGACGGTGCCCGTGGCGCCGCGCCCGAGCGGCTCCTCGAGCAGGTACTTGCTGCCTACCGGCCGCACGTCATGCTCCCTGCTGATCTGGCTGGTCTGTCCGGACCCGGCTACCCGCCGGAAGGTGTTCCGACCCACTGTAGTGCCGCCGAACGGGGCACCGGCCGGTCTCCTTCGACCGGCCACCGGGTGACTGGACAGCTGTTCGGTGGAAAGACGCCCCACTGGGGCTGTTGGTTGCCGATGGGCGACGAATTGACCTTCGTCACCCCATGGCGGCCGACGATCGCAACGGTCCAAGCAGGCACTTTTCCGAGCAGAGCCGACCAATCAAGATCACTTACTGGTGGCCGCCGGGCGTGTTGTCAGCGGCAGGTGCGAAGATGCCTTCTTGTTACTGGCCGATGTGGCCGTGTGCGGTGGGGGGAATCACAGCGCGAGTCCCCGTGCCCTGCGGCAAGGGCAGAAGGGACCGCTGACGGCGATGCAGATCCGGCTGACCGTCCTCGGGCCGCGCAGCGGCCAGACCGCCGAGCCCCAAGGCCGCCCCGCCGTGCCGCGCGGCGCCTGTGACGTGCTGGTCACCGCCCCTGCCGGGACCGCGCTCGCCACGGTCGCCTCCGGCCTCGCCGCCGCCGTGGCGGGCGGCGAAGGACCCGTCGTCCTGTACGCGGAGTCGGAGCGGCTCGACGCCCAGCGCTGCACCCTCGGAGAGCCCCCGCTGATCGACGGAGCGGTGCTCTCGCTCGGCTCGCCCGCCGAGCCCGGACCCGAACTCGCGGGAGCGGCGGCCCAGTTGCACGTGGTCGCGGGCCCGGACGCGGGCGGCGTGCACCTCCTGCACGGCGGCCAGATCCGCGTGGGCCGCTCGGCGGACGCGGACGTCCCGCTGGACGACCCGGACGTCTCGCGGCTGCACTGCGCGGTGACGCTCGCCCAGGACGGCCAGGTCACCGTCACGGACCTGGGCTCCACGAACGGCACGACGGTGGACGGCCGCGAGATCACCGACCGCCCCGTGCGCCTCTCCCACGGCTCCCTGCTGCGGCTCGGCGAGTCCGCGCTGCGGCTCACCGCCGGGGACGGGACGGGCGGCGCGCTACCGACGGCCGCGGACGGCGAGGGGCACGTGCGCGTGCGGGTCATTGCGAGCGGGGACGCGCCTGCGAGCGCTCCCCCGGAAGCGGGCCACGCGCCCTCCGACGGCACGCACCACGCGTACGGATCGGCCGGCTGGGGCGCCTCGGGCGAAGGCGGCCAGGCATCGGCGTACGGCAGGCAGTCGCCCACCGACGCGCCCCTGGTCCCGCAGCAGGGCGGCGCCCCCGACGCCGAGAGCACCCGCACCGGCACCCCCGCGCGCGGCACGACCGTGCCGCGCGGCCTGCGCAAGCGCAGCGGCCTCTCGGCCTGGGCCCGGCGGCTCACGGGAGCCCGCGACGACGAGCACGGCCAGGCGGCGTACGAAGACGACGTGTACGAGACGGGCAGCGAGGCCGCGCCCCCGCAACCGGCGGCCCCCACCCCCGAGGACCTCGCGGTGGCCGCCGCCGCGCGGACCCCGGAGTCCTGGCCCGACCCGGCGGCCCTGCTGCTCACCGCGCTCGGCCCTGGCCCCCGGCTCTGGGAGCGCGGCCCCGGCCACCCCGAGGCCCTCGCGGTCCGGCTCGGCACGGTCGACCGCGCGGCCCCGGACGAGCGCGGCCTGCTGCCCGCCGTCCCCGTGACGGTCAGCCTGCGGGAGGCCGGCGCGCTCGGCCTCGCGGGACCGCGCGAGCGGCTCACGGGGCTCGCCCGCGCGGTCGTGGCCCAGCTCGCGGCGCTGCACTCCCCCGACGCCCTGGAGATCGTGCTGCTCAGCACGGACCGCGCACGGCCCACGCCGGAGCGGGCCGCCGAGTGGTCCTGGCTCGGCTGGCTCCCCCATCTGCGGCCCACGCACGGCCAGGACTGCCGCCTCCTCCTGGCCTACGACCGCGAGCAGGCCGCCGCGCGTACGGGAGAGCTGCTGCGGCGCCTGGAGGACTTCGTGGCGGACAGGGCGTCCGCCACCGCGTCGGACGGCGACCTCGCGGCTTCCGCCGAAGGCTCTTCGGACGCCGGGCCACGCACCGTCGTCGTGGTGGACGGCGACCCCGGTTCCGCCGGGCTGCGCGAAGCCGTGGTGCGCCTGGCACGGGAGGGGGCCGCCGCCGGGATCCATGTCGTCTGCCTCGCGGAGACCCCCGCCGCGTCGCCCGCCTCGCCCGTCTCCGCCACGTACGAAGCCGCCTGCTCCGTGTCGCCCGCCTTCCGCGCCTGCGGCGCCGTCGCGCTGCTCAGCGGGGACGTGGCGACCGCCCTGCGGCTGCTGCGGACCGTGGACGGGCACCCGGCGGGGCACGGCACCGTCGCCGCGGTGGACGCGGTGTCGGGGGCCTGGGCCGAGCGGTTCGCCCGCGCGCTGGCGCCTTTCCGCACGGACGGGGCGCCCGGCGACGGGCACGCGCGCGTGTCTGCTCCTTTGCCCCAAATGGCACGCCTCCTGGACGAGTTGGGGCTCGCACGGGCCACGCCCGCCTCCCTGATGGCACGCTGGGCCGCCGCCGCCGATGATCCCGAGGCGCTGGGCGGGCGGGCCTGGACGGTGCTCGGGGCCGGGCCGCGCGGTCCCGTGGTCGTGGACCTCGCCGCCGAGGGCCCGCATGTGCTGGCCGAGGGCCCTTCGGGCAGCGGTCGTACGGAACTGCTGCGGTCCATCGCCGCCTCGCTGGCCGCGGCGGAGCGCCCCGACCGGCTCGGCATGGTCCTCATCGACGGGCGGGACACCACGGGGAGCGGCGGCAGCGGGACGAACGGCGGGAACGTCCGGCTCGTCGAAGGCCTCGCCGTCTGTACGGACCTGCCGCACGTCACGACGTATCTCACCGCCAACGACCCTGTCCGCATGCGGGAGTTCGCCCAGTCACTGACCGCCGAGCTGAAGCGGCGGGCCGAGCTGCTGGGGCGGCTCGGTTTCGCGGAGTGGCATACGCAGACCCCTGTGCCTGCGTCCGTGCCTCCGGCCGTGGGGGGAGGCGGAGGCGGAGGTGATCTTGATCCGGCGCCGAGTTCCACGATGCGGCTGCGGCCTGTCGCCGCCGTCCGCAAGGGGGCCGAGCCTGGGCCTCCGCTGCCCCGGCTCGTGGTGCTCGTCGACGACTTCGACGCGCTGCTTTCGCCCGCGCTCGGGTCGCCGGGGCGGCCTGCCGCGGGGTCCGTCGTGCGGGCGCTCGAAGCCGTGGCTCGGGACGGGGAGCGGCTCGGGGTGCATTTGGTTGCCACCACGGCTCGCAGTGAGCGGACTCCCGAGACCGAGCTGGGGCGAAGGGCCGCGCTTCGGGTTGTGCTGGATGCTGTTGCTCCTGGGCCTGAGGAGCCTGCCCCGGGACGGGGGGAGCTTCGGACCGCCGAGGGGCGGGTGAGCCCCTTCCAGGCGGGGCGGGTCACCGGGCGGATTCCCCGTACGTCCACGGTGCGGCCCACCGTGGTCCCACTGGAGTGGGAGCGGATGGGGGACCCTCCCGCCCGCCGCCCCGTGCGTGAACTCGGCAATGGGCCCACGGACTTGGCCCTCCTCGCCAGTGCGCTGGAGCGGGCCGCGCGCTCTGTCGCCGCGGATCAGGTGCCGTCCCTCTTGTAGCTGCGGTACTTGTAGCTGCGGTACCGCTGCGGGCACCGGGCGCCTTGTCGGGCGGTGCCCGGCAGCGTGGCGTTGTGCCCACCTTCCCCACTGGGACACCCCTGCTCATGACCCCACGTCACAACGCCATCACGATCACCCAGTTGTCATGGTTGGCGCTCTTGCCGCCTCTCCCCGGGCGGGCGTAGACAGGCCGCACGGGACTCGCCGGGGCAGAGAAACGGGGCAGTGATGCGCAGCAGTCTTCGAACACGCAAGGCACCGCAACATCGGCGTACCACAGCCAAATTCGCCGCGGCCGTCGTCGCGGGCACGCTCGTGCTCACCGTCACGGCATGCGGCGGGGACGACGGCGACGACAAGGGCAGCGGGGACAAGGACGGCGGCAAGGAGAGCGCCGCCGCGGTTCAACTGCCCAAGCTGGACGGGCAGACGGTCTCCGTGGCCGCCGTATGGGGCGGCTCCGAGCGCAAGGTGTTCCTCAAGGTTCTCGACGAGTTCGAGAAGCGGACCGGGGCCAAGGTCACCTTCGTACCCGCCCAGGACCCGATCATCAGCTTCCTGGAGTCGAAGGTCGCGGGCGGTGCGCCGCCGGACGTCGCGATGCTTCCGCAGGTCGGCGCGATCGAGCAGGCCGTGGCCAACAAGTGGGCCAAGCCGGTCGGACCCGAGGCGCAGAAGCAGCTCGACAAGAACTACGCGAAGGGCTGGCAGGACCTCGGGTCCGTCGACGGCAAGCAGTACGGCGTGTACTTCAAGGCCGCCAACAAGTCCCTGGTCTGGTACAACACCCAGGTCTTCGACAACGCGGGCGCCAAGCAGGCCAAGACCTGGGACGACTTCCTGAAGACGGCCCAGACCGTGTACGACTCCGGCGTACCGCCGATCTCGGTCGCGGGCGCGGACGGCTGGACCCTCACCGACTGGTTCGAGAACATCTACCTCTCGCAGGCCGGCCCGGAGAAGTACGACCAGCTCGCCAAGCACGAGATCAAGTGGACTGACCCCTCCGTGAAGGAGGCGCTGACCACGCTCGGTGAGCTCTTCGGCAAGAAGGGCTTCGTCGCGGGTGGCGCGGACGGCGCCCTGCAGACCGAGTTCCCCGCCTCCGTGAAGCAGACGTTCACCGGCGGCGACCAGCCGAAGGCGGGCATGGTCTTCGAGGGCGACATGGTCTCGCTGCCCATCTCCGAGACGAAGGCCGAGGTCGGCACGGACGCCAAGGTGTTCCCGTTCCCCGCGGTCGGGGACGAGTCCCCCGCGGTGGTCGGCGGTGACGCGGCGGTGGCCCTGAAGGACAGCAAGGGCGCCCAGGCGCTCCTGACCTTCCTGGCCTCTCCCGACTCGGCCAAGATCTGGGCGGAGGCGGGCGGCTTCGTCTCGCCGAACAAGAGCCTCGATCTGGCCGCGTACCCGAACGACGTGCAGCGGTCCATCGCCAAGGCGCTCATCGCGGCGGGCGACGACATCCGCTTCGACATGTCCGACCAGGCCCCGCAGGCCTTCGGCGGCACGCCGGGCAAGGGTGAGTGGAAGGCGCTCCAGGACTTCCTGAAGAACCCGAAGGACGTCGCGGGCACGCAGAAGGCGCTGGAGACGGCCGCCGCCAAGGCCTACAAGGACTGACGCGGTGACATCCGCGAACGCCGGGGGCACGCCGAACGTGGCGCTGCCCCCGGCTCCCACACCGCGCAAGAGCGTGACCGGAACGCGCAGAAGCGTGGCGGTGCTGTTCCTGGCGCCCGCTCTCGTGCTGCTCGGCGCGCTCGTCCTCTACCCCATCGGGTACTCGGTCTTCCGCAGCTTCTTCGACAAGTCGGGCGACTTCACGGCGTTCGGCAACTACGAGACCCTGTTCACGGACGACACCATCCTCACCGCGGTCAAGAACAACGCGATCTGGGTGGTGGTCGCCCCGACGCTCGCGACGGGGCTGGGCCTGATCTTCGCCGTGCTCACCGAACGGATCCGCTGGGGCACGGCGTTCAAGCTGGTCATCTTCATGCCGATGGCGATCTCGATGCTCGCGGCCGGCATCATCTTCCGGCTCGTGTACGAGTCGGATCCCGACCGGGGTGTGGCCAACGCCGTCATGGTGGGGGTGCACGACACGTTCGCCGAGTCGTCCGCCTTCCCGCAGGCGCATCCCAGTACGCAGTCACCGCTGAAGGATGCGGCCGGCGGTGCCTTCATCACGCGCAAACCGGTCAGCGCGGGCACTCCGGTGGTGCTCCCGCTGACCGGCGTCGCGCCGGACAACATGCCGGACGGCGCCAAGTCGGCCGCGGCAGCGAAGCCGGACCCCGACAAGGTCACCGGCACGGCCTGGCAGGACTTCACGCGCGGCAAGGGCCGGGGCGAGGTCAACGCGCCGGACAAGGCCGAGTTCGGCTACCCCGGGATCAAGGTCGAGGCCGTCAAGGACGGCAAGGTGGTGGCCACCGCGCAGGCGGCGGACGACGGCACCTTCGCGCTTCCCAAGGAGGCCGACGGGGCCCAGCTGCGCTTCCCCGCGTCCAACTTCCGCGAGCCGTACAACGGAGTGGACTGGCTCGGCCCCTCCCTCATCACACCGGCGGTCATCGGCTCGTACCTGTGGATCTGGGTGGGCTTCGCGATGGTCCTGATCGCGGCCGGTCTGGCCAGCGTGCCGCGTGAACTCCTGGAGGCCGCCCGGGTGGACGGCGCCAACGAGTGGCAGGTGTTCCGCAGGATCACGGTGCCGATCCTCGCGCCGGTGCTCGCGGTGGTGGCGGTCACGCTCATGATCAACGTACTGAAGATCTTCGACCTGATCTTCATCATCCCGCCGAACTCTTCGAAGGACGACGCGAACGTCCTGGCGCTCCAGCTCTACAACTCCGCGTTCCTCGACAAGGACTCGGGCGTGGCGAGCGCGATCGCCGTTCTCCTCTTCCTGCTCGTGATCCCGGTGATGTATTTCAATGTCCGGCGACTTCGGCGGGAGGCTCGGCGATGACCACCCAAGTCGAAGCGGTGAAAGTGAAGCAGTCGCTGGGCGGGCGGATCGCCTCCGTCCTGAGCGGCAGCCTCGTACGCGCCTTCCTCGCCGTCGTCGCGCTCTTCTGGCTGGTGCCGACGGTCGGTCTGCTGCTCGGCTCGCTGCGCGGCTCGGCCGACATGGCGGAGAGCGGCTGGTGGAAGGTCTTCAGCACGCCCTCGCAGCTGACGCTGGACAACTACACGAACCTGCTCAAGGACGAGACGATCACCGACTCGATCCTGTCCAGCATCATGATCACCGTCCCGGCGACACTGCTCGTCGTGATCATCGGCTCGCTCGCCGGATACGCCTTCGCGTGGATGGAGTTCCCGGGCCGCGACTGGTGGTTCATCGGCGTGGTCGGGCTGCTCGTGGTGCCCGTGCAGGTGGCGCTGCTTCCGGTGTCGAAGATCTTCGGCGCGATCGGCATCTTCGAGACGACGGCAGGCGTGGTCGTCTTCCACGTGGCCTTCGGCCTGCCGTTCGCGATCTTCCTCCTGCGGAACTTCTTCGCGGAGATCCCCCGCGAACTCCTGGAGGCGGCGCGCCTGGACGGAGCCGGTGAACTGCGGCTCTTCTTCCGGGTCGTGATGCCGCTCGGCGCGCCCGCGATCGCCTCGCTCGGCATCTTCCAGTTCCTCTGGGTCTGGAACGACATGCTGATCGCGCTGATCTTCGCCGACTCGCAGAGCCCGCCGATCACGGTCGCGCTCCAGCAGCAGGTGCGGTCCTTCGGTGACAACGTGCAGATCCTCGCGCCCGGCGCGTTCATCTCGATGGTGATCCCGCTGGCCGTGTTCTTCGCGTTCCAGCGGCAGTTCGTGTCCGGTGTGATGGCGGGCGCGGTCAAGTAACCGCCGACCGGTGAGGCGGTCCCGCGACGGGGCCGCCTCACCCGCACCTTTCCCCCAAATGCCGCATACCGCGTAACTCGACGTCCGCCGGGGCGTTGCCGGGCAGTGTGCCCGCGCCGACCCATGGATGTGCCTTGCCCCGGTTCAGTGTCATCGTGCCCGTGTACAAGGTGCAGGCCTATCTGCACGCATGCCTCGAATCGGTCCTGGGCCAATCGTTCACGGACTTCGAGCTGATCGTGGTCGACGACGCCTCACCGGATGCGTGCGGCGCCCTCATGGACGAGTGCGCGGCCCGTGACACCCGGGTGCGGACCATCCACCTCCAGGAGAACGTCGGCCTCGGGCGGGCCCGCAACGCCGGCATGGAGCACGCGAGCGGCGACTACCTGATCTTCCTCGACAGCGACGACACCCTCACCCCCGACTCCCTGCACGCGATCTCCGACCGCATCAAGGAGACGGGCGAGCCGGACGTCCTGATCTACGACTACGCGCGCACGTTCTGGTCGGGCGAGGAGGTCCGCAACCAGTTCGCCGGCCTTCTGCGGGAGGAGGGCAACACCCCCTTCCGGCTGAGCGAGCGGCCCGGCCTGCTGCGGCTCCTGATGGTCGCCTGGAACAAGGCGTACCGCCGCGACTTCATCGAGCGCGAGGACTTCACCTTCCCGCCCGGCCTCTACGAGGACACGCCCTGGACGTACCCGGTCCTGATGACGGCGGGCACGATCGCCACCCTCGACCGGGTCTGCGTGCACTACCTCCAGCGCCGCCGGGGCAGCATCCTGCGCACCACGACCCGCAGGCACTTCGACATCTTCGACCAGTACGAGCGGGTCTTCACGTTCCTCGACCAGCACCCCGAGCTCTCGGTCACCTGGCGGCCCCTGCTCTTTCGGCGGATGGTCGACCACCTCTCGACGGTCTTCACCAAGCGGGACCGCCTCCCGCGCGGCAGCCGCCCCGAGTTCCTGCGCAAGGCCCGCACCCACTACCGCCGCTACCGCGTCCCTGGCGCACGGCCGCGGGCCCGCACCCGGGTACGGCACGGCCTGGTGCGCCTGGGCACCCACCGCACCTACCGGACCCTGTGGACGGCGCTGCGGGCCAGGTCGAAGGCCCGGCAGTACGCGGCGACCGCGCGGCGGCGCACCAAAGGGGCCGCGCTCCAGCTGCACTACCGGATCCAGCTGCGCCTGCCGCTGCGCGCCGACCGCGCGGTCTTCTCCTCGTACTGGGGGCGCGGCTACGGCTGCAACCCCGGGGCCCTGGAAGCCGCCCTGCGCGAGCACGCCCCGCACATCCGCACCGCCTGGGTGGCGGACCCCGTCCACCACCACACCCTGCCGACGGCCACCCGCAGGCTCCGCACCGGCACGGCCGCGTACTGGAGCGCCCTCGCGCGCTCCAAGTACCTCGTCAACAACGTCAACTTCGACCGCAGGCTCGTCAAACGCCCCGGCCAGATCATGATCCAGACCCAGCACGGCACCCCCTTGAAGCTGATGGGCCTCGACCTCCAGGACCGCCCGGCCGCGGCGCGGGGCATGGACTTCGCCGCTCTCATGCAGAACGCCGACAAATGGGATTACGTCCTGTCGGCCAACCGGCACTCGACGCTGGTGTGGGAGCGCGTCTTCCCCGCCTCGTTCAAGACCCTTGAGTACGGCTATCCGCGCAACGACATCTACCAGCGGGCCAGCTCCACGGACGTGGCCCGCCTGCGCGAGAGCCTGGGCATCCCCCAGGGCGCCGTCGCCATCCTCTACGCCCCCACCCACCGCGACTACCGCCACAGCCAGCTGCGCTCCCTGGACCTGGAGCGGATGCTGCAGAACCTCGGCCCCCGCTTCGTCGTCCTGACCCGCGCCCACCACTCGTACGGCGCGCCGCTGGTGTCCTCGTCCGAGCGCCTGATCGACGTCTCCGACCACCCGAGCGTCGAGTCCCTCTGCCTGGCCTCCGACGCCCTGGTCACGGACTACTCGTCGCTGATGTTCGACTACGTCAACCTCGACCGTCCGGTCGTCCTGCACGCCACCGACTGGGAGGCGTACGAGGCGGCCCGCGGCACCTACTTCGACGTGCGCGAGTTCCCGCCGGGCGCGGTCGCGCGCAGCGAGGACGAGCTCACCGACATCTTCGCCACCGGCCACTGGCGCGGCTCGCGCTCGGCGCAGCTGCGCGCCGCGTTCCGAGACCGCTTCTGCGTGTACGACGACGGGCGGGCCGCTGAACGAGTTGTGAGGCATGTGGTGCTCGGCGAGACCGGGGGTCTACCGTCTGTGGCGCCACTGGCGGACCGGCACCCGGCGCCGGCCGCGGGGGTGGCCGACGAGCCGCTGCCGCGGGCGGACGTCTCCCGGCCCACTCCGCGCTTCTAGCCACACCGTGCTTCTGACCGCACTACGCGTCCGCCGCACCGTCCTCCTCCCCCCATCTCCGGGACCAGATATGCAGAACGCTTCAGCCACCCCGTCCGCGATTCCCACCGGTCAGCTGCCGAAGCCGGGCAGGCTCTCCGACGTGAAGGGGTGGTTCCATCCGGTCGACCAGGTGCTCTTCGACTGGATCCTGAGCCGGCAGCTCGACCGGTCCCAGCGGGGCGACCTGCTGGAACTCGGCGCGTATCTGGGCAAGAGCGCCATCTTCATGGGGGCGTACCTGCGCGCGGACGAGACCTTCACGGTCTGCGACCTCTTCGACTCGCCCGCCCCCGACGAGGCGAACTCCGCCGAGATGGGCCGCTCGTACGCCACGCTCACGCGCCGCGCCTTCGAGGCCAACTACCGCTCCTTCCACGAAGGTCTGCCGCAGATCGTCCAGGAGCCGTCCTCCGGGATCACCACGCACGTGGAGCCGGGCAGCTGCCGCTTCGTGCACATCGACGCCTCGCATCTGTACGAGCACGTCCACGCGGACATCGCCGCCGCCCGGGAGATCCTCGGGGAGGGCGGGATCGTCGTGCTCGACGACTTCCGGGCCGAGCACTGTCCGGGGGTGGCCGCGGCGACGTGGGGCGCGGTGGCGAGCACGGGGCTCAAACCGCTGTGCATCACGGCCACGAAGTTCTACGGCACGTGGGGCGATTACGACGCGGTCCACGCCGATCTCGCCGCGTTCCTCAAGGAGCGCGACGACATGTGGCACGGGGCGGAGGAGGTCGCGGGCTTCCCGATGATCCGGATCAGCGGCAAGAAGGCGAAGTCCCCGGACCAGCCGGTGTCACGGCACGCGGACGAGACGGCCTCCGAGCAGCCCCGCCTGGCGCCTGCACCCGTCGCCGGGGCGGGCGGCCGGGCCAGGGGCCTGCTGTCGTCGCTGCTGGCCCGCTCGCGTTCCTGACGTCTGTTCCCCGCGCCCCTCAAGGGCACGAGGAACAGCACGATCGGCCCCCTACCGCTCAAGCAGCTCGAACAGCGCCTCCCAGCGCTCCAGCACCCGCTCCTCGGAGAACCGCTGCACGTTCACCCGCGCCCGCTCCCCCATCGCGTCCCGCAGCCGCGGATTGCCGGTGAGGCGCAGGAGGCGGTCGGCGAGGGCCCCGATGTCCCCGGCGGGGGCGAGCAGACCGTCCTCGCCGTGGCGCACCAGCTCCCGTACGCCCGGCGCGCAGTCGAAGGCCGCGCACGGCACCCCGCTGGCCATGGCCTCCATCAGGGCCAGCGGGAAGCCCTCGCCGCGTGAGGACTGCACGAACAGGGAGCTCTCGGCGAGCACCCCCGGCACATCGCTGGTGCGCCCCCGCCACTCCACCGAACCGTCGAGGCCACGGCGCGTGCACTGCCGCTTGAGGTCGGCCTCGTCCGCCCCGGCGCCGTAGATCCGCAGCGTCCAGTCGGGGCGCTGCGGGGCCACCAGCGCCCAGGTGTCGACGAGCATGTCGACGCCCTTCTGGTCGGCGAGCCTGCCGATGCTGCACACCACCTTCGCCTCGCGCGGCGAGGGCACGCCGGGGAGGTGGGCCAGGGCGTTGGGCATCGCGCCGACGTTGTGCATGCCGTCGGCGATCCAGTCGTCGGCGTCCTCCTGGGTGAGCGCCAGCCAGCGGTCCACGGCAGGGTAGCTGCGCTTGACGGCCTTGTAGCGGTGGCAGGCGCGGGTGTACGCGTACGACTCGTGGCTCATGCCGATGATGCGCAGGCCCGCGGTGTCCGCCTCCCTGATCCACTCCATCGACCAGACCTGCGTGACGATGGCGACTGCGCCGGGGCGTGCGGCACGGAAGATCTCCGAGAGCCGGTCGACGACCCGCCGTTTGGCGGCGACCCGTACCGACTCGCGGCATCGCGCCGCCACGTTCAGGCGGCCAAGCCCCCGGGCCGGCCGCGGGGTCCGCGGATGCTCGCGGTAGAGGCTGGTCACGGGGTAGCCGAGGTCGTCGGGGAGCACCAGTTTCAGCTCGGCCTCGTGGACGCCGATGACGTGCACGCGGTGGCCGTTGCCCTGGAAGAGCCGGGCCATCTGGTGGGTCCAGGCGGTGACGCCGCCGAGTTCGTCGACGGTGTTGGCGACGAGGAAGATGTCGCGGCTCTTCGTCGCGGCCGTGGTCGTGGTCCGCGTGGTCGTCGTGGTCATGCGCCGGTCCCCTTCTCCGTGTTCCCGAACCGCTCGCCGAAGAGCGCGTCCACCACGTCGGCCGTGGCCCGCCCCTGGTCGTACGCGCCGAACCGCCCGGCGAACGCCCGCCGGGCCTCGGCCCACGCGCCGTCGGTCTGCTTCAGCGTGCCGAGCACGCGCAGCAGCTCCTCCTCCGTCTCGACGACGGGCCCGCCCGCCTCGTCCCGCAGCTCGAAGTAGCTGCCCCGCTCGGCGGCGTACGCGTCGAGGTCGGGGGCGAAGTGCACCAGCGGCCGGTCGAGGAGCGCGAAGTCGAACATGATCGACGAGTAGTCGGTCACCAGGACGTCGGCGAGGCAGAGCAGCTCGCTCACGTCGTGGTGGGCCGAGACGTCGACGACGGTGCCCGGCGGGCACACCGGCAGGCTCGCCGACTCCATGTAGTGGGCGCGCACCAGGAGGACGTGGGTGTCGCCGAAGCGGTCCGCGAACGTGCGTACGTCCAGGGGCAGCCGGACCGCCTTGTTGTTCTTGGGCAGACCGCGGAACGTGGGCGCGTAGAGCACCACCGTCTTGTGGTCGGGGATGCCGAGAGCGGCGGCCGCGGCCGGTCGCGGGAAGCGGCCCGACGCCTCGTCGGCGGCGCGCGCGGCGATCAGGCGGTCGTTGCGCGGGTAGCCGCTGCGCAGCAGCCTCTCCTCGGGGATGCCGTAGGCGCGGGCCAGGGTGTCGACGTCGTGCTCGGAGCGCACGAGGAAGTGGTCGAAGCGGTCGACGGCCTCCTGGAGCCAGCCGCGCTGCGGGGCGTTCTGCGTCTTCACGCGCGCCTCGTCGAAGCCCATGCGCTTGTACGCGGAGCCGTGCCAGGTCTGGAGATACGTGGTGTGGCGCGGCTTGGCGAGAGCGTGCGGGAAGCCCTGGTTGTCGATCCAGAACTCGGCCCGGCCAAGGGCCCAGAGATAGCGCCAGGACCAACGCCGCACCAGGGAGGCCGAGTCGGGGAATCCGTCGGCCGATCCGTCGTACGACCAGGTGCAGCGCAGCCGCAGCCCCCGGTCGAGGATCTCCTGGTGGATCGCGCGGGGGCTGTCTCCGTAGCACCGGCCCATGTGGCTCTCGAAGACCACCGAGCCCTTGCTGACGGGCAGCCACCGCAGCGCGCGCCGGTAGACGCGCTGCTTGACCAGCCTGCCGCCGAGCCTGTCAAGGCGCTTGCGCAGGGCGCGCAGCCGGAGCCTCAGCTTGCGTGCGGGGCGGAAGTGGGTGACGTAGTGCAGGGCCGCGCGCAGGATGCGGGCGGTGCGGTGGCGGGGAGCGAGGCGCAGGGCGAGCTTGTTCGCGCCGGTGACTTCGAGGCTCTGGACCGCCGCGACGGTCTCCGGCTCGGCCACGAGTTCGCTGGCCAACTGCTGCTCGCCAGCGGTGAGTTGGAGCTGCGGTTCCCAGGAGCGGTCGCGGATGCCGAGGTCCCGGAGCCCTGCGGTGAGCCCGATTGTGGCCCGCCACACGACCGCGCCCCCGTCGTAGTGCACCTCTTCCACGGGTACGCAGAAGCCGCGCCGTCCCGTGCCGCGCACCCGCACGTCGAGCCTGGCGGTGAGCGGCGGCCGGTCGGGGACCAGGGTGCCGGGCAGCACGATGCGCCCTTCGAGGACCGCCTTGCCGTCTTCGGCCGCGCACCTGGTGAGGCGGTTCAGGAGGCGTACCTCGCTCACCTTCCGGTACTGGTGGCCGAGTTCGCTGACGTCGAGGATCTCCCGTACGCGCGGGTCGTCGAGCCCGTCCGCACGCCAGTAGACCTTGCCCTCCCGCTCGGTCAGCTCCGAGACGACCGTCCCCGGCCGGCCAAGGGCGTAGGCCGCCGCGAGCACGCCGTCCGTGTCGCCCTCCGCGAGCAGCCGCACGCACACCCGCTCGACGGGTGCGAGGGCGTCCAGGGCGCGGGCGCCCGCGCGGCCTTCGAGGTGCGGGGCGAGGCGGGCCGTGGCCCGGCGCCGATCGTCGGCGGTGAGCTGCGGGAACGTACGGGCGCAGGGCAGCACGTGGTCGGTGAGGAAGGCCCGCTCGCGCCGGTCGCCCAGGTCGAGGCGGCCCAGGCTCACCAGGAGCCCGGCGACGCGGGCGTTGGCCTCGGCGAGGCCGGGAGTCTCGCGGGCCGGGTCGGCCGCCGCGCGGCGGGTGGTGATCAGGTTCGGTACGAGGGTGATGCCGCGGGCCCCCAGGGCCGCCTCGACGCCGAAGAGGACCTCGCTGTGGTCGAGGTCCTCCACGTACCGCAGACGTGCGGCGTCGATGAACTCCCGGCGGACGCAGAATCCCGCGGTCAGGGAGTCCCTGGTGACGAGTTCGGGGGCGTCGCAGAGGTTCTCGACGCCCCGCGTCCTGGCGTGCAGGGCGGCCTGCCAGCTGGGGCCGCGCTCCTTCTTTCCGCCGCCGGTGAGCCGCGTCCAGCGCCCCGCCACCAGATCGGCCCCGGTGGAGCGCGCCGCGTCGAAGAGGTTCCGGCAGGCGTGCCGCTCCAGGAGTTCGCCCTCGCCGAGCACGATGACGTACCGCCCGCGTGCCGCGTCGAGCCCGAGGTTCCGCGAGGCCGCCACGGACAGCGCGCCGCCCGCCCGGACCAGGCGCACCCGGTGCGGCCGGTCGGCGGCGAGCGCCTGGGCCGCGTCGTGGACGGGACCGTCGGCGCCGGATTCGACGACGACGGCCTCGACGTTGCCCATCGCCTGGTCGAGCACGGACCGCACCGACTCCTGGAGCGCCCCGGCGTCCGTGCCCGCGACCACGACACAGCTGACGTCGTGCAGTTCCGGCGTGCTCATGCGCGGCCTCCTTCGAGCATGGCGTCCACGACACCGGCGGCCGCGTGCCCGTCGTCCAGATCGCAGAAGGCCTCGCGGAATCTGTCGTAGGCGTCGGTGTGGGCAGCGGTGGCCGCCCGCGGGTCGCGCAGCGCGGCGATCACCTCGTCGCCGGTGGCGAGCAGCGGGCCCGGCGCTTTGGCCTCGAAGTCGAAGTAGAAGCCGCGCAGGGTGTCGCGGTAGTGGTCGAGGTCGTAGGTGTGGAAGAGCATCGGGCGCCCGGTCTGCGCGAAGTCGAACATCAGGGACGAGTAGTCCGTCACCAGGACGTCGCTGATCAGGAGCAGTTCGCTGACGTCGGGGTAGCGCGTGACGTCGCGCACGAAGTCGGAGCCGGGGACGGTGCCGCCGACGAGGTAGTGCCTGCGGACCAGGAGCACCTGGTCCTCGCCGACGGCGCGTTCGGCGGCTTCGAGGTCGAGCTGGAGGTCGAGGGCGTAGCGGCCGGACTGTTTGGGCTGGTTCTCGCGCCAGGTGGGGGCGTACAGGACGACGCGCTTGCCCTCGGGGATGGAGAGCCGTTCGCGCACGGAGGCGGCGACCTTCGCGCGGTCGGCGGCGTGCAGCAGGTCGTTGCGGGGATAGCCGCGCTCCAGGACCTCGCCGGTGTAGCCGAAGGCGCCGCGCAGGACGGGCGTGGAGAAGCGGTTGGGGGAGACGAGGACGCTCCACTGGTCGGCGCGGCCGGGCAGCGTCGCCATGTAGGCGCGGTCTCCCGACGCGTGGCCCGCGAGGTCGCGGCCGATGCGCTTGAGCGGGGTGCCGTGCCAGGTCTGCACGACGTACTGGCCGTCGGCGCGCTCGAACCACGCGGGCAGCTGGGTGTTGGTGACGATGTAGCGGCAGCGGGCGAGCGCCTCGTACCACTCGGCGCTCCACAGGGTGATGGGCGCGGCGCTCTCGGGCAGGCTCACCTGCTGGTCGCGGACCACCCACAGGTGCTCCAACTCGGCGCTTCTGCCCACCAGTTCCTCGTGCACGGCGCGTGGCGAGTCCGAGTACTGGCGTCCGTCGAAGCTGCAGTACAGGACGGCGTCCCGCAGCGGCTCGCCGCGCCGCGCCGCGTACACCTCGCGCAGCCTGCGCTGGCGCGGGCCGCCCCGGTCGGCCATGGGAAGCGCGGAGCCCGAGCGCAGGTGGAGGCCGTCGTGGGCGTGGCGCTTCAGGCTGATGTCACGGCCGGACCTGGTGCGTACGAGGGGCAGTTCGGGGCCCTCGCCGGGTGCCACGCACACCGGGGTGTACTGCTCGGGGTCCGTCTCGCCGGGCGCGCGCAGGAAGAGGTTCCAGCGGCCTTCGGCGAGCGGCAGGGTGCCGCCGGGGCCCGGCAGGGCTTCGGGGCGCAGGGCCGCTGCGAAGCGCCCGTCCTCGATCCGTACCGGCGCCACGGTCTCCTCGCCGTGGCCGGCGTGCACGAGGACGAGTTCCCCGGAGCGGGCCGCCACGTCGGGGTGGCTGCCCTCGATGCGCAGCTCGTCCTGCCAGGTCACGCCGTCGACGAGCGGCCGCACGGTCTGGTCGCGCAGCTCCAGGTTCCCCGACGGGTTGGCGAGCACCAGGAGTTCCCGCCCCGGCAGCAGCCCGTAGCGCCCCGGCGACACGTCCGGGCAGGCGGCGAGCGGCGTGCGGCCACCGCCCTCGCGGACCAGCGAGACGCCCCACGGGTCGGCCTTGCGCGGCCGGCCGGTGCGCTTGTTCTCACCGGCGTGGAAGAGGCCGAGCGGCACATCGGCGCTGAAGTCGCGGCCGTTGACCAGGGCCGGGAAGTAGTGCGCCTCCTTGGTGTGCCAGTTCTCGACCCGCAGGGCGTCGACGGCCTGCGACTCCCCCGGCGCGATCCTGCCGTGCAGCCGGATGACGCCACCGCACCCCTCATGCGTGACGAGCCGCGCCGCGACCCGCTCCGTGCGCACCCTCAGCCGCCCCTTGCTGAGGGTGACGGCCACCCGCAGGAACTCCTCCAGATACCGCACGGGAAGCCGCGGGACACTGCCCGTGCGCACCGGCCCCGTGCGCGGCAGCAGCCCGCTGACCACGCCCATCTCCACCTTCCAGGTGGTGCTGCGGCGCTTGGTGACGGTCCTGCGCGGGTCGATGACCGTCTCGAACCCCGACCGGTCGTAGCTGTGCAGGCCCTGCTTGGAGCGGTACGTCGCCTCGCGCGCCCGCACGGTGCGCAGCTTCAGCGGCAGCACGCGCCGCCGCCCGGCCCGCAGCCAGGCGACCCTGACGCGCGCGCCGAGCCGCCCGGCGGGCAGGTTGGGGATGTAGGCGTAGCCCTTGAGCCGGAGCCTGCCGCGCTCGTCCCAGGCGACGTGGGTGAGCTGCGCGTTGAGCGGCAGATCGGAACGTTTCAGGGCGACCGTCTCGCGCGGCAGGCGGCCGATGCCGGGGAAGTCGGCCCGGCGCCTGCGCAGGCCGCGGACCCGGAAGGCTTCGGGGTGGGACTTCTCGTACGTCATGAAGGCGAGCAGGTCGGTGACCCGGCGCTGGCGGATGAGCTGCCAGCGCACGCGCAGGGCGAGCGGCAGCGCGGCGACGACCGCCGGGTCGACGGTGTCGACGAAGGCGTTGGCGTGCTCCATGAAGGCGTCGTGGTAGGCCGCGTCGCCGTGCGGCAGGGCCTCCATGAACATCCACAGGTCCCCGGCGAACACCGTCGTGTCGTAGCGCCGCTTGGCGTCGGCGAAGACCTTCCCCTCCGGCGTCCCCGCCAGCTCCGCGGCCTTCCCGGCGAGGAAGCCGCCGGCCGCGAGGACGGCGGCGGTGCGGTCGCGGATGGCGCGGGGGTTGGCACGGCGGTTGCTGATGGAACCGTCCCTGTCGCGCCAGAGGTAGATGGGCTCCTTCAGTACGTCGACTGCCTCGGCCAGGAAGTGCGCGGGGATCATGACGGAGATGTCCTCGAACAGCACGCCCTCGGGGAAGGTGAGGCCGTGCCGGTCCCAGAAGTCCCTGCGGAAGACCTTGTTGCAGGTGATGCGGTCGCCGAGCAGCGCCCAGTCACGGGTGACGTGCGTGCCGCTGCGGTCCGACTCCATCGCCTTGCGGAACATCGGCGACTGCTCGCTCCTGCCGCCCGAGCGCAGCCGGTGGACGTTGCCGGTGACGAAGTCGGAGCCCGACTTGTCCAGGGCCGCCAGCATCCGCTCGTACGCGTCCCCCGGGATGACGTCGTCGCTGTCGACGAACGCCAGATGGGTCCCCCGCGCCTCGCGCGCCCCCGCGTTCCTGGCCGCCCCGAGCCCCGCGTTCTCCTGCTCGACCAGCCGGAATCTGGCGTCCTGCGCGGCGAACTCCCGGGCGATGCGCGGGCTCCCGTCGGTGGAGCCGTCGTTGACCATGACGACTTCGAGGTCCGGCATGGTCTGCTCGGCCAGCGACCGGAGGCACGGTCCGAGAAACTCCTCGACGTTGTAGATGGGTACGACGATGGCGAGTCGGGGTGTCATGCGCTGCGCACATTCCTTCCGGAGAACTGACGGGCACGGCTGCGCGTCCTGCTGGGGGCCACTCGGTTAACAACGACCGCCCTTGCGGGTCACCCGCACAGAGCCATTCGAGTGATCGCGCGAGAGGGCCCTGGGCGCGGCAGCACCGGGCTGCCGGACACAGGGCCCGCTCACGTTCCTGCCGTGTTCAGTTGGTCGGATCGGACGCGCGCCACCGGGGCAGGACAGCGGGTCGGCGGGTCAGGGCTTCACGGCGATGCGGCCCTCGTCCATGCGCAGGAGCAGCAGCCGCTCGCCCGTCTTGTCCATGAACTCGTCGACGGCCTGGCGCGAGCCCTGCCAGTAGCCGTAGTCGTCGATGAGCAGGACGCCGCCGCTGACCAACCGCCCGTACAGGTGCTCCAGTTCGTGCTTGGTGGAGGCGTACCAGTCGGTGTCCAGGCGCAGGATGGAGATCTGCTCCGGCGCCCGCTCGGGGACGGTGTCCTCGACCTTGCCCTGGACGTAGTGCACGCGCTCCTTGGGGTAGGGCACCTTCTCGAAGCCCGACTTGACGTCGTCGAGGGAGGCGACCGCCCAGATCGGGCGGTCCTTGCCCTGGAGCTTGAGCAGTTCCTCGGCGGACTTGCCGTCCCGGCGCAGGTCCTCCTCGGTGGGCGGGGTCATGCCCTCGTAGGTGTCGAAGAGGTACAGGTCGCGCTCGGTCTCCCCGGCGGCGAGCAGCGCCTTGGCGCAGGCCTGCATCGAACCGCCGCGCCACACACCGCACTCGACGATGTCGCCGGGGATGCCGTGCCGCACGACGTGCCGGGTCGCCAGGATGAAGGCGTTCAGCCGTTCGGGAGAGGTCATCGTGTACGGCTTCACCGCACGGATGATGTCCTTCGCCTCGTCGTCGTAGTCGGCGGGGAGGCTCGGGGCCTTCGGCTTGGGCTTCGGCTTCGGTGCCGGGGCAGCGGGCTTCGGCACGGGGGCCGCCGCCGCGCGCTGGGCCGGCACCGGTTTGCGCGTCAGCTGGTATCCGGTCAGTTGCTTCAGTGCGCCATTCACAGCGCGTCGCCATGCCATGGGAGCGGACAGTACGCGCAACTCGTCCGTAATGTCACGCTTCGTCAACATAGTTTCATTTGGCGTCACTTGGTGCCGGTACGGGCTGCTCGTCCACCGAGCGCGGCGCCACCACCTTCGGCCTGCCGCACAGGGCGCGGCCCTCGACGGGCTCGGGCAGCGGTACGCCGTCGACCCCGCCGATCCTGTTCGCCCACCACGTGGTCGTGGAGCGCACGAACGCCATGGTGAGGCCCGGGTAGTTCTTGGGCCGCTGGAACACGCCGACAGAGTCGCCCCAGTAGGCGCTCTTGGCGTCGATGCTTCCGTAGGCGTGGCGGATGCCCTTCATGGGCGGGAAGTCCGTGTACGCCTCGCGCAGTTCGAGCCTGCTGTACGCGGCCAGGGCGCGGAACCCGTCGGGGTAGTAGCGCCAGCAGTCCTGCGCGTCGTGCACATGGCCGCGCGAGGGAGCCGTCACGAAGGCGATGCCCTGCGGCTTCAGGACGCGGGCGATCTCCAGCATCGTCGCCCAGAAGAACGGGATGTGCTCGAACGCCTGGCCGGAGATGACGAAGTCGGCGCTGCGGGACTTCACGGGGATGCGGTACGGCTTCGTCATCACCGCGTCGACGTTGCGCCCGTCCAGCACGTCCACGCCCACGTACTCCGTGTCGCGCCCTTCGAGCAGGGCCTTGTGGGTGCGGGTCTGCCCGTCGGAGACCCGGGCTCCGAGGTCGACCACCCGGTGGCGCTTGCCCGGGGGCATGTACTGCTCCACACAGAGTTCCATCTGTTCGTACGCGGACTGGTGCACGATCTCCTCCAAAAGGGCTCTTCTGCGTGTTGCTCGCGTTCAACGTGTATCGGCACAAAGGGTCACGTCGTCAAGTGGCTTCTGCCGACGCGCTCTTACCGCTCCAGCCGCGCGGGGTGTGCCGGGCGCACCACTTGCGGGCCGGTTCCTCGACGTAGGTGAACAGCGCCCAGGAAAGGCCGACGACGGCGACCGCGACGCCCAGGAGCGTGAACACCGCGTAGTCGGACGGGCGGGGGCGGCCCCAGGTGTCGATGATCAGCCGGTTGAGGGTCTGGTGCAGCAGATAGAAGGCGTACGACCAGAGCCCGAGCAGCACCATCGGGCGCGAGCAGAGCCAGCCCCGGCGTCCGGTCAGCTCGCGCTGGACGTACGCGACGATGAACAGGACGGCGAAGAGGGCGGCCACCGACCTCAGGGCCCAGGTGAGCTGTCCGGCCGCGTACGGCCCGAACAGGGTCAGGCGGTTGCTGTGGACGACCGCGTACGCGACGAAGCAGGCGAACAGCACCGACGGGTCGAGGGGGATCCGGTGTCCGCGGCGCAGGGCCAGGGCGCACGCCATGCCGATGCCGAACTCGGGCAGCCGGGTCACCGGGTGCCGCATGACCCATTCGCTGGCGAAGGGGGAGAGATGGGTGGCGGTCCACCAGTTGAGGGCCCACATCGCCACGAGACCGCCGACGGCGAGCAGGACCAGGGTGCGGGCGCGCGTCCGCAGGGCGCAGCGGATGGCGAGCGGGAAGAGGAGGTAGAAGAAGGCCTCGACGCTGAGGGTCCAGGCGACGCCGTTGCCGGGGAACATCGGGGTGACGCCGGGGAACCACGTCTGCACGAGGAACAGCGAGGCGACGAAGCTGAAGGCGTCCGTCGGCACACCGCCCCAGAGGTAGAAGACCCAGATGCAGGGGATGGTCGCGACCAGGTGGGCGGGCCAGATGCGGCCGAACCGGCGCCAGTAGAAGAGCCGGGCGCGGGCGCCTGGCCGGTGCCCCCAGGTGAGCAGGAAGCCGGAGAGCACGAAGAAGAAGTCCACGCCGGTCGCGCCGAGCATCGAGTACGGGAAGAGCAGCGGCGCGTGGGCGACGCCGCCGTGCGCGCTGACACCGGTGAAGTGGTGCACGAACACCGCGAGGGCGGCGAGGAAGCGCATCCCGGTGAGGGAGTCGACGCGCGAGGCTGGATCGGCCGCGGCGGGGAGTTCGGGGCGGGTGCGCGTCTGGCGCGGCAGAGCCGTCGTCATGCCGGGGACCCCTCTCCCGCGCGCAGCCTGGGGCCGCAGCCTGCCGGGCGCATCTCGGCGACCATGTCGTCCAGGGTGGGCCGCACGCGCTCGCTCAGTGCGGCGATCCGGGCCGGGTCGCGTACGGCGGCGGCGCGCACGTAGTCGCCGCCGTTGCCCTCGCGGTAGAGGGGGACGTATCCGGCGGCCGCCAGGCGGGGCGGGGTCAGGCCCGTCCTGTTCGTCCAGGCCGCGTGCACGTGGAGCAGTTCGGGGCGCACCTCGTTCAGTACGTAGTCGCGCAGGGCCTGCTGGTCGGCGGCCGCGTAGGCGTCGGCGACGCGGCGGTCGGTGAGCCCGGCGACGTCCACGACGCGAAGGCGTGAGGTGAGCAGGGTGCCGCCCAGGTCGGGCAGGGCGACGGTGGCGTGACGCAGGCCGAGGTAGCGGGCGTACGCGTTGAAGGTGTGGCCGTAGCGCTCGGCCACGAAGCACATGGACAGGGTCGGGTGCTGGACGAACCTGCGGTCCTGCGCGGCCTGTCCGGTGACCGAGAGCAGCAGGGCGCCCGCGAGGGCGCAGCCGGCCAGGGCGCGTGCCCGGGGGCGCCGTGCCTGCCAGAGGGAGGCCGCGGCCAGGGCGAGCGCCGTCGCGGCGAGCACCCACACCGGGGTCGCGAAGCGGTACAGGGCCATCCAGTCACGGCCGAGCACGCCGTACGCGAAGAGGGTCAGGGCCAGCGGGACGAGCAGCGCGGCCAGGGCTCTGCGGGCCGGGCCAGGGCGGGCGAGCACGGCGCCCGCGCCGGCCGCTGCGACCAGGGCGAGGGCCCAGCCGCCGTACGCCAACAGCTCGCCCGGGGAGGAGAGTTGGGCGAGCCCCGGGGGCTTCTGGGCCTTGGCCACCGCGGTGTTGGGCACCCAGAGCCCGAAGGCCGCCCGGCGCCACAGCAGGAACGCCGCGTACGGCAGGGCGAACGTGCCGCAGCTCAGCGCCACCGCCCGCGCGGCCCGCATGAGATCGCTGCGGCGCCTCCCGCCCACGATCAGGAACAGGAGCACGGTCACGGGGTGGGCCGCAGCGAGCAGCGCGCCGTCGGGGCGGGTCAGCGCGGCGAGCAGGGCGAGGGCCCCGGCGCTCGCGGCGACGGCGGGCCGGGGCAGGGCGCCGCGCACGGCTGCCCGGACGAGCAGCGCTCCGGTCGCCGCGGCGGCCAGCGCGTACAGCGGGTTCTCCAGGCCCGAGAAGGACCACGCCACGTACGACAGGTTCGCGGCGAGGAGTGCGCCGGTCAGCAGCGTCACCGCCCAGGCCCGCCCCGGCAGGAGGGACCGGGCCGCCGCCGCCACGCAGGCCAGGACGCCCGCGGTGCAGAGCAGCGCCAGGGCCTTGGGGTAGAGCACCAGGTCGCTGACGCCGAGCAGCGTGCCGCGGTCGAAGAGGCCGAGCCTGCGGCCGACGACGAGCAGGGCGAGCCAGGAGGGGTTGGAGTAGCCCTCGACGGGGTCGGCGCCCGGCTGCTGCACGGGGCCGAGGCCCTCGTCGACGCTGCGGGCGTAGGCGAAGGTGATGGCGGCGTCGTCGACGATCCACTGGCCGAGCGTGCTCGCCCGCCAGGCGATCAGGACGGTGGCGAGGGCCACGGCCGCGGGGTCGGCCCAGCGGCGGCACAGGGTCATGACGCCCGGTGGGCGGGCCGGAGAGGGGACTTCGGCCGGTGGTGCGGATGGTTCCTTACGGCGCTGGAACTGCGCGAGAGGACTGATCATTAAGGGACTAACCTACACATATCGCCCTGGGTCACGCTCCGTCCGCCACGCGGGTGACCCGTACGCGGCCCCACCCCGCATCGGCGCGAACTACGGGCAAAGTGGCCCAATGCACCACATTGGGTTCACGCCATGACCCCGGCACTGCCGCCCGCCGCGCGGCGGCTCGTCGCCACCGCCAGGTCCACCCGCTTTCGCGCGGAACGGGTCGCCGCGGGGCGGGTCGGGGCGGGCGTGGCCGGGGCGGTTCGGCTCGGAGCGGGCCGGGCCGACGGAGGGGCGCAGGCGCACGCGCTCCTGGCTCCCGTGCATCTGTCGCTCCGGGACAGCCGTACGCTCAACGTCGCCGTCGCCGCCCTCCCCGACGAGCAGGTCGAGCGCGCCCATCTGGTCGTCTCGCGCGGCCACCGCCGCTTCCGGATCCCGCTCGCCTTCGAACAGCACGCCCACGGCGGCCTGCTGCTCGCCGGGACCGCCACGTTGCGCGACGCTCGCGACACGCCCGCCGGAGAGAACACCCCCGACCGCCCGCGCCTCGGCGAGGGAGTCTGGCGGCTCACGGTCGTCACCGCCGACGCCCGCGGACGCGTCCTGCGGCGTGGCATCGGCATCGACGGGGACACCGAACTGCCGCCCACGCCCACCCTCCCGCACGCCCCCGACCCCCGCACCGGCACGCTGATCCGCGTCGTCCGGTGCCGCAGCGGGCGCGCGGTCCTCCAGGTGACGCGGTCCAGGCCCCGCGCCGAACTCGTGCGCTTCGTGCCCGGCGGCGACGGCATCACCGTGCACGGGCGGCTCGTCATGGCGGGCGGCCGGCGGCGGTGGCGGGCGAAGGCCGTGCGGCGGCGCGACGGGGTCACCGTGCCCGTCGGGTCGGTGTTCTCGGGGGCCGAGTTCAGCTTCCGGCTGCCCCTCGGGGAGATGGCGGGGGCGAGCCCCGGGCAGTGGGTGTGGGACTTCCACGTGGAGGCGGAGCGCCACGGCGTCTCGCTCCCCCTGGGGCGCTGGCTCCGGGACGTGCGCGACCCCGCCGCCGCCTGCCCCACGCCCTTCCGTGTCTTCGCCCTGCCGGGCGGCGCCCTGGTCCGCGCCCACGCCCACTTCACCAAGACCGGCGCCTTCGCCCTGACGTGCTGGGACATCTCGAAGGAGACCTCATGAAGATCACGTACCTCCTCGGCTGGGGCGACGAGATGGGCGGCACCGAGCTGGCCACCTACACCCAGGCCCAGCACCTCGCGGACCGGCACGACGTCGAGGTCATCTCCGTCTTCCGCACCCGCCCCGAGCCCTTCTTCCCCGAGGCCCGCAGCCTCCCCGTGCGCTATCTCGTCGACCGCACGGCCTCGCCCGAGCGCCCGGTGCGTGCCTCGCGCCTGGACGAGTCCGCCTGCCGCACCCTGGCCGCGCTGCCCAGCGAACTGATCAAGCCCTCCTGGGAGTCCGCCTTCGACCGGCTCTCCGACGTCGAGATGACCGCCGCCCTGACCACCCTGGACACCGACGTCCTGGTCACCACGACGCCCGCCCTGATGGCCGCCGCCGTCGGGCTCGTCCCGGCCAGGGTCGTCACCGTGCACCAGGAGCACCGCCCCACCCAGCGCCGCGGCCCCTCCGGCGAACCGCTGCTCCTGCACGCGCCGCGCCTTGACGCCCTGGTCACCCTCACCGAGCGCACCCGGGACTGGATCGCGGAGTCCCTCGGCGCCACCGCCCCCGAGCTCGCGGTCATCCCGAACGCCGTGCCCGACGGCTTCCGGCCGCGCGCCGACGGCGAGAGCAAGGTCATCGTCATGGCCGCGCGCCTCACCGGCGAGAAGCGCGTCGACCACGCCGTGCGCGCCTTCGCCGAGGTCGCCGACGCCTATCCGGACTGGACCCTGCGCGTCTTCGGCGGCGGCCACCGCGAGCAGTCCCTGCGCCGCCTGGTCGACGGCTTCGGTCTCCAGGACCGCGTCGAACTCCTGGGCCCCTGCCAGGACATGGCCGCCGAGTGGGCCAAGGCGGGGCTCACCCTGATGACCGCCGGGCACAACGAGGCGTTCCCGCTCGTGCTGCTCGAAGCGCTCGCCGCGGGGGTGCCCGTGGTGGCGTACGACGTCCTGACCGGGCCCGCCGAGATCGTCAGGCACCGCGTCGACGGACTGCTCGTACCGCCCGGCGAGATCCATGAACTGGCGGCTGCCATGAGCGAGTTGATGGGTGACCCGGAGACCAGGCGCGGCTATGCCCACGCGGCCCGCGAAGGTGTCTACGCCCGCTTCTCCTCCACCGACGTCACCGCCCGCTGGCAGGAGCTGTACTCCCGGCTCCTGGCCAGGCGCGACGCCCCCGAGCGGCTCGACGACCGCGCGGACCGGGTGGCGCTCGGTGTCGCCTCCGGCGGGACCGGCTTCCGCCCGACCACGCCGTACACCCTGGACGCGGCGCCCGGCGCCGACGAGCACGCCCGCGAGGAGGAGATCCTCGCCGCCGACACCAGCGGCCTCGTCATCCGCTCGGTGGGCCGGCTCGCCGAGCGCCGCGACGACGTCCTCGCGCCCGACATGACCGACTGGAACCTCGAACTCACGGCCACCGCCCTGGAGTCGGAGGACATCCCCTACATCCTGGTCCGCACGTCGGGCACCACGCACACCCTGGCCGTGGCCGACGACGAGCGCGACGGCGCGCTCAAGGCGCTCGCCGAGTCCCTGCACGGGCAGCCCGTCTACGCCGAGCTGATCCACCCGCGGGACGCCGCCCCCGGAGTCGTGCTCGCCGAGCGCCTCGACGGCATCGGCGAGGTCGCGGGCATCAAGCTCTTCAAGCCGGTGACCACGACGACGCTCTCGCTGCGGCACGGCGTCGGCCAGTCCTGCACGGTGGCGTTCTGGCCACGGGTCCCGGACGGAGCGACCGATGCCCGGCGGGCACCCTTCGGCACCACCCTCGCCGGTTCCGAGCTGCCCTCCCTCTCCCCCACCGCGACCCTACGCGTCGCGGACCGCACGTATCCGACGCTCGACGTCTTCGCCCAGGTCCTCATCGGTGACGTGGACTTCCCCGTCGACGCGGTCTACACCTGGGTCGACGACTCCGACCCCGAGTGGCACGCCCGCCGCAAGGCGGCCCTGGGCGCCCCCGCCGACGAGGCCTCGCCCGACCACGGTGCCGTCCGCTTCCGCAACCGCGACGAGCTGCGCTACTCGATGCGCTCACTCGCGATGTACGCGCCCTGGATCCGGCACATCTACCTCGTCACGGCGGGCCAGACGCCCGCCTGGCTCAACACCGACCACCCGGGCGTCACGGTCGTCGACCACCGCGATCTCTTCGCCGACCCGGACACCGCGCTGCCCACCTTCAACTCCCACTCCATCGAGAGCCAGCTGCACCGCATCGAAGGCCTCTCGGAGCACTTCCTCTACCTGAACGACGACATGTTCCTGGGCCGCCCCACCACCCCGGAAACGTTCTTCCTCAGCTCCGGTACCTCCCGCTTCTTCTGGTCCTCGGCGTCCGTGCCCGCGCTGCCCGTCGCACCGGACGACGAGGGCTATCTGGCCGCCGCGAAGAACAACCGGGGCCTGCTGGAGCGGGAGTTCGGCAGGACCACGACGCACAGCTTCTTCCACGCGCCCTACGCCCTGCACCGCAGCGTCCTTGCCGAACTCACCGAGCGGTTCCCCGACGAGCTCGAAGCCACCGCCCGCAGCCGTTTCCGCTCGAACAGCGACCTCTCCCTGGTGTCGTCCCTGCACCACCACTACGCGTACCTCACCGGGCGCGCCGTCCCCGCGGGCATCGCGTACGACTTCGTGGACATCGGGAGCCGCGCCGACCACGCCCGGCTCGGCCAGCTGCTCCAGGGCCGCAACAAGACGGCCTTCTGCATCGGCGAGTCCCCGGACAGCGACCTCGCCGACGAGGAGATGGCGCTGGCCATCCGCTCGTTCCTCGCGGCCTACTTCCCGGTCCGCTCGCCCTACGAGCGGGGCGTCTGACCTTCGAGGAACAGCCGCCGCACGACCCGGTCGGCCGCGCTTCCGTCGTCGTAGGGGCAGAACCGCGCCCGGAACGCCTTGCGCAGCCGTGCCGCGTCGGCCGTGTCCCACGCGCCGCTGCGGAAGACCTCGGCGAGCTCCTCCTCGGTGGTGGCGACGGCTCCCGGCGTCTCGCCCGCGCGTCCGGAGAGCAGGTCGAAGTAGGTGCCGCGGGCCAGGCGGTAGGCCTGCCAGTCGGGGGCGTACGTCACGATCGGGCGGTCCAGGCAGGCGTAGTCGAACATCAGCGACGAGTAGTCCGTGACGAGGGCGTCGGCGGCCAGGCAGAGGTCCTCCACGCGCGCGTGCCCGGTGACGTCGACGAGCTGCGGGTGGGCCCGCAGGCCCGCGTCGGCGCCGTAGAAGTAGTGGGCGCGCACGAGCACGACGTACGAGGGGCCGAGCGAGCGCACGAAACGCTCCAGGTCCACGCGGGGCAGAAAGCCCTTCTGGTAGTCGCGGTGGGTGGGCGCGTAGAGCAGGACCGTGCGGCCGTCGGCGATGCCCAGCTCCTCGCGGACGCGGGTGATCTCGCCGTCCCCGGCCGTGAAGTAGACGTCGTTGCGCGGGTAGCCCGCTTCCAGGGCCTGGTACGCCGTCGAGGGGTAGACCCGCTCCCAGACCTCCGTGGAGTGCGGGTTCGCGGAGAGGCTGAAGTCCCACTGGTCGGTGTGGTCGAGGACCTTCTGGAAGCTGATGCCGTGCGTGCCGGCGGGGTAGCGGCGCTGGTCGAGGCCCATCTTCTTCAGGGGCGTCCCGTGGTGGGTCTGGAGGTAGACCTGGCCGGGGCGCTTGGTGAAGCCGCCGGGGAAGCTGGAGTTGTTGATCAGGTACGTCGCCCTGGCCATCGTCTGCCAGTAGCGCCGCGAGCCCTCGACGACGTACTCGACCCCGGCGGGCACGCGGTGCTTGTGCCGGGATGAGACCACCCATACGCCCCTGATGTGCGGGGCGAGTTCGCGGGCCTTGGCGTGGATGGCGGCCGGGTTGCAGGAGATCCCGCGGTTCCAGTACGCGCCGTAGACCGCGAGGTGGGGGTCCAGGGGGCGGCGCAGGTCGGCGCGGTAGGCCAGGCGCATGGCGCGGGCGCGCAGCTTCTTCTTCTGGTCCTTGAGCCTGCGGGTGACGCCCTTCCTGCGGGAACGGCTCTTGCGCTGCGCTTCGTAGGCCGAGTACGAGGCGGTGGCCAGGGCCTTCTGCCCCGAGGTCGACGCCGCGTCCGCCGGTCCGTAGGTCCGGTAGAGACGGGCCGCCCCGCGGAAGAAGTCGCGCCGGTCGCGCGGTGCGACGCGGCCGGGGTCGTCGAGCACGGCGAGCAGATGCGCGGCGGCGTGCGGGACGAGCCGGGCGCGGTCGGCGGGGTCGGCGGCGGCGAGCAGCTCCTCGTAGCGCCCGATGACGGCGAAGTGCTCTTGGCCCGGCGTCTTGGCGAAGCTGCCGCCGCGCCGCTCGCGCCAGCGGACGCAGGCCTTGTCCAGGACGGCGGTGCGTGCGCCGGGGGCCAGGGCCGCGCGCCGCACCGGCACCACGTCCTCGTAGGGGCCGTCGCTGAACGCCAGTCGGCGCTCGTGCCAGAAGTCGCGACGGAAGACGCGGTTCCAGGCGGCGACGGTGACGGCGAGGGGGTCCCCCGCCAGGTCGTCGCCGCCCGCGCGCACGCTCTCCCACCAGTCGACGCGGTCGTGGCCGAAGAGCAGGACGTCCGGGTCGCCGGCCTCGTCGAGGGCTTCGGCGATCGATTCGAGGGCGCCCGGCTGGAGCAGGTCGTCGCCGTCGAGGAAGAGGAGGTAGCTGCCGGTGGCGCGGTCCGCGCCGATGTTGCGGGCGGGTCCTGTGCCCGCGTGCGCCGGGACGCGGACGAGTTGCACGCGCGCGTCACGCTCCGCACACTCCGCGGCGATTGCGGCGGACGCGTCCGGCGACGCGTCGTCCACGACGATCAGTTCCAGATCGGCGCAGCTCTGGGCGAGTACGGAGTCCAGGCATTCCCTCAGGTAGCCCTGGACGCGATGGGCGGGGACGACAACCGAGAAGCGCGACATGGACACCGACGGTAGTCAGCCGGACACGCCCTGTCGAAGACCGCGCATCACTCATTGGGATGAAGCAAGGCAAAGAAATTGACCGGAACGGGCAAAAGGGATGAATAAGCCCGTACTCCCATGATTACTCCTCACTCCCATGACTGGGAGCGTACGAAAGGCCGGTCTTCGTGCAGCCCCGTCTCAGCGTCGTCGTGCCCATCTACAACGTCGAAGAGTTTCTGGAGGAGTGCCTGGAGTCGATCGCCGGGCAGACCATGGCCGACCTGGAGGCCGTGCTCGTCGACGACGGCTCGACGGACGGCAGCCCGCGGATCGCACGTGAGTTCGCGGCGAAGGATCCACGATTCGTCTATGTGCGCCAGCCGAACGCGGGACTCAGCGCGGCCCGCAACACCGGGGTGCGGCACGCGACCCCGACCGCCGAGTACCTGACCTTCGTCGACAGCGACGACGTCGTCCCGCACGACGCGTACGCGCGGATGACCGCGAGCCTGGACTCGACCGGATCCGATTTCGCGAGCGGCAACGTCTGGCGCCTGAACGAACGCGGACGCCAGCAGGCCTGGCAGTACAAGTGGCTCACCGAACCGCGCTCGCGCACGCACATCAGCCGTGACCTGGAGCTGCTCGCCGACCGCGTCGCCTGGAACAAGGTCTTCCGGCGCGCCTTCTGGGACCGCCACGGCTTCACCTTCCCCGAGGGCAAGCTCTACGAGGACACGCCCGTGATGATCCCCGCGCACTTCCTCGCGGGCTCCGTGGACGTGCTCAGCGACCACGTCTACTACTGGCGGGTGCGCGAGGGTTCGATCACCCGGCGGCGCACGGACGTCAAGGGCGTGCGCGACCGGATCGCGGCCTGCGCGCACGTCAGCGCCTTCCTCGCCGAGCACGCGCCCGAGATGCGGGGGACGTACGACACGTCCTGCCTGCGCGACGACTTCGTGTACTTCCTGGAGGGCCTGCCGATGGGCGGGCCCGAGTACCGCGCCACGTTCATGAAGGGCGCCGCCGCGTTCCTGCGCCGCGCGGACCCGGGGGTCGTCGCCGGGCTTCCGGTGTCGCTGCGCGTGAAGTGGCATCTCGTACGGGAGGGGCGCACCGCCGATCTGATCGACCTGCTTACCTTCGAGCAGCGCAACAAGCACGCCTTCCGGGTGCGCGGGGTGGTGCGGCGCAGCGCCGCCTATCCGCGCAGCTCGGGGGGTCAGATCCGGGTGCCGCAGGAGCTGGCCCGGCTGGGGCGCGGCGAACTGCCGGTCATCGCCCGGGTGCGGGAGGCCGGCTGGGGGGCGGACGGACTGCTGCGGATCAGCGGGTACGCGTACGTGCGCAATCTGGAGGCGACGCGCCCCGGGCACTCCATCAAGGCGGCCGTCCTCAAGTCGACCCGCAGCAAGGCCCAGTTGAGGAAGGTGGCGACCCGGACGGTGGCCGCCCCGCAGGCCACCGAGAACTCCCGGCAGCAGCTGCACTGCTACGACCTCTCCGGGTTCGAGCTCACCGTCGACCCCGAGCAGCTGAAGACGGGCGGCCGGTGGCGCCCCGGCAACTGGCTGCTCGGCGTGGTCGTCGCGGGCCACGGTTCGGTGCGCCGGGCCGCGGTCCGCCCCCTGGACGGTTCGGCCGCGCAGTCCGTCGTACGCGAACTGGGCGACGGGCTGCGCCTGGTCCTCGGCTTCAGCAAGGGCCGCCTGGTGCTGCGGATCCAGGACTACGTGGCGCGGGTGGACGCCCATCACCGCGACGGCGGCGACATGGTCCTGAGCGGCCATCTGCCCAGCCACCTGCGCCCGACGGCCCTGCGCCTGACGCACAAGCACTCGTCGGCGGAGTTCGACTACCCCGTGGCCCTCTCCGGTGACGACCGCTTCGACGTACGCGTGCGCCTCGCGGACCTGGAGGACATCGCACCGACCCCGCACCTGGCCCCCAAGGAGGTCGAGCCCCCGCACGGCGACCGCTGGCAGGCCAACCTGGTCCTGCCCGACGGCAAGCTGAAGTCCCTTGCGGCGGCCCTGGACCTGCCCCCCGGCCGCTACGCCTCCCGCGAGGCGGGCCGCGAACTGTGCGCGTCGGCCAACGACCAGGGCCAGCTGGTCATCGAGCTGACCCGGCAGCCGATCGCCGACCGCGTGGCGTGGAGCACGGACGGCACGCTGACGATCGAGGGCACGATCTCCGACGCGAGCTGGGCCACGGCGGAACTGGTGCTCAGGCACAGCGGCAGGGACGAGGAAGTGACCGTACCGGTGGAACGTTCCGCCGGGCGCTTCCGGGGGGTGGTGGCTCCCGGCGGCGGGGCGCTGCGGGAGGGGCGCTGGTACGCGTTCCTGCGGGAGGCGGACGAAGCCGGGCAGGGGCGTTCGGGGCGGGGCACGGTGATGGGCGGGCGCGTGAAGGCGGGCGACGGCCCGTGCGACTCCCACCGGGAGGACGGCATGCCCGTGCGGCTGCTCGCCTCCGTGTCCGCGGCCTTTCCGCTCCATCAGGCCGTGGCGGGGCGGGAGTTCACGGTCGACCGGCGGTTCGGTGACCGGCTGCTGGTCGAGGCCGGGTCCGTGCTCGAACGGGGCGAGCGCGGGGCCTACCGGCGGCACCGGCTGCGTACCGCGCACTATCCGCGCCAGCGCACGCAGCCGCTGCGGGACGCGGTGCTCTACTTCGACGGAGACTCGCCGCGCGCGGTCCACGAGGAGCTGATGCGGCGCGGCGCGGACGTCGAGCACCTGTGGGTGACGCGGGACCAGCAGACGCGGGTGCCCGCGGGGGCGAAGGGCGTCGAGGAGCACAGCACCGCCTGGTACGAGGCGCTCGCCCGCTGCCGGCGCATCGTCACCGCGGACCACCTCCCCGACTTCTTCGAGCGCCGGGACGGGCAGACCGTCGTACAGACCTGGAACGGCGCGCCCCTCAAGCGCATCGGCACCGACCTCACCGACACCCTCTACGCCGACCACGTCCACCTCGACGTCCTGCCCAAGCTCTCGCGCCAGTGGGACGTGCTCGTCTCCCCGAACCGCTTCTCGACGCCCCACCTGGGGCGCGCGCTCGCCTACGAGGGCGAGGTCATGGAAGCGGGCTCGCCCCGCAACGACGTCCTGTTCTCCGAGGACCGCGGCAAGGTCGCCGAACGCGTGCGCCGCGATCTGGGCATCGCCCCGGACAAGCGGATCATCCTGTACGCACCGACCTACCGGGACCACCTCGCCTACGCCCCCGGCCGCTTCCGCTACGAACCCGCGCTCGACTTCGGCGCGGCCCAGGACGTGCTCGGCGAGGACCACGTCCTGCTCGTGCGCAAGCACCCGCTGACGGCGGGCCGGCTTCCCGGGGCCCACGCACCCTTCGTACGCGATGTGTCCTCCCACCCCCGCACGGCCGAACTCCTGCTGATCTCGGACGTGTTGGTGACGGACTACTCCTCCCTGATGTTCGACTTCGCGCACACCGGGCGCCCGATGCTCTTCCACGCCTACGACCTGGAGCACTACCGCGACACGGTCCGCGGCTTCTACCTCGACTTCGAGACCAGTGCACCGGGGCCGCTGCTCGCCTCCACCGGCGAGGTCGTCGAGGCGCTGCGCGACCTGGACTCCATCACGGCCCGGCACGCGGAGGCGTACGCGGCGTTCCGCGAGGCCTACTGCGACCTGGACGACGGGCGGGCGTCGGCCCGTGTCGCGGAGAGGCTCATGCGATGAGCATGGCCACGCGGGGAGCCGGACTCCTCACGCGCCGCGAGGTCCACGGCGCGACGGCCCTGCACGGGCGCAAGCGGTGGCGGCCGAGCCCGTACGTCGTGTTCGGCGGGCTCTTCTGGATCGTCATGTCCCTCGCCTTCTGGCGGGTGCCGATGTGCTGCGACTTCGGGCAGCACGCGGCGGTGATCGAGCGGCTCAAGACCGACCTCCTGCACCCGCGCCACCCGATGGCGGACCTGCCGGGCGCGGGCAGCCCCTACTACTCGCCGTACGCGGTGGCCCAGGGCGTCTTCGCGCGGGCGACGGGGCTCGCGGGCTGGGAGGTCGTGAAGCTGGCGGGGCCGCTGAACCTGCTCGTGCTGCTCACCGGGCTCGGGCGGTTCGTCAAAGTCCTGACGCCCCGTCAATGGGCGCCGGTGCTCGCCCTGTTCGCGATGGTGGTGCTCTGGGGCACCCGGATGGCGTGGTGGAGCGGCTACCTCGGCCTGATGTCGATGACGGGGAACCTCGGGTACCCCTCGACGTTCGCGATCGGCCTGGCGTTCTGGGCGTGGAGCTGGGCGGGCTCGCTCGCGAAGGTACCTCGGGGCCCCCTGGCGTACGCGGGTCTCGGCGCGCTCTGCGGGGTGATCCTGCTCGTCCACCCGATCTCGTCGGTGGCGGCGGTGATCGGCGTGGTGGCGTTCGCGGCCTCGGCCCCCCGCCCCTTCCTCCGCTCCTTCGCCACACTGGGGAAGTGGGGGGTGACCGCCGTGACGGCGGCCGTGATCGCGGCGAGCTGGCCCTACTACTCCGTCTTCTCCCTCGTCGGCGACGCGAGCGTGGACTGGATCCACCGGCAGCTCTACACCGAGATGCCGCAGCGGTTCTGGCTCGCCCTGCTCGGCCTGCCCGCGCTCGCCCTGCGCTTCCACAAGAACCGCCGCGATCCCCTGGTCCTGATGTTCGCCCTGGACTGCGCGGTCGTCGCCTACGGCTGGCTCAGCGGCCACTACACCTACGGGCGCATCCTGGGCCTCACCCTCGTCCCGCTCCAGTTCGCCCTCGCGATCGAGCTGGCCGCGCCCCGGCCCTGGCGCCGGTGGCGCATGGCCCTGGGGGGCGTGGCGGCCACCGGGGCGGCCATCGGCTTCTGCACGCTCCAGGCGGGCGCCGTCGTGCCGCGCGCCCTGGATCCGGTGGGCTTCGACCAGCCGCCGCGCTGGCCCGGCTACGGCTGGGCGGTGAGCCGGATGCACGAGGGCGACGTGGTCCTCACCAACGGCTACTACCCCACCCGCTCCGTCCCCGCGTACGGCGCCAACCTCGTCGCCCCCGCCTGGCCGGACGCCTCACTCGCCGAGGACACGCGCAACCACCGGCTCCAGAAGGTGCGCGACTACCTCTCCCCCGATTCGACCCGCGCCGAGCGCGCCCGGATCGTCCGCCGCTATGACGTGCGCTGGCTGCTGCTCTCGCCCGACCAGCGGGTGCCCAAGGAGGCGGTGGTGGTGGCGTGGGGGCCGCGTACGGGGGAAGTGCTCGCACGGGTCGGCGGCGGGAGCGCCAGGGAGAACGGCAAGGCGAACGCCAAGGAGAACGGCAAGGCGATCAGCGGGGCGAACGACGGGAACACGAATCACTCGAAGACCCCCTAATCGGATAATTACTAGCAACCTCTAAAATTTCCCCCGTGGACCCCTCTCTGTCTCTCTCGCCCCCGTCGCCCCCGCTGCCCACCTCGCCGCAGGTCTGCGTCGTCGTGATCGGCTACAACGACGCCGCGCACGTCGCGGACGCGGTGCGCTCGGCGCTCGCCCAGGGCCCCGCCGTCCGCGAGGTGATCGCCGTCGACGACTGCTCGACGGACGGCAGCGGCGAGCTGCTCGCGGCGCTGGCCCAGGAGGACCCGCGCGTCACGCCCATCCGCCGGGCCGCCAACAGCGGGGGCTGCGGCACTCCCCGCAACGACGGGATCGAGGCCACGACGTCCGCGTACGTGATGTTCCTCGACAGCGACGACGTGCTGCCGCCCGGCGCGGTGGACGCCCTCCTCAAGGCCGCGGCCCGGCACGACGCCGAGGTGGTCACCGGACTCTGCGTACGCCGCGAGCTGCCCTCCGGGCGCGAGACGCCCTGGCAGCCCATGCTCTACCGGAAGGCCCGGCTCATCGCCCGCCCCGAGCTGCGTACCCGCCTGGTCCACGACACCCTGTGCGTCAACAAGCTCTACCGCACCGATTTCCTGCGCAAGCACGCGATCCGCTTCCCCGAGGGCCGCTTCACGTACGAGGACTTCGTCTTCACGGCCCGCGTCCTCGCGGCGGGCCCGCGCATCGCGCTGATCACGGACCCCGTCTACGTGTGGAACGTGCGGCGCACCGCGGCCAAGCTGTCGATCTCCCTGGACCGCTCGGGCATCGGCAACTGGCAGGCCCGCATGGAGGCCCACCGCCAGGCGGTGGAGATCCTCCGGGAGGCGCACAGCGTCACGGGGACGGCGGGCAAGCGGCTCGCCCAGGCGTCCCGGGCCAAGTTCATCGACCACAGCCTGCGGATGTACGCGCGTGAGCTCACCGCGCGGAGCCCGGAGTACCGCCAGGAGTGGTGGACGGCCACGCGCGCGTACCTCGCGACCTTCGACACGGCCGACCTGGACGCGGCGCCCGCGCCCGGCAGGATCATCGCCCGCGTGCTCCTCGCCTCCCCCGAGCCGCGCGACCTGCCCCGCCTCCAGGAGGTGGCGGCCCGCCCCGCGCGCCTGTCGCCCCCGTACGCGCGCTCACCCGACGGCGCCACGCCCCTCTGGTCCACGGACCTCCCCCAGGTGACCCTGGAGCACCTCCTCGTACGCCCCGTCCGCCTCCTGCCCCTCGCGGTGGACGCCGAGCTGCGCCCCCGCGCGCACCGCAGCCGCCTGACGCTGCGGCTGCACGAGCTGTACGGGCGGGTGGCGGATGCGGGGCCCACGACGGTCGACGTGGAGCTCGCGCCCAGGAGCGGCGAGGGCCCGGTGCTGCGCCGCACGGCGGCGTTCGAGCCCGCGGAGGGGGAGAGCGCGGACGTCTGGCTGACGGAGGTCCTCCTCGACCTGGGCTCGCTCGGCGGCGGCGTATGGGACCTGCGGCTGCGGCTGCACTTCGGCGACGGGACCACGCGCGAGACGACGGCGCGTGCGGTGCCGGGCCCCGGTTTGCTGCGGCGCACGGCGCTGCCCTCGCGCCGGGGGCTGCTGCTCGCCCAGCCGTACGCGACGCAGGCGGGCAACCTGGCCGTGCGCCTCGCGCCGGGGATGCGGGGCGTGGCGGGGGTGGTGCGCAGGCGGCTCGCGCGGTGGGTGGGCGGCGGCGGGCGCTGACGCCGTCCGTACGCGGGGCTCTGCGAGACTGCGCAGCGACACACGCGACACAGGCGACAGGGAAGGCTCACTGACGATGACCTGGCTGATCACCGGCGGCGCCGGCTACATCGGGGCACACGTGGTCCGCGCCATGACGGAGGCGGGCGAGCGGGCCGTGGTCTACGACGACCTGTCCACGGGCATCGCCGAGCGCGTCCCCGAGGGCGTGCCGCTGGTGACCGGTTCGACGCTGGACGCGGACCTGCTTTCCCGCACGCTGACGGAGCACGCGATCACGGGCGTCGTGCACCTGGCGGCGAAGAAGCAGGTGGGCGAGTCGGTCGAGCAGCCCCTTCGCTACTACCACGAGAACGTGGAGGGCCTTCGGGTCCTGCTCGCGGCGGTGACGGAAGCAGGTGTCGCCTCCTTCGTCCTCTCCTCGTCGGCGGCGGTGTACGGCATGCCGGACGTCGACCTGGTGACGGAGGAGACCCCCTGCCTCCCGATGAGTCCGTACGGCGAGACGAAGCTGGCGGGCGAGTGGCTGGTCCGCGCGACGGGCCGGGCGCACGGCCTGTCGACGGCGTCGCTGCGGTACTTCAACGTTGCGGGCGCTTCGAGCCCCGAGCTGGCCGACACGGGCGTCTACAACCTGGTCCCGATGGTCTTCGAGAAGCTCACGGCGGGCGAGGCCCCGCGCGTCTTCGGCGCGGACTACCCCACGCCGGACGGCACCTGCGTACGTGACTACATCCACGTGACGGACCTCGCGGAGGCCCATGTGGCGACGGCCCGCAAGCTGGCCACGGCGCCGCGCGGCACCGACCTGACGCTCAACATCGGCCGCGGCGAAGGCGTCTCGGTCCTGGAGATGGCCACCCTGATCAACGAGGTCACGGGGTACGACCTGCCCCCCACCGTGGCACCGCGCCGCCCCGGCGACCCGGCCCGGGTGGTGGCATCGGCGGACCGCACCGCCGCCGAACTCGGCTGGTCGGCCAAGCGGGACGTGCGCGAGATGGTGACGTCGGCGTGGGCGGGCTGGGTGCGGCTGCATCCGGAGGCGGCCCGCGGCTAGGCCGTGTCAGCCGGTCCTGGACGCGGCGGGCAGCAGCCGCATCTCCATGGAGGACGCGGCGGTGGCACTGCTCGACGAGGCGGAGCTGCCGCGGTTCGTGCAGCGGCGGTTCACCGCGGGGTACTGAGCGGACGGCGGCGGAGCCCCGCACCGGCAGAACCCGGGACCCACCAGAACTCAGCTCCGAGCCCTGGTGGAGCCAGCTACACCCTCCCTCCGGGACCGTGCTCTCTCGTCCCTCCGGCCCCGGCTGCCTAGCGTTCCAGGCAGCAGCGGCGGTCACCGGAAAGGGAGCTGGCAACGATGTTCAGGCGGCAAGGTTCCGCGGTGGGAACCCTGGAGACGGGCCCGTCGGGCGGGGCCGAAGCACTTTCCCTCGACGGGGTGACCCGGACCTACCGGCGCGGTGGCCCCGCCGCGCTCGAACCCCTCCAACTCACCCTCCCCCGGGGCCGCTTCCTCGCCGTGATGGGGCCGTCGGGATCCGGCAAGTCCACCCTGCTGCAGTGCGCCGCAGGGCTCGACAGGCCCACCGCGGGAACGGTCCGCATCGGGGGCGTGGACATCGGCTCCCTCAAAGAGGCGGCCCTCACCCGGCTGCGGCGCGAGCGCGTCGGCTTCGTCTTCCAGGCGCACAATCTCGTGCCCTCGCTCAGCGTCGCCGAGAACGTCGCCCTGCCGCTGCTCCTGGGCGGCGAACCCGACGACGGCCGTGTCTCGCTCGGCCTCGCCGAGGTCGGGCTCGGCGGCCGGGGCGACGACCGCCCCACCGAACTCTCCGGCGGGCAGCAGCAGCGCGTCGCCATCGCCCGCGCCCTCGTCACCCGCCCGGAGGTCGTCTTCGCCGACGAGCCCACCGGCGCCCTCGACCCCGTCACCGCGCACGGCGTGCTCGCTCTCCTGCGTCAGGCCGTCGACCAGGACGGCCACACCGTGGTGATGGTGACCCACGACCCGGCCGCCGCGGCCTGGGCGGACGATGCGCTCTTCCTCGCGCGGGGCCAGGCCGTCACCCGGCTCCTCCAGCCGGACAGCGCCCAAGTGCACGCGATCATGCGGGACTTGGGGCGTCCGACGCCATGAAGAAGAACCCGCCCGTAACGCGCCTCCTCGCCTCACGCGCCGCCCGCACGCACCGCAAGGCCTGGTCAGCGGTCTTCGCCGCGCTGGCCCTCACCTCCCTCCTCCTCGGCTCCTTCGGCCTGGCGCTCGCGTCGGCCGGACTCGGGCACGCGCGCGTGGAGCGCTACGCAGCGGCCGACCTCGTCGTCACCGGCGACCAGAGCACCCGTTTCGCGGCCAAGCCGTGGGGCAGCGACCCCGAGACGGCGACGGCAGGCCTCACCGAACACGTCCGGGTCCCGTGGGCCGCGCTCAAGGCCGTGCGCGAGGTCCCCGGGGTCCGCGCGGCGATCGCCGACGAGGTCTTCCCGGTGGGCGTACGGGGAGAGGAAGCGACCGGACGCCCCTGGAAAGCCGCCCGGTTGGCCCCTCATGTCCTACGAGACGGAGGACCCCCGAAGCACGATCGCGAGGTCGTCGTGGGCGAGGGAACGACGGCGACCCGCGTAGGCGACCGGATCACCGTCCGCGCATCCGGCACCGACATCACGTACAAGGTGGCCGGGGTCGCCGAAGGCCCGCCGGCCGCCGTCTACTTCACCTCCCCCGAGGCCCGCCGCCTGGCCGCTCACCCCGGGTCGATGACGGCCATAGGCGTCACCGCCGCCCCCGGCACGAGCACGTCGGCCCTCCACGCGCGCGTGCGGCACGCCCTGGACGCCGCGGGCCTCAGGAGCGTGGGCCACCGGGCGGGCGGAGACCGCGCCGGCCTCCGCGTCCTGACGGGGGACGGGCGCGGCGGCCCCGAGTTCCTCCGCGTCGCTCCCGCCCGCGCGGGCATGCTCGCGCTGCTCGGCTCCGTGGCGGGCACCGTCGTACTCATCGCGCTGCTCGTCGTGTCGTCGACGATCGTGCAGGCACTGCAGCAACGCTCCCGCGAAACAGCCCTGTTGCGGGCGGTCGGCGCGACGCCACGCCAGCTGCGGGGCGCGGTGGGACGTGAGGTCGGCCGGGTCGCGACGGCGGCGGCGCTCATGGGCGCGGTGGCGGCGATCCCGGCCTTCTTCGGACTGCGCGCACTGCTCGAAGCCCACGACGCGCTGCCCCCGGGCCTCGAACTCCCCCTCCCACTCTGGCTGTTGCCCACCCCCCTCCTCACCGCGGGCCTGACCCTCCTCGCCGCACGCCTGGCCGCACTGATCGCGTGCGTGAGGACGGCGAAGGTGCGCCCCGCCGAGGCACTGCGCGAGGCGGCGCCCGGCAGGGGGCGCCAGATCACCGGCCTGGTGCTGCTGTTCATCGGCGTGAGTTCGGCAGGCACCGCCACCCTCCAGCGCGGGGAGGCCGCGGCGGCGGCCGCCGGTGCGGCAGCGGTGGTCCTCGTCATCGGCTGCGCGCTGCTCGGCCCGTGGATCGCCGAGGGCGCGATGCGGTTCCTCGGGGCGCCGATGCGGCGGTTCGGCGGCGCGGCAGGCCACCTGGCGGCGGCCAACTGCACCACTGCCGCACGCCGGTTGGGGGCGGCGATCACGCCCACCATCCTCGTGACGGCGTTCGTCCTGGTCCAGCTCTCCGCGGGCGCGACGATGACGCACACAGCCGACGCCCAGGCGCGGGACGCGGGACGGGCGGACTTCGCGGTGACGGCGGCGGGCGGGCTGCCCGAGGGCACGCTGGAACGGATCCGGGACGTACCCGGCGTACGGGCCGCGACGGGCGTCACGCGGAGCACGGTGGTCCTGGCACGCAGGGAGACGGGCTCACCCCGCCTCGACCGCCTCCCCGCGCTCGGCGTCACCCCCGGCGGCCTGGCCAGGACGCTGGACCCTGGCGTCCGGGAGGGCGACATCGACGAACTGCGCCCCGGCACGGTGGCGGTGGGCCGGGACCAGGCCCGCTCCCTGGACGCACACCTCGGCTCGACGGTGACGCTGCGGTTCGGGGACGGGGTCGAGGCCCGCCTCAGGGTGGTGGCGACGTACGACCGCGAACTGGCGCTGGGCGGCTTCCTCTTCGCCGAGAGACAACTGCTGCGCCACACCGCTTCGGCGGGCCGGATCCTGATCACCGCGGACGGCACCACCGCCGACGCCCTGCGGTCGGCCGCCTCCGGGGCGAAGGTGGTGACGGACCCCGCGCCCGAGCGGCTCGAACCGGAGGACCAGGCGCTGGGTGAGGTGGTGACCGTGGCGGCGGTCACCGCGATCGGCGGCTTCACGGTCATCGCCACCCTCAGCACGCTGTGCCTGATCACCATCGGCCGGCGCCCCGAGCTCGCCCTCCTGCGCCTCGCCGGAGCGGGGCGTGGCCAACTGCGCCGAATGCTGGGCCTTGAGGCGGCGGCCTCGGCGGTGGTGGGGCTCGCCGTGGGCGTGGCGGTGGCCCTGATCCCCCTCCTCGCCTTCAGCGCGGCGACAACGCGTTCCCTCCCCTACGTCCCCCCTGCGCAGGCGGCCTTGACAGCCCTGACGGTCGCAGCGACGTCCGCCGCGGGCACGTTCCCCCCGGCCCGGCGGGCGCTGCGGGGCCGCTACCCCACACAGCCCCACCACCCATGACCGCAGAACAGCCCCGCCGCTCCGCGCCGGATATCCCCCACCCACCCACCCGCATACCTACAGCGACTCGCAACCGAAAAGGCAGGAGGGGGACAGCCCCGATCGCCCCCCCTCTCCACCCCCTCCCCCAGCCACTCACCACCGAGAAGACCGGAGGGGCGACAAGCCCCCACGCACCCGCGGTCGGCATCGAGACGTGAGGGGACGTGCCGGTATTTCCGCCCGGAGCACGGTTCCTTTCACTCCCCAGCCGAAGCACCAAAACGGCCACCGGACGATGGCGAGGACGGACATACCGGCGCGGCCCCGCCCCCAGCCGGACCCGCACCGCACGACCGCACGACCCCGCACCGCACCCCGCCCCACGCACCCGCACAATTGACCCCATGAAGATCTTGCTCTGGCTCGCGCTCGCCATCGCCCTAGTCGTCAACATCTCGTCCAGCTTCATCATCGAAGACAGCACACGACAGGCCCTCGTCAGCGTAAGCACCGGCGCCATAGCCCTGGCCTCCGGCATAACCCTGTTCATGAAGCGGGAACGGAACCGAAACCGGAACCGGAACCCGAACCCCAGCAGCTAGCCCCGGTTCAGATAGGCCAGCACAGCCAGCACCCGCCGATGCCCACTGTCACTCGGCGGCAGCCCCAGCTTCGCGAAGACATTCCCGATGTGCTTGCTCACGGCCCGGTCGGAGACCACCAGCGCAGAAGCGATGGTCCCGTTGTCCCGCCCCTCCGCCATCAGCTGGAGAACCTCCCGCTCCCGAGGCGTCAGCGAGTCCAGCGGATCGTCGCGCCGCCGCGTCAACAACTCGGTGACCACCTCCGGGTCCAGCGCGGTCCCACCCCCCGCCACCCGCTCCAGCGCGTCCAGGAACTCGTCGACCCGCCCCACCCGGTCCTTCAGCAGATACCCGACGCCACTCGCACCCCCGCCCAACAACTCGGCGGCGTACATCTCCTCGACGTACTGCGACAGCACGAGCACCGGAAGGCCGGGAATCTCCACCCGCGCCGCGAGCGCGGCCCGCAGCCCCTCGTCCCGGAACCCCGGCGGCATCCGCACGTCCAGGACGGCGACGTCCGGCCGGTGCTCCAGGAGCGCCGGAAGAACCTCGGGACCGCTCGCGGCCACCGCCACCACCTCGTGCCCGGCGGAGGACAGCAACAGCACCATCCCCTCCCGCAGCAAGGCATTGTCCTCGGCGATCACCACGCGCACGGCAGCTCCACTTCGATCACGGTCGGCCCCCCGACGGGGCTCACCACTTCCACGGTTCCATCCAGCGCGGCCACCCGCCGCCGCATCCCCAGCAGCCCACTTCCCCCACCGCTGCCGCCACCACTACGGCTACCGCCACCGCCACCCGCGGCATCGGCCCCGCCCCGCCCCTCATCCCGTACAGAGATCCTCAACACCCCACCCACCCGGGCAAGTTCCACCGAGGCCTGCCCCGCACCACTGTGCTTCGCGGCATTGGTAAGCGCCTCCGCGACGACAAAGTACGCGGCGGCTTCCACAGCAGCCGGAGCGCGCACAACATCCCCCACACGCCCCTCACGCACCTCACGCCCCTCACGCCCCTCAGCCCCCTCGACCCCCTCCGCCCGCACCGCCACATCCAGCCCACTGCTCGCGGCAAGCGCCCGCACCGCCCCCACAAGCCCCCGGTCCGTCAGGATCGGCGGATGGATGCCGCGTACGACGTGACGAAGCTCGGTCAGGGCCTCCTCGGCCTGGTCCTGCGCATCGGCGAGCAGCTTCCGCGCCGCTTCGGGGTCCTTGTCGAACGCGCGCCTGGCGAGCCCCACCCGCATCGACATCGAGACCAGCCGCGCCTGCGTCCCGTCGTGCAAGTCCCGCTCGATGCGCCGCAGTTCGGCCCCGTGCGCGGCGACGGCGCCGGCCCGCGTGACGGTCAGCTCCTCCACCCGCTCGGTGAGCCGCGCGGCCCGCTCCGCCTCGGGCGACGCCTTGAGCAGCGCCCCCGACCACAGCGCCTCCAGGTCGGCGATGCGCGCGACGAGCGGCAGCACCACGGCGCGGCGGCCGAGCAGCCCGCACCACACACCGTCGACCAGCATCCCGACGATGAACACCGGCAGCGCGACGTACAGCAGCAGCCAGCCGTAGAGGAAGTGCAGGGCGAGCCACCGCAGATCGCGGTACGTCGCCGGGTCCGTGACCCCCGCGCGCACCCGCTGCGTGAGCGTGCCGGTCAGCGGCACGTACGCCTCGGAGACCTCCTTGCCCGTCCACAGGGCGACGCGGCGCCGCTTGAAGCCCGCCATCCTGCGCAGCATCAGGACCGTCTCGGGCATCACGCCCGCGCCCACGACGATGAGCGTGGTGACCAGGGTGAGGAGGATGACCCCGATGAAGAGGTACGACGCCAGGGAGAGCAACGCCGCCACGCCCAGCTGCTCCAGGGCCCGTTCCGTACGCCGCAGTGTCTCCCGCATGGTCAGAGGCTATGCGACCCCACTCGCACACGCGGGCGAGTCCGCTCCCCGGGGAATGGTGTAGCGCGCTACACCCCGGGACCGGGAGAGCACACCATCGTCACGCGGCCCCCGCACCGGCAGAGTTGATCAGGCAGCGGGACAGTCCCACACCGCCCAGCACCCCACCCCACACCACCTCACACCACACCCCCGACTGGAAAGGCCCCGCCATGAAGGCCCTGCTCTGGCTCGTCCTCGCGATCGCCCTGATCGCCAACGTCTCCACCAGCTTCGCCTTCGACGGGGTGCAGCAGGTCCTGATCAGCGTGTGCACGGGCATCGCGACGCTCGGCTCGGGCGTGGCCCTGTTCCTGATGCGGGAAAAGCACGCCTAGCCCCAGCGCTCCCTCCCCTCGGCGGCTCCCAGCCCCCTCACAACGCCCGAAGCGCCGCCGCCGTAGCCGTGGCCAGGCTGCCCAGGTACCCCTTGGGCAGCTCGGCCCGCACCACCACGGACCGCCAGTAGAGCGGCCCCGACACCAGGTCGAGGGCAAGGTCCTCGTCGACCCCGTCCCGCACCTCGCCCCGCGCCACCGCGGCCCGCACGATGCCGTTCGCCACCCCGTGCTGTCCCTCCCGCAAGGCCTTCTGCAGGGCCTCGGCGATCTCCGGGTTGCGTGCCGCCTCCGCCTGGAGGTCGGGGATGACCTGCGAGGCCACGGGATGCCGCAGGGCGCGTGACGTCACCTCGTACAGCAGCCGCAGATCGCCCTCCAGGGACCCGCTGTCCGGCATCGGCAGCCCTTGGACCGCTATCGCCGACACCAGGTCGAGCACGAGATGCAGCTTGGAGCGCCAGCGCCGGTAGACGGCGGTCTTGCCGACGCCCGCGCGGCGCGCGATGCCCTCGATGGACATGCGCGCGTACCCGACCGCCGCGAGCTCCCCGAAGACGGCGGCCCTGATGGCGTCGGTCACGTCCTCACGGAGCACCGCGGCCCCCGCGGGCGCCCTGCGGCGCGGCTGATCGCGCTGCTGTTCATCTCCTGGCCTGCTCGTCGTCATACGGACAGCATAGAACGTGACGACGATACGGTTGCGTTCCGACGTCGCATGGTCCTACTCTCGTCGCTACGACGTTACGACGATACGGGCCCGTCCCGACGTAAAGTCGTCTTTGACGTCCTCCTCCATGGCTCCCGAGTGAAAGCAGCGGACGTGAGTCAGGTCCTCGACGCTCCATCCCGCCCCGCGGACGGCACCCCGGCCCCCGCCGTCGACGCCGCCGAGCTCGCGGCCCGGCACGGCCTGACGGTCAGCGGCGCCCGCCCCACGCTCTCCGGATACGTCCGCCGGCTCTGGCAGCGACGCCACTTCATCACCGCCTTCGCGACGGCCAAGCTCACCGCCCAGTACAGCCAGGCGAAGCTCGGCCAGGTCTGGCAGGTGATGACGCCGCTCCTGAACGCGGCGGTGTACTACTTCATCTTCGGCGTCCTGATGAACACCAAGCACGACGTCCCGGACTACGTACCGTTCCTGGTCACCGGCGTCTTCATCTTCACGTTCACGCAGAGCTCGGTGATGGCCGGCACCCGCGCCATCGCCGGCAACCTCGGCCTGGTGCGCGCCCTGCACTTCCCACGGGCCGCGCTTCCGATCTCCTTCAGCCTCCAGCAGCTCCAGCAGCTCCTGTTCTCCATGGGCGCGCTGGTCGTGATCCTGCTCTGCTTCGGCGTCCCGCCTGCCATGTCCTGGCTCCTGGTGATCCCGATCCTGATCCTGCAGTTCACGTTCAACACGGGCCTGGCCCTGGTGATGGCCCGCCTGGGCAGCAGGACGCCGGACATCGCCCAGCTGATGCCGTTCGTGCTGCGTACGTGGATGTACGTGTCCGGGGTGATGTGGAGCATCGACGCGGTCCTGAAGGACCAGCACCTCCCGCACGTCCTGAAGCTCCTCCTGGAGTGCAATCCGGCCGCCATCTACATCGACCTGATGCGCTTCGCCCTGATCGACAGCTTCGACAAGGGCCAGCTCCCGCACCACGTCTGGGCGTGGGCGCTCGGCTGGGCGCTGCTCGCCGGAGTCGGCGGGTTCATCTACTTCTGGAAGGCAGAGGAGACGTACGGCCGTGGCTGAGAAAACCGCAACCCTGGAAAAGACGCATCCCCCCACCTACGGGCCCGCCCCGACCGTCATCGCCGACCAGGTCGACATCGTCTACCGCGTGCACGGCGCCGGATCCCCCTCCGGCCGGGGCAGCGCGACCGCCGCCCTGGGCCGCATCCTCAAGCGCGGCAAGGGCGAGGAGTCCGGCGTACGCAAGGTGCACGCCGTCAGAGGGGTCTCCTTCACCGCCCACAAGGGCGAGGCCATCGGCCTGATCGGCACGAACGGCTCGGGCAAGTCGACCCTCCTGAAGGCGGTCGCGGGGCTCCTGCCCGTGGAGAACGGCCGCATCTTCACCGACGGCCAGCCCTCCCTCCTGGGCGTGAACGCGGCCCTGATGAACGACCTGACCGGCGAGCGCAACGTCCGCCTCGGCGGCCTCGCGATGGGCATGAGCCGCGAGCAGGTCCAGGAGCGCTACCAGGACATCGTCGACTTCTCCGGCATCAACGAGAAGGGCGACTTCATCACCCTCCCGATGCGTACGTACTCCTCCGGCATGGCGGCCCGCCTGCGCTTCTCCATCGGCTCCGCCAAGGACCACGACGTCCTGCTCATCGACGAGGCCCTGGCGACCGGCGACCGCTCCTTCCAGAAGCGCTCGGAGGCCCGCATCCGCGAGCTGCGCAAGCGCGCGGGCACGGTCTTCCTGGTCAGCCACAACAACAAGTCGATCCGCGACACCTGCGAGCGCGTGCTCTGGCTGGAGCACGGCGAGCTGCGCCTGGACGGCCCGACGGAGGACGTACTGAAGGAGTACGAGCGCTTCACGGGCGGCAAGAAGTAGGGCCCTCGGCAGGCCCTCAGCGCCCCGGCCGGCTCACCGCTCCAGGAACGCGAACAACTCCTCCCAGCGCCGCACGACTTCATCCGTCGTGTAGCGCTGGATGTTCACCCTGGCCAGCTCCCCCATCCGGTCCCGCAGCTCCTTGTCGGACATCAACGTGTCGAGCCTGCGCGCCAGTTCACCCGTGTTGCCCAGGCGTGCGAGCAGCCCGTCCACACCGTCCTGGACGATCTCGTGCACGCCGGGCGCGCAGTCGAAGGCCGCGCACGGCACGGCGGTGGCCATCGCCTCCATCAGCGCCAGCGGGAAACCCTCGCCCCGCGACGACTGCACGAACACCGACCCGCCCCGCAGCGCGCCCGGCACGTCGCTGGTGCGCCCCATCCACTCCACGGAGCCGTCGAGCCCCAGGGACGTGCACTGCTTCTTGAGCATCTCCTCGTCCTCGCCGGAGCCGTAGATCCGCAGCGTCCAGTCCGGGTGCAGCGGCGCGACCTCCGCCCAGGTGTCGAGGAGCATGTCGATGCCCTTCTGGTCGTGCAGGCGGCCGATGCTGGTGACGATCTTCTCCGTGCGCCGCGAGGGCACTTCGGGCATGAACGGCAGCGGGTTCGGCATGAAGGACGCGTTGTCCAGGCCCTGCCTGATCCACAGGTCGGCGTCCTCGCGGGTCAGCGCGAGCATCCGGTCGACGTCCTTGTAGTGCTTGCGCACGCGCCCGCCGCGCGAGGAGGCCCGCGAGTAGGCGTACGACTCGTGGCTCATGCCGATGACCAACAGGCCGCTGGTGTCGGCGAGTTCGACCCACTCCATCGCCCACACCTGCGTCACGATGACGACGGCGCCGGGCCCGGCCTTCGCGAAGAGCGCGGTCAGCTTGGCGGCCTGCTCGTGCATGCCCTGCGCGCGCCGGGTGCGCAGCCGGTGCTCGGCGACGTTGAGCCGCCCCTTGATGCCGCGCGCCGGGCCGACGCGCGGCGGATGCTCGTCGTACAGCGTCGTGGTGGGGTACGGCAGATCCGTGCCCACGTCCTGCGGGACGCCGGGATCCGTGATGCCGATGACGTGCACGCGATGGCCGCGCTCGACGAAGAGGCGGGCCATCTGGTGGGACCAACTGGTGATCCCGCCCAGCTCGTTGACGCTGTTGGAGACGAAGAATATGTCCCGGGTCCGCTGCGCCGTCCGAATCTCCGCTGTCTGACTCACTTGCCGCTCCAGTGCGAGAAGAACTGCTCGACGACGCTCTTGGCCGCGTCGCCCTTGTCGTACTCACCGAACTCGGCCACGAACCGCGCCCGCGCGTCCCCGTACTCGAGGGCCTGCTCGTCCAGCGCCTTCAGCGCCCCGAACAGCTCGTCCTCGGTGTCGACCACCGGCCCGGGAGCCCGTTCCCGCAGGTCGAAGTAGGTTCCGCGCCCTTCGTGGACGTACTCCTCGTAGTCGTACGTGAAGAACAGCATCGGCCGGTCCAGGAGCGCGTAGTCGAACATCACGGACGAGTAGTCGGTGATCATCGCGTCGGCGAGCTGGTAGAGCGGGGTGACGTCGTGGTGTGCGGAGACGTCGATGACGCGGCCGCGCACGGACGGCGGAAGCACCACGTGGTTGAGGTAGTGCGAGCGCACGAGCAGTACGTACCGGTCGCCGAACTCCTCGGCGAACCGCTCGACGTCGAAGGGCAGTTCAAAGCGTCCGTGCCGTCCGCCGTGCCGGCGGAAGGTCGGCGCGTACAGCAGCACCCGCTTGTCCTCGGGGATGCCCAACTCCGCTGCCAGCGGCCCGCGTTCGCGTACACCGCTCGTATCCTCGGCCCGCTTGGAGCGCACCAGCGCGTCGTTGCGCGGATAGCCGACCCGCAGCAGCACCTTCTCCTTCAGGCGCAGGGCCTTGGCCAGGGTGCGCACATCGTGCTCGGAGCGGATCAGGAAGCGGTCGAAGCGGTCGAGCACCCGCTGCTGCTCGTCCTGCCGGGACGTGCCGCGCAGCTTCCAGGCGGGCTCGTCGAAGCCCATGCGCTTGAGCGCCGAGCCGTGCCAGGTCTGGATGTACGTGGTCTCGGGGCGCTTGGTGAGCTTGAGCGGGTAGCTCTGGTTGTCGACCCAGAACTCGGCCTGCGCGAGCGCCCTCAGGTAGGGCAGCGACCAGCGCCGCACCAGCGTCGCGTCCTCGGGGAAGCCCTCGGGGCTCCCGGCGTAGGACCACACGGCGTCGAAGTCGAGCCCCTGGCGCCGCATCTCCTCGTAGATCGCCCGGGGGCTGTCGCTGTACTGCTTGCCCAGGTGGCTCTCGAAGACGACCGTGCCCTTCTTCACCGGAAGGCGGCTGAACACCTCGTCGTACACGCGCAGCTTGCTCTGCCCGGAGGTGAGGTCCCCCCGCAGCTTCTTCGCCCTGCGGAAGCCGGACTTGGCGAGCCGCCCCGGCACACCCTGCGTGCCGCGCGCCACCAGGCCCTGGATCCGCCCGCCCGCCGCGTCCCGCGTGATGAGGCGGAACGCGAGGTGCCCGCGCTGCGAGACCTCGGGCGCCAGATGGTCGGCGACGAGCCGGGTCAGCCTCGGCCGCACCGGAAGCAGCCCCTTGGCGAGCCCGGGAGTGCAGGCGGTGAGCCGCGTCCTGGTGCGCACGCCGTCGGCGGTGAGATGGAGGCGTACGTCCCACACCGCGTCGACGATCCCCAGCGGCCGCAGCCTTCGCGCGAGGTCGGCGGAGGCTTCCCAGACGATGTCCTCGCCGTCGTAGCGCACGGCGGAGACCGGGAAGCGGAACGACTGGAGGCTGCGGCGGCGCGCACTGAACTCCAGCTCGGCGGTGAGCACGGCGTCCGGGGTGACGACGCCGAGCGGGTTGGTGATGCGGCCCGCCATGCGGACGGTCCCCGCCTGCTCCTCGTACTCCGTCAGGACGTTGCGCAGGAACATCTGGTCGAAGCGCTTGCTGTGATAGCCGAGCGCGGTGACGTCCAGGACCTGGCGGCCGAACGGGTCGTCGAGGTGCTCGGCGCACCAGTACACGCGGCCGTCCCGCTCGGCCAGCGGCGAGGAGATCTTGTCGCGGTTGGTGAGGGTGTCGACGGCCGGCAGCAGGTTCTCCCAGTCGCCCTGCTCAAGGAGGTAGCCGCAGATGGCCTGAATGGGCTGTACCTCGCCGTACGCGGCGCGGTCGAGCCCGGCCAGATAGCCGCGGGCGAGGTCCGCGAACTCCTGCCGGTAGGCGTCGTCGCGGAACGGCAGGTCGCGCAGGTGGAGCACCAGGTCGTGCTTGAGGAACTTGACGTCCTTGGCGAGCCGCAGCTCGTCGAGGCCGCGCTCGGCGAGCAGCGCGTCGATCCGCTGGTGGATTTCGAGGCGGTGCTGGAAGTTGGTCATCTCGTGACGGCGGTTGGTCACGGACTTCGCGGCGTCGGCGGCGCGCTCGTGGACGTGCCAGAAGTAGACCTGGTTGGGGATGAGGGTGATGCGCCCGGCGGCGAGGTAGGCCTCGGCGATGAACATCAGGTCCTCGTAGAACATGCCCTTGGGGAAGCGCAGGGCGTTCTCGACGAGGAAGTCACGGCGGTAGAGCTTGTTCGTGGAGAGGGTGTCCCAGACGAACAGGTCGGGCAGCTCGGTGACGGAGTCCAGGGTGCGGGTGGTGGCGTAGAGCCAGGGGTACCACTGGTCGCGCTTCTTGTTGCGGGTGTCCATGGACAGCCGTACACAGAGCCCGGAGACGATGTCGGAGCCGTCGCGCTCGGCGGCTTCGAGGAGGTTGCGGCAGGCGTTGCGCTCCAGGACGTCGTCGCTGTCGAGGAACATGACGTGGCGGCCGACGGTGTGTCCGATGCCCACGTTGCGGGGTTCGCCGCCCGCGCCGCTGTTCTCCGGCAGCTGGTAGGCCCGCACCCGTTCGGGGTGCTCGGCGGCGAGGAGCTGCGCCGTCTCGTACGAGTCGTCCGTGCTGCAGTCGTCGACGATGACGACCTCGACTCCGTGCAGCGTCTGGTCGAGCACCGACCTGACGGCGGTCGGCAGCCGCTCGGCGTCGTTGTAGACGATCACCACTACGGACACATCGGGTCTCGCCTCCGGCGTCCCCCGCTCACCTATCGCTCCCATGCGTCCCTCCAGTCAGATGCCAGCTCATCCTACTAATTATCGCTAATGCCCGATTGGCGCTCTTCAGGGGGGTGTGTTCGGCCTAGTCCGGATACGCGAAAGGGGCGCCCCGAGCCGTCAGGCCCGGGGCGCCCCCATCGACGTACGTCAGATGCCGAGGGACTACGAGTGCGTGCGCAGCAGCGTCCTCATCGTCCGCATGGCGACCGACAGGTTCGCCAGGTCGAACGCGTCCGAGCTCTGGATCTCGTCCAGGGTCGACCGCGACCGGCTCAGGATCGCCGCGTTCTTCTCCTCCCAGGCCTTGAAGCGCTGCTCGGGAGTGTCCTCGCCGTTCCCGGCGGCGAGCACGTCGGCCGTCAGGGCGGCATGCGCCGCGTACAGGTCCTCGCGGATCGACGCACGCGCCATCGACTGCCAGCGGTCGGCCCGCGGCAGCTCGATGATGCGGTCCATGAGCTGGGTGATCCGCAGCCGGTCCGCGAGGTCGTAGTAGACCTCGGCGACGGCCATCGGCTCCTTGTCCATGCGGTCGGCGATCGCCACGATGTCGAGCGCCGGGAAGGCCGAGGAGAACCCGGCGACGCGCTGGGCGAGTTCGTCGGGGACGCCCACGCCCGTCAGCTCGTCGCGGATGCTCTGGTACCACTCCTGGTCGGAGCCGCGCAGCAGCTTCGGCAGCTCGACCCAGACCTCGGCGACGCCCTCACGGAAGAAGTCGATGGTCTCGGCGAGCTGGAGCGGCTGCGGCCGGTTGTTGAGCAGCCAGCGCGTGCCGCGCTCGACCAGGCGGCGCGAGTGCAGCCGCACGCGCGTCTGGACGTCGGCCGCCACCACGTTGTCGAGGGCCTCGACCACGTCCCAGACCTTGCTCAGACCGAAGATCTCACGGGCCGCGAGCTGCGCCCGCACGATCTCCTCCAGCGAGGCTCCCGTCTCCTCGCGCAGACGGTGCAGGAAGGTCGAACCACCCGTGTTCACCGTGTCGTTGACCAGGACCGTGGTGATGATCTCGCGGCGCAGCGCGTGCCCGTCGACCTGCTCGGGGAACTTCTCCCGCAGGGCCTGGGGGAAGTACGCGTGCAGCAGCCCGCGCAGGTAGTCGTCGTCCGGGAGCGTGGTCTGGATCAGCTCGTCGGCCGCCGTGATCTTCGTGTACGCGAGGAGCACGGCGAGCTCGGGCTGGCTGAGCCCGCGCCCGGAGTTCAGGAGCTCACGGATCTGCCGGTCGGTCGGCAGGAACTCCAGCTCCCGGTTCAGGTGGCCGTCGCGGCCCAGGCGGCGCATGAAGCGCTGGTGGGCGTGGAGCAGGGACGGGGACTGGGCGACCGCGTTCGACAGCGCGGTGTTCTGCGCGTAGTTGTTGCGCAGGACCAGGGTCCCGACCTCGTCCGTCATCGCGGCGAGGAACTTGTTGCGCTGCTTGACGGTCATGTCGCCGTTGGCGACGACCGCGTTGAGCAGGATCTTGATGTTCACCTCGTGGTCGGAGGTGTCCACGCCCGCGCTGTTGTCGATGGCGTCGGTGTTGATGTGGCCACCGGCGCGCGCGAACTCGATGCGGCCCAGCTGGGTCAGACCGAGGTTGCCGCCCTCGCCGACGACCTTGACGCGCAGGTCGGCGCCGTTGACGCGGATGGCGTCGTTCGCCTTGTCGCCGACGTCGCTGTTCGACTCGGCGGACGACTTCACGTACGTACCGATGCCGCCGTTCCACAGCAGGTCGACCGGCGCCTGGAGGATCGCCTTCATCAGGTCGGCCGGGGTCATCTTGGAGACGCCCGTCTCGATGCCGAGGGCCTCGCGGATGTGGGCGTTCAGCTGGATCGCCTTGGCGCTGCGCGGGAAGATCCCGCCGCCGTTGGAGAGCAGCTCCTTGTCGTAGTCCGCCCAGGAGCTGCGCGGCAGCTCGAAGAGGCGGCGCCGCTCGGCGTACGAGGTGGCGGCGTCCGGCCTGGGGTCGATGACGATGTGCCGGTGGTCGAAGGCGGCCACCAGGCGGATGTGCTCGGAGAGCAGCATGCCGTTGCCGAACACGTCACCGGACATGTCGCCGACGCCGACGACCGTGAAGTCCTCGGTCTGGGTGTCGGTGCCCAGCTCCCGGAAGTGCCGCTTGACGGACTCCCAGGCACCGCGGGCGGTGATGCCCATGCCCTTGTGGTCGTAACCGGCGGAACCGCCGGAGGCGAAGGCGTCACCGAGCCAGAAGTTGTAGGACTGGGCGACCTCGTTCGCGATGTCGGAGAACGTCGCCGTGCCCTTGTCGGCCGCGACCACGAGGTACGTGTCGTCCTCGTCGTGGCGCACGACGTCGGCCGGCGGCACGACCTCGCCCGCGACCAGGTTGTCGGTGATGTCGAGCAGCGCCGAGATGAACGTCTTGTAGCAGGCCACGCCCTCGGCCAGCCACGCGTCGCGGTCCACGGACGGGTCGGGCAGCTGCTTGGCGACGAAGCCGCCCTTGGCGCCGACCGGCACGATGACGGTGTTCTTCACCATCTGCGCCTTGACCAGACCGAGGATCTCGGTACGGAAGTCCTCACGCCGGTCGGACCAGCGAAGGCCACCGCGGGCGACCTTGCCGAAGCGCAGGTGCACGCCCTCGACGCGCGGCGAGTACACCCAGATCTCGAAGGCGGGACGCGGCGCGGGGAGGTCGGGAATGGCCTGCGGGTCGAACTTCATGGAGACGTAGTTGTGCGGCCTGCCGCCCTCCGCCTCCTGGAAGAAGTTCGTGCGCAGGGTCGCCTTGATGAGGGTGAGGAAGGCCCGCAGGATGCGGTCCTCGTCGAGCGACGCGACCTGGTCGAGCGCGCCGTCCAGCTCTTCGAGGAGGCCGTCGGTCAGCTCGGTCCCGGCGCGCTGGCGGTCCGGGGACATCCGCGCCTCGAAGAGCGAGACGAGCAGCCGGGTGGTGTGGACGTTGTTGAGGAGGGTGTCCTCCATGTAGTCCTGGCTGAAGGTGGAGCCCGCCTGGCGCAGGTACTTGGCGTAGGCCCGAAGGACCATCGCCTGGCGCCAGTTGAGCCCGGCCCGCAGGACGAGGGAGTTGAAGCCGTCGACCTCGGCCTCGCCCGTCCAGGCGGCGGAGAAGGCCTCCTGGAAGCGCTCGCGGCCGTCGTCGCCGAGATAGTCGCCGTTGCCGTTCTGCGACTTGGGCATGCGCAGCCCGAAGTCGTAGATCCACGCGTTCGTACGGTCCGTGCAGCGCAGCTCGTAGGGCCGCTCGTCGGTGACTTCGACGCCCAGGCGCTGGAGCACCGGCAGGACGGCGGAGAGCGAGACCTGGCCGCCGGAGCGGTAGATCTTGAAGCGGCGCTCGCCGGGAGCGGCGCCCACCGGCTCGTACAGGCTGAGCGCGAAGTCCTCGCGCCCGTGCTTGAGCTGCTCCAGGTGCTGGAGGTCGGCGACGGCGGCGCGCGGCGTGTGGTCCGCCTTGTAGCCCTCGGGGAAGGCGCCCGAGTAGCGGCGGAGCAGCTCGGCGGCGCGCTCCTCGCCGCACTCGGCGGTCAGCGCCTCGCCGAAGCCGTCGGCCCAGGAGCGGGCGGCCTCGACGAGCCGCGCCTCGATGCGGTCGGTGTCGGCGTCGGTGAGCTGCGGGAGCCCGCCGCCCGGCGCGACGCGGACCACGAAGTGCAGCCGGGAGAGGATCGACTCCGTGTTCCAGGCGGTGAAGTCGACGCTGTCGCCGCCGAGCTCCTCCTTGAGGATGTCGATGATCCGCAGCCGGACGCCGGTGGTGTAGCGGTCGCGCGGCAGGTAGACGAGGGCCGAGTAGTAGCGGCCGTACTCGTCCTTGCGCAGGTAGAGCCGCAGCCTGCGGCGCTCCTGGAGGTAGAGCACGGACGTGACGATGGAGCGCAGCTCGTCGGGCGGGGTCTGGAAGAGCTCGTCGCGCGGGTAGGTCTCCAGGATCTGGAGCAGGTCGCGGCCGTCGTGGCTGTTGGGCGAGAAGCCCGCGCCCTTGAGGACTTCCTGGACCTTGCGGCGGATGACCGGCACGCGGCGCACGGACTCGGTGTACGCGGCGGACGAGAAGAGCCCGAGGAAGCGCCGCTCGCCGACGACGTTGCCCTCGGCGTCGAACTTCTTCACGCCGACGTAGTCGAGGTAGCTGGGCCGGTGGACGGTGGCGCGGCTGTTGGCCTTGGTCAGGACGAGCAGCTTGTGCTCGCGGGCCTTGGCGCGCGCGTCGGCGGGCAGCCGGCTGAAGGAGGGGCTGACCGGATGGTCCTCCTCCCCGTCGTGCTGCGGGTCGGCGCGCAGGATGCCGAGGCCGGTGCCGGGCACCGCGGTGAGCGAGTCGTCTTCCGTCAGGTCGTACTCACGGAAGCCGAGGAAGGTGAAGTGGTTGTCGGCGAGCCAGCGCAGGAGCTCGCGCGCCTCGTCGACCTCTTGGTCGACGAGGTCGTTCGCGGTCGGCTCGGTGGGCAGCTCGTCGGCGATGCGCAGCGCGGCGTCGCGCATCTTCTCCCAGTCCTCGACGGTCTCGCGTACGTCGGAGAGGATCCGGAGCAGATCGGCGCTGATCTGCTTCAGGTCCGCGCGGTCGGTCTCGCGGTCCATCTCGACGTGGATCCAGGACTCGGTGACCGCGTCGTGCGGACGCTCGGTGCCGGGATCGGTGAGGATTTCGAGCAGCTTGCCGGTCAGGTCACGGCGTACGACGACCTGGGGGTGGATGACGACATGGATGCCGCGCCCCTGCCGCGAGAGCTCATTGGTGACCGAGTCGACCAGGAAGGGCATGTCGTCGGTGACCACCTCGACGACGGAGTGGCTGCACGTCCAGCCGTTCTCCTCGACGCTCGGTGTGTGCACCCGGACGTTGGCCGTGCCCTGCGGGCGGTTCTCGGCCAGCCGGAAGTGGGAGAACGCTGCTCCGAAGACGTCGACCGGGTCGCGGTCTGCCAGGTCTTCTGGCGCGGTGTGCAGGTAGTAGCGCTGGAGGAACGTGAGGGCCGTGTCCTGGTCGGGTGTGGCCTCCTCGCCCTTCGACCCGGTGGGTGCCCCGTTCGGTAGGCGCCCCCCCACCGGGCTGTTCTCAGCTACCCGGGCCGCCCGTGTGAGCAGCTCGGCTTTGGCTTCGTCCAGCTTGGTCTGCATTGTCCTCTGACTCCTGTCGCGCGCCGTTGCGTGACGTAGAAGGAAGTGATCCGACGTAACGCCACGACGCGGGGTCTCCGGTCGAAGTCGACGTTATGCCGCGGTGAATGATGAGCGGGCGGTTATCCGCCATTTTCAGCGGTTTCGCTGACCGATGGCTGGGGATAGTGAGCTGGCCGCACCGCGAAGAAGCGTCAGCGACGCCCCGGGCACGGATGTCCTCCGTGTTCCCCGGGCGCAGGGCGGGGGCGTACACGCCCCCGCGGGATATCGCGCTGATCACGGGTCAAGGCTATCGCCCTCCACCCGGGAGTCGTCATGAGCCGTATGTGTACAAAAGCAGGGGTGGAACTTTGACACTCTGCACAGAGACTTTCGCGCCATCTGTCGGCGATGAGCCCCCTCCACAGACCGGTGGGCCCTCTTGGCAAACCGGACGGGCGGATGCACGTTGAGCGGGACGGACGGTCAGCGCGCGACGGACGGGCCCGGTCCACGGACGGCGGTCCGCCCACGATTGGGGAGCGAGCACCGATGGTAGCCAAGATCCTGATAGTGACCGGCGACGCTGCGGAGTCGCTCGAGGTCCTCTACCCCTTCCAGCGGCTGCGCGAGGAGGGGTACGACGTCCACATCGCCGCCCCTGCCCGCAAGACGCTGCGGTTCGTGGTGCACGACTTCGAGCCGGGCTTCGACACCTACACGGAGAAGCCGGGCTACACGTGGCCCGCCGACCTCGCCTTCTCCGAAGTCGATCCCGGTCAGTACGCCGCTCTGGTGATTCCGGGCGGCCGGGCCCCGGAGTATCTGCGCAACGACCCGGAGCTCCGCAAGATCCTCAAGTCCTTCTTCGACGCGGACAAGCCGGTGGCCCAGATCTGCCACGGCCCGCTCCTGACGGCGGCGATCGGCGGCCTGAGCGGGCGCACGGTCACGGCGTATCCGGCCCTGGAGCTGGACATGCAGACGGCGGGCGCGACGTTCAAGGACGCGGAGGTGGTGGTCGACGGAACGCTGGTCTCGTCCCGCGCCTGGCCGGACCACTCGGGCTGGATGAGGGAGTTCCTGACGGTGCTGCGGGCCAAGGCGCCGGTGACCTAGGCGGCAAGCCGCTCGGCCACCTCCACGGCCTCGGCGAGGCTGTCGACCACGGGAACCTCCACCCCGACGGCCTCCAGGCTGGCCCTGCTGTGCGACCCGCCGGTGTAGAGCACGGCCCGCGCCCCCACGTGCGCCGCGGCCACGGCGTCGTCGACGGCGTCCCCGATGACGACGACACGCTCGGCCGCCGCGACACCCTCGAGGGCCGCGAGGTGGCGCACCATCCGCTCGGCCTTTCCGGCGTGCGAGGTGTCCATGCGCCCGTCGATGCGCACGAAGTGCTCCTCGATCCCGTGCCGCCGCACGATCGGCACGAGGTGCTCGTGCGGCGCGAGCGAGAGCAACGACTGCGTACGCCCGGCCGCCCGCCGCTCGGCGAGCAGCTCGGCGGCGCCGTCGGCGAGGCCGCACGTCTCGGCGCGGGCCCAGTAGTGCTTGTGGAACACGGTGTCCATGACCTGCCACTCGGCGTCCGTGGGCAGCCGCCCCATCAGCCGCTCGTAGAACAGCGGGATGGGCACGCAGTACAGGTCGCGATACCGCTCCAGGGTGATCGGATCCAGCCCGAGCTCCGCGAACGAGGCGTTCGTCGACTCGATCACCGCATGAATGTCATGCAGAAGTGTCCCGTTCCAGTCCCACACGATGTGCGCCCCGCGCAGCTGCTTCCCCATGAGGAAACGGTACCCGCGCCCACCGACAGCGAAAGAGCCCTCAGCCGAGCAGCCCGGGAATCTCCTGTGTCGCGAACCACAGCAGCTCATGGTCCTCGACCCCGTCCACGGTGAACCGCGCGTCGCCGTCCCCCTGGTCCGCGGCCCCCAGAACCTCCGCCGCCGCGGCGACGTCCCGCTCCGCGTCCACCGCGTCCACGTGCACGGCCGCGACCTTCTTCAGCCCCAGCACCCCGGCGATCCGCACCTGCCCGAGCCCCGACACCTCCTGCTCCGGCTCCGCCTCCAGCGCCGCGTCGGGCACGTCCGCGGCCAGCACGACCCGGCGCCGGGCCGCCCCCGGGTCACCGGCGATCAGCCGCAGCGAGGCGAGCCCGGCCCGGTTCAGGGCGGCGTACTCCAGCTCCTCGATGTCGTCCGAGACGTACCACTCGCGCAGGGCGGGCGTCACGGCATAGGCGGTCAGCGGCTCCGGCCCCAGCTCGCCCGCCTTGTACGCCTCGGCGAGACGGCTCAGGGTCAGGGGAACGTAGACGCGCATGACGGCCCGCTTTCTCAGTCGGAAGGCACAGAATCGGAAGGGCACGGAAGAGCCCCCAGAATACGCGCGGGAGTCCCCCTTCGAGCTGCGCCCCGTGCCCACCCCCCACGTCAGCCCGCACCCCCGCCCTTCACCCACCCCACCCCAACGCCCCCAAGGGACGACGCATCCCCCGTCACCCTGATAGGTGACTCCCGGGCCCCCGCCCCCGCCACCGGCCCGCTCTTGCGACCCCCGCCTCCGCCCCCGTACAAGATCTCCAACGGAAGTTACTCCCCGGTATTCCAGGTGCTCCCCCGCACCCCACGAGCCGGGACAGCGAAGCCGGAGGCGATCGGCATGCAGAAGGTAATGACCAGGCCCCGCTCCCGCCCGGGGACCACCCGCCCACCGGGCCGCACGGACCCCCGCCGCCCCACGGCGGCGCGCACGGCGCCACGCCCGCTCAGGACCCCGCCGCAGCCCCCACCGCACCCCACCGAGCTCTTCGCCGAACGGCTGCTCCTGGTGCTCAGCGGCCAGAAGCCGGTCCACTGGGCGGCCCGCCACATCGCCCACACCGCCTTCGACGACCTGACCCGCCTCGCCGAACTCGCCCCGCTGACCGTGAACGGCCGCCGCCCCACCGTCCACCGCATCGGCCACTACGAACCACGCCCCGGGGTCTACGAGGTCTTCGCGAGGATCGGCACCGGCCCCGCCGCCCTCAGGGCGCTGGCCTTCCGCCTGCACCTGGGCGCGGACCAGCGGTGGCGCTGCACGGCCGTGGAGGTGGGCAGCCCGGCCCCCTGAAGAACGCGAGGGGGGGGCAACGCGAAGGGGCCAACGCGAAGGGGGCCGAGCACCTCACGGTGCCCGGCCCCCAGCAGTACTGCTTACGGCGTCACGCCACTACTTCTTGCGGCGACGCCCGCCCTTCTGGGCCTTGCGGCGCTCCGCGCGGGTCATCCCGTCCGACTCGGACCGCAGGCCCGCGTCCTCGGTCTCGAAGTCCCCCTCGTCGACCCCGCCCTCGGCGTTCGGCGCCTGGAAGTGGAGACGGTCGGGCCGCTGCGGGGCGTCGAGCCCCTTGGCGCGGATCTCGGGACGGCCGCCACCGGCGGGAACGGCGTCCTTCTTGTCCAGCGACGTCCCGGCCTCGGCCGCGTCCGACACCGGAACCTCCTCGACCTGCTGCTCGACCTGGACCTCCAGGTTGAACAGGTAGCCGACGGACTCTTCCTTGATGCCGTCCATCATGGCGTTGAACATGTCGAAGCCCTCGCGCTGGTACTCGACCAGCGGGTCCTTCTGCGCCATGGCGCGCAGGCCGATGCCCTCCTGGAGGTAGTCCATCTCGTAGAGGTGCTCGCGCCACTTGCGGTCGAGCACCGAGAGGACCACGCGCCGCTCCAGCTCACGCATGATCTCGGAGCCGAGCGACTCCTCACGCGTCTCGTACTGCTGGTGGATGTCGTCCTTGATGGACTCGGAGATGAACTCGGCGGTCAGCCCCGCGCGGTCGCCCGCGTCCTCCTCCAGCTCATCGACGGTGACCCTCACCGGGTAGAGCTGCTTGAAGGCGCCCCACAGCCGGTCCAGGTCCCACTCCTCGGCGAAGCCCTCGGCGGTCTCCGCCGCGATGTACGCGTCGATCGTGTCGTCCATGAAGTGCGTGACCTGGTCCTGGAGGTTCTCGCCCTCCAGGACGCGGCGACGCTCGCCGTAGATGACCTCGCGCTGGCGGTTGAGGACCTCGTCGTACTTCAGGACGTTCTTACGCGTCTCGAAGTTCTGCTGCTCGACCTGCGACTGGGCGGACGCGATCGCGCGCGTCACCATCTTGTTCTCGATCGGCACGTCGTCCGGGACGTTCGCCATGGCCATCACGCGCTCGACCATCTGCGCCTTGAACAGACGCATCAGGTCGTCGCCGAGCGACAGGTAGAACCGGGACTCGCCCGGGTCGCCCTGACGGCCGGAACGACCGCGCAGCTGGTTGTCGATACGGCGCGACTCGTGGCGCTCGGTGCCAAGGACGTACAGACCACCCAGGTCCTTGACCTCCTCGAACTCCGTCTTCACGGCGCGCTCGGCCTTCTCCAGGGCGGCGGGCAGCGCGGCCGCCCACTCCTCGACGTGCTCGACGGGGTCGAGGCCGCGCTGGCGCAGCTCCGCCTCCGCGAGGTCGTCGGGGTTGCCGCCGAGCTTGATGTCGGTGCCTCGTCCGGCCATGTTCGTGGCGACGGTGACGGCGCCCTTGCGGCCGGCCTGGGCGATGATCGGCGCCTCACGGTCGTGCTGCTTCGCGTTCAGCACTTCGTGCTGGACGCCGCGCTTGGAGAGCTGCTGGGAGAGGTACTCCGACTTCTCCACGGAGGTCGTGCCGACGAGGATCGGCTGGCCCCGGTCGTGCTTCTCGGCGATGTCGTCGACGACCGCGGCGAACTTGGCGACCTCGGTGCGGTAGATCAGGTCCGACTGGTCGGCGCGGACCATGGGGCGGTTCGTCGGGATCGGCACGACGCCCAGCTTGTAGATCTGGTGGAACTCGGCGGCCTCGGTCATGGCCGTACCGGTCATGCCGCAGAGACCGGAGACTTCCTTGTCCTCGTGGTCGTGGCGCTTGTAGAGGCGGAAGAAGTTCTGAAGGGTGATGGTGGCGAGGGTCTGGTTCTCGTCCTTGATGTCCACCCCTTCCTTCGCCTCGATCGCCTGGTGCATGCCCTCGTTGTAGCGGCGGCCGGCGAGGATACGGCCGGTGTGCTCGTCGACGATCATGACTTCGCCGTCGATGACGACGTAGTCCTTGTCCTTCTTGAAGAGTTCCTTGGACTTGATGGCGTTGTTGAGGTAACCCACGAGCGGGGTGTTCACCGACTCGTACAGGTTGTCGATGCCCAGCCAGTCCTCGACCTTGGAGACACCGGACTCGTGGATGGCGACGGTGCGCTTCTTCTCGTCGACCTCGTAGTCCCCGGTCTCCTCGATGCCCTTGAGGGTGTTGCCGGCCTCGCCCTTGGTGAGGCGGGTGACCAACTTGGCGAAGTCGCCGTACCACTTGGTGGCCTGGTCGGCGGGGCCGGAGATGATCAGCGGCGTACGGGCCTCGTCCACCAGGATCGAGTCGACCTCGTCGACGATCGCGAAGTTGTGGCCGCGCTGCACCAGTTCGTCCTTCGACCACGCCATGTTGTCGCGCAGGTAGTCGAAGCCGAATTCGTTGTTCGTGCCGTACGTGATGTCGCAGGCGTACTGCTCGCGACGCTGGGCCGGCGTCATGTTGGCGATGATGCAGCCGACACGCAGGCCCAGGAACTTGTGGACGCGGCCCATCATCTCGGAGTCGCGCTCGGCCAGATAGTCGTTGACCGTGATCAGGTGCACGCCCTTGCCCGAGAGGGCGTTGAGGTATGCGGGGAGGGTGCCGACGAGCGTCTTGCCCTCACCGGTCTTCATCTCGGCCACATAGCCGAGGTGCAGCGCGGCGCCGCCCATCATCTGGACGTCGTAGTGCCGCTGGCCGAGGACGCGCTTGGCGGCCTCGCGCACCGTGGCAAAGGCTTCGGGGAGGAGGTCGTCAAGGGTCTCGCCGTCGGCGTAACGCTCCTTGTACTCCTCGGTCAGCGCGCGCAGCTCGGCGTCGGAGAGGCTGACGAAGTCCTCTTCGATGGAGTTGACCTGGTCCGCGATGCGGTGCAGCTTGCGCAGGATCTTGCCTTCGCCTGCACGCATGATCTTCGAGAGGACGGACACGAGGGTTGGTCTCCTTGCCGGTCGGGCCTGGCATGGTCGGTTTACTCATAGGGCAACGGCCATCGTAAGCGAGGAGCGGGCCGCGCCGGGAGGTCTGCCGATACGTCAACGGACGGGGGGCCTGGAAGGTGCCGGGTTGTGCCGATCAGCGCTCGGCGAAATGCGGGTGAAAGGTCGGCCAAAAGCACTGGCCTCAGTTCCCTCACCCCCGCAGAATCACCGGATGGAGCCCGTCACCCTCACCACCGAACGCCTGATCCTGCGCACGTTCACGCCCGCCGACACCGACGAGACGTACGCGGCCTGCCAGGACCCCGACATCCAGCGCTGGACCACGATCCCCTCGCCGTACGCGCGCACGGATGCGGAGGGCTTCATCACCCGCATGGTGCCGGACGGGTGGCGCTACGACACGGAGTACACCTTCGCCGTACGCCCCCGGGGCGGCGGCCCCCTGATCGCCGCCGCCAGCCTGCACCACCCGCGCTCGGGCGCCTGGGAGATCGGCTTCTGGACGGCGAAGGAGCACCGGGGCAACGGCTACATGACGGAGGTCGTCCTCGCCCTGGCCGGGTGGGCCTTCACCGACCTGGGCTGCACCCGCCTGGAGTGGCGCGCCGAGGTCGGCAACACGGGATCGCGCGCGGTGGTCGAGAAGACGGGGTTCACCGTGGAGGGCACCCTGCGCGGCGCCCTCCTGAACAAGGCCACGCTCCGTGACTGCTGGGTCGGCGCGCTGCTCCCCGGCGACCTCGGCATGGCCTCGGGCCTGCCGTATCTGCCGGCCAGGGACTGAGCCCCGCCCCGGCCCCCGGAGCCGTTCGCACCGGCCACAGGCGTTGTCAGTGCCGCCGCCTATCGTTTCCGGCATGACGAGCCTGCCGCGCCACGCCACCGCCCTCTCCGCCGACGAGGCCCGCCGCATCGCGCTGCGCGCCCAGGGGTTCCTGGGCGCCCCGGACCGCAGGTCCGGTGTGCGGGGCGTGCTGCGGCATCTGGGCGCGGTCCAGCTCGACACGATCTCGGTCCTGGCCCGCTCCCACGAGCTCATTCCGTACGCCCGCCTCGGAGCGGTCGGCCGCGACAGGATCGAGGCGGCGTACTGGGACGGGGCATCGTCCGGCGCGGGACCGGCCCGGCCGCACGCCTTCGAGTACTGGTCGCACGCCGCGTGCATCCTGCCCATCGAGGAGTGGCCGCACTTCGCCTTCCGCCGCCGCGCGTACCGCACCCGCCCGCACTGGCACCACGACCTGCCCGACGGGGCGTACGACACGGTCATCAAGCAGCTCACCGCCGAAGGCCCCCTCACCGCGACGGAGTTGGGCGGCGCGAAGAACAAGGGCGAGTGGTGGGACTGGTCGGACGCGAAGGTCGCCGTCGAGCGCGCGCTGATGTACGGCGAGGTGGTCTGCACCGAGCGCCGCAGCTGGAAGCGGGTGTACGACCTCGCGGAGCGCGCCATCCCCGGCACGCTGCTCCATGACGACCTGGACGACGCGGAGTGCCTGCGCCGCCTGGTCCGCCTCGCCGCCCAGTCGCTGGGCGTCGGCACGCGCGCGGACATCGCGGACTACCACCGCCTCAAGGGCGAGCAGTTCGACGCGGTGGTGGCGGACTCGGGGCTGGTCCCGGTGACGGTGGAGGGCTGGGACAAGCCCGCCTGGGCCGACCCCGCGGCCCTGGAGAGCGCCCCGCGCGGCCGCCACCGCACGACGCTCCTCTCGCCCTTCGACTCCCTGATCTGGGAGCGGGCCCGCACGGAGCGGATCTTCGGCTTCACCCACCGCCTGGAGGCGTACGTCCCCAAGCCCAAGCGGATCCACGGCTACTTCGCGATGCCGGTCCTGGCCGGGGGCCACCTGGTCGGCCGCGTGGATCCCGCCCGCGAGGGCAGCACGCTGGTCGCCAAGCAGGTGTCCCTGGACAGCCCCAAGGCGGTGCCCGCGGTGGCCCAGGCGCTCCGTGAAGCGGCGTCCTGGGTGAACTGCGATTCCGTACGGGTGGAGCGGATGAACCGCCCCGAGCTGACCGCCGAGCTGGTCCGCGCCCTCAGCTGACCGCCGTCACCTGACCGCCCTCACCTGATCTCGAGGATCTTCTCCCGCATCGCGTACACGACCGCCTCCATCCTGGAGTGCAGCTGCAGCTTCTCCAGGATGTTGCGCACGTGGTTCTTCACGGTGTTCTCGGAGATGAACAGCTCTTTCGCGATGTCGCGGTTGTTCATGCCCGTCGCCACCAGCTTCAGGACTTCCAGCTCGCGGTCGGTCAGCCGCGGCGCGGGCACCAGCCTGCGCTCGTCGGTGCGCTGGATCATCGACTTGAACTCGGTGAGCAGCTTCGACGCCATGGACGGGCTGATCTGCGACTGCCCGTCGGCGACCGCGCGAATGGCGGTGGCCACCTCGTCCGTGGAGATCTCCTTGAGGAGATAGCCCGTGGCGCCCGCCTTGATCGCGTCGTAGAGGTCGGCCTCCTCGTCGCTGATCGTCAGCATGATGATCTTGGCGCTCGGCGCGACCTCCTTGATGGAGGTGCACGCCTCGATGCCGCCGCGCTTGGGCATGCGTACGTCCATGAGGATGATGTCCGGCAGCAGATCGGCGGCCTTGTCCACCGCCTCGGCCCCGTCGCCCGCCTCGCCGACCACCTGGATGTCCTCCTCGGCGGCGAGGACGATCTCCAGGCCCCGGCGGAAAAGCGCGTGATCGTCCACCACAAGGACCCGGATGGGCTCCTTGCGCGGGGCACCCGCGTCCGTGCCGATGCCGATGCCCTGGTCGGCATCCTGGTCCCGCATCGGTCCGAAGCTGTCCGCCATCGTTCCTCCCCCTGAAGGCCATGGCCCGTAGTGCGTCGGCTGCCGCCAACCCGAGGCGACAGCGCACCGGTTGGCCGGCTCCGCCCATGATTTCATGCCCGGACGGCCGCGCGGTGCGCGCAGGGGTCGCATGATGATGCCCCTGGGGGCGCACACGCGCTCCAGGGGCACCCTCTCAGCTTTCGGCCGACCCGGGGTCAGCCGCCGAGCGCACCGCCACCGCCGCCCGTCTCGGGCTGCGCGACCATCGGGTCGGTGTTGAGGCGGATGACGCCGTAGTCGTAGGCGTGCCGCCGGTAGACGACGCTCGGCTCCTTGGACTCCGAGTCGACGAACAAGTAGAAGTCGTGCCCGACGAGTTCCATCTCGTAGAGCGCCTGGTCGAGCGACATCGGGGCCGCCACGTGGGTCTTCTCGCGGACCACGAGCGGGCCTTCGCCCTGCACTTCAAGCGAGCCGATCCTCTTGACGGGCACGCCGTCCGGCTCTTCCTCACGTGCGACGCTGCCGTCCCCGTTGAGAGTCGCCGCGTCCGGTACCCGCTCGGCGACCTCGGCGGCGGAGAGCCTGCCGTTGCCGCGCCGGTTGTGGCGCTTCTCGTGCTGCTTGCGCAGCCGTGCGTCGAGCTTGGCCGTGGCCAGGTCCAGCGCCGCGTACGGATCGGTCGCCGAGGCCTCCGCGCGGATGACGGGTCCGCGCCCGCTGAGAGTGATCTCCACGCGGTCGGAACGGTCGGCCTGACGCGGGTTGGCCTCCTTGGACACCTCGACGTCCAGGCTGATCACCTTGCCGTCGAGCTTCTGGATCTTCTCCAGGTTCAGCTTCTCGGCCACGTGCTTGCGGAACCGCTCGGTTACCTCGGTCTTGCGGCCCTTGACGACGATGTCCACGCAGAACTCCGTTCCCGGATCGCTCCGCTTCGGCGGCGGAGCATCTCCCTTTTGCACCAGGCCCCGGTGACTCCCGGAGCCTCGGACTCGGTGACTTCCACCTCCTCCTCCCCCGCGAACAAGATCTCCACCCCGACCGGCCCGGGTGATTGCAGAAAACCCAGCACCGGCATTCCGATATGCGAGGGACGGCGTTCGCCATTCCTCACAACCGAACATATCTCGCCCGGACGGATGTCGTCACCCTCTACCGCCGCGTACCTCCATTCAGGTGCATTGGCACTCTCACTACCTGCAACGATGCAAGTTCCCAGTCAGTTCCGGTTTATTCCGAAAGAATCCGGCGAGGACGCGACAACAGCGGCAGTGATCGTGTTCTCGCACGGTATTTCACGGGCTGTTACCACCACGGCTCGCTTTTCACTTTCCGTGTGTGCGTCACGTATTGCGCGGGCCGCCTCCACCAAGGACGCGCCGGTGGTCATCAGGTCGTCGACGACCACGACCCGGCCACCCCCGGCGATGAGCCGCCCGCCACCCGCGGTCACCTCCAGGGCGCCCCGCAGATTCACCTGCCGCTGCCGGGAGTTGAGCCCCGACTGGTCCGCCACGGCACGCCGCTGACGCAGCACGCAGAGCACCCGGGCCGGCGTCCCGCCCCGTCTCAGCTCTCCCGCGGCGGCCAGCGCGATCCGCCGCACCGGATCGTGCCCACGCGCCCGCACGGCCCCGCGAGCCGACGGCACGGGCACGAGCAGCACCTGAGTCTCACCGCGTACCCCCCGCAGCCCCGCCCACACGGCCCCCGCGAGACCCGCGCCCAGCGGCCCCGCGAGACCCAGCGCACCCCGCTCCTTGTGCGCGAGCAGCAGCGCCCGCACCGCGTCCTCGTAGGGAGCCGCCGCATGCACCACCGGCAGCCCCGGCGGCCGCGGATCGGGGCTCACCCGGCCCGGCGCCCGCCCGCACAGGGCCTCGCGGCACCGCGCGCACAGCGCCGTACGAGGTCTGCCACAGCCCCCGCACTCGGCCGGCAGCACGAGATCGGTCAGGTCCTGCCACCACCCCGGCATGCCCACCACTGTGCCAAGGCGCGCACGCCCCTGCCACCCCTGTGGACAACCGCCCCCTCATCACCGCCCGCGGACAGCCGCCCCTGTGGACAACTCCACGGCACCCGAGAGCCGTTGCGCCTCTCGCGCCATCACCCCGGGTAGACCGGCGCGGTCCCTTCCTTGACGACCGTCTGCCACTGCGCACCCGTCGGCAGCCGTACGATCCCGTCGTCCGAGTGCGCCACCAGCGGTCGCGTCTCGTCCTCGGACGCCGCGATCTCCTTCACGCCGGTGAGACCGGGCAGCGTGGCGCCCGCGGGGACCGAGCCGTCGCACTGGACGTACCGCATCTGCTGCACACCGCCGGACTCGCGCCCGACCACCACGAGACGGCTGCCGCCCGCCCACGACATGGCGGTGACCTCCTCCATCTGCGGCGCCGCCCGGCGCAGTCCGTCCACGGAGATCTCCGGCTGCTCGCCCTTGGTGCCGGTCCGCTCGACGCGGCCGATCCGCAGGGACGTCTTGCCGTCCTTCTTCACGAGCAGCGCGATCCGTACGCCGTCGGCCGACACCCGCACCGCCTCGATCCGCCCGTCGAGGTTGGGGATCTTGACCGGCAGCGGCTCTCCCGCGCCCTGCTCCAGCCAGAGCAACCGCGGCCGCTTCCGGTCACGGTCGGCCACCCAGAGGTCGCCGCGGCCGTCCCAACTGGGCGTGGAAAGCCCGTCCTCCTCGGACTTGGCCTTGCTGCGCACCTCCGGCTTGCCGAGCGCGCCCTCGGAGACCAGCGACCCCATGTACAGCGAGCGCCCGTCCAGCGAGACCCCGGCCGCCCGCTCCTCGTCCCGCGACACGGCGGCGGACCGCAGCGGCTGCTCGCCACTGCCCAGCCGCCCCTGCACGGGCTGCGGATCGACCTTGCGTTCCCCGGCCGGCATCCGCACGAGGCGCCGCTTGTCGTCGATGAGGTACTGGAAGCCGGGGCGCTCCGCGGTGCGGCGCGCGGTGACGGACTCGGCCCGATCCTTGCTCAGGACGCACAGCTGCGAACCGTTGCGGCGCTGCAGCTCCACCTCCTCGACGCCGGACGACGTCAGGTCCTGGAGCGTGAAGAGCATCTGCGCGGCCATCTCCGTGCACCGCTCCTGGCCTATGGCATCGGCCTTCGCGTTCAGCGGCACCGTCAGCTTGCCCTGGTCGTCGGGTGCCAGCGTCCCGGTGTCCGCCTTGAGCCGCGTACCCGTCGGGAAGCGCGTGCCCACGACCTGCTTGAGCCACGTGGTGGGCCCGTCGAGGAGGGCCTTGACGCTCTCCGTCACGGGGTCTATTCGCTGGCGTATGTAGACGGGGTCGGCGACCAGCCCTTCCTGGCCGCCACCGGCCGCTCCGGACGAACGCGTCGCGAAGTAGTACTTGTTGACGGACCAGTAGATCCGCTGGAAGTCCGACTGCCCGAGCACGACGCCCGGCGGCACCCGGTCGATCCGCCACTCCTTGCCGTTCGGCCCGTCCTGCTGGGAGAGGTGGACGATCTGGTCGTACGCGTCGTTGTCGAGCTGGTAGGCGTGCTCCTCGTCGACCGTGGCGACCTTGCGCCCGGTCAGCGGGAAGGAGAGGCCGGTCTCGCTGTTCCCGACGCTGCCCGATCCCGTGGTGGGCCCGCTCTCGAGCACCGTGGTCTGCGCATCCGGGTGCCAGCTCTTGGACGCTTCCTTGGTCAGGTACTTGCGCGCCATCGCGAATTCCGGGTCGTCGCTGGTCAGCGCCTCCAGGAAGCCCCCGACGATCTCCTCGGGCCCCGCGTCCTCACCGGGCGGCATCGCATAGACACGGACCTGCGACTGCGAGTCGGGCCGCTGGGAGGCGTCGACCGCCTTCAGGTTGCCGCTGTCGGGCATCGAGGCACAGCCCGCGAGCAGCGCCCCGCAGGAGCCGAACAGCAGAGCGGCCCGCAGTGCACGCCGGTGCGCGCGGCGATCGTGGTCAGCGCCCACGAGAGGCCTCCCCTTCCCTGGCGGGATCCGTTTCCGTCCCACTGGCCCGATCCGCGTCCGGCGCGGCCTCCGCCGCGCTGCCGCGCTCCCCCTGGGACGCGGGGCCCTCGGGCTCATCGCCGCGCGGCATGTCGTCGTCCATGGGCCGCCGCGGCACCACACGCGCGCCACTGCCCGGCAGCGCGGTGGGGTCCACCGCAGCCGCCTGCGCCAGCCGCGGCGCGATCGGCGCCCTCGCCGGAACCGGCGGCGGCACCCGCTCCGCGCCCGACGGCTGCACCGGCACCGTGGCGAGCTTGTTCGCGCCGGCGAGCGGCAGACCCGCCTCGTTCAGTCCCCGGTGGCGCCGCGAGTCATCGGGCTCAAGGGGTATCGGCGATCCCCGCAACGCCTCGTCCGCCGTGCGCGGCAGCGTCAGACGGAACTGCGAACCGCCGCCCGGCTCGCCCCACGCCTGGAGCCAGCCGCCGTGCAGCCGTGCGTCCTCAAGGGCGATGGAGAGCCCGAGACCCGTACCACCGGTGGTACGCGCGCGTGCCGGGTCGGCCCGCCAGAAGCGGCTGAACACCCGGGTCGCCTCGCCGGGCTTGAGCCCCACTCCGTAGTCCCGCACCGCGATCGCGACCGCGCCGCCCGCCACCGCGAGCCGCACCACGACGTCCTGGCCCTCGCCGTGCTCCACGGCGTTGACCACGAGGTTGCGAAGGACCCGCTCCACCCGGCGCGCGTCGGCCTCGGCGACCACGGGCTGCTGGTCCCCGACGATCCTTATGTGCGTCCCCTTGCGGTCCGCGAGCGGCTCGGCGCCGCCCACGACCCGTCGTACGACCTCACGCAGGTCTATCGGCTCGGCCTCCAGGGCCGCCGCACCCGCGTCGAACCTGCTGATCTCGAGCAGATCCGCGAGCAGCGTCTCGAACCGGTCCAGCTGATCGGCGAGCAGCTCGGCCGACCGCGCCGTCACCGGATCGAAGTCCACGCGCGCGTCATGGATGACGTCGGCCGCCATCCGCACGGTCGTCAGCGGCGTACGCAGCTCGTGCGAGACGTCCGAGACGAACCGGCGCTGCATCCGCGAGAGCTCCTCCAGCTGCTGGATCTTCAGCTGGAGGTTCTGCGCCATCTTGTTGAAGGCCTCACCGAGGCGCGCGATGTCGTCCTCTCCGGTGACCTTCATACGCTCCTGAAGGCGCCCGGCGGACAGCCGCTCGGCGATGCCCGCCGCCATCCGCACCGGCGTGACGACCTGGCGCACCACCAGCCAGGCGATGGCGCCGAGCAGCACCACGACGAACAGACCCGCGGTGGCGAGCGTCGTCCTGACGACGCCGAGCGACTCCTCCTCCTGGGTCAGCGGGAAGAGGTAGTACAGCTGGTAGGGATCGCCGTTCAGGTCGTTAAGACGCTTGCCGATGACCAGGCCCGGCTGTGCGTCACGACCGTCGTTGAAGACGATCCGCGTATTGCTCTGGTACGCCCTGGTGCCCTTGTCGACGCTGTCGCGCAGCGACTCGGGCACGCTCTGGATCGGGTCCACGCCCCCGGAGGCACGCGGCCCGCGCACGCTGGCGCCATCGGCCTTGGACGTCGGGCTCAGCGTCACCACGTTGAACGCGCTCTGACCGCCGCTGGAGAGCTGCTCCACCAGGTCGGACATCCACATGGCCGTGGGCGGCACGGCCCCGCCGCCCGACGTGCCGCCGCCGCTGTCCTGACCGGAGCGCGGCCGGGCCGAGTTCGCCTCGTCCTGAGCGGCCCTGAAACCGCCGTCGGCCTGGCTCTGCGAAGCCTTCACCTTGGCCTTGAGCAGGCCGTTGTTCACCGAACTCATGACGGCGAAGCCGAGCATCAGCACGACACCCAGCGACATGAGCAGCGTCGTGACGACGACCTTCAGCTGGATGTTGCGCCGCCACAGCCGCAGCGCGGGCAGCAGCGGACGCCGCACCCAGCGCACGAAGAGCCTCAGGACGGGGCTTCCCTGAACCCCGTCCTGCAACAGCAGACCGCCGTCGAGCAGCCGCCCGAACGTCGAGCCGCGCCGCGCCGATCCCGCGCTCCGGGCCCCTCCAGTCCGCCCCGAACGGCCGCCCGGAGCTCCGGGCGGTGCGGGGGAACTGTCCCGGCTCACGTCAGCTCGGTCCGGCCTTGTAACCGACACCACGGACGGTCACCACGATCTCCGGACGCTCGGGGTCCCTCTCGACCTTCGAGCGCAGCCGCTGGACGTGCACGTTCACCAGACGGGTGTCGGCCGCGTGGCGGTAGCCCCAGACCTGCTCCAGGAGCACCTCACGCGTGAACACCTGCCACGGCTTGCGGGCGAGCGCGACCAGCAGGTCGAACTCCAGGGGCGTCAGCGCGATCGACTGCCCCTCACGCTTCACGGAGTGCCCCGCCACGTCGATGACCAGATCACCTATGGTCAGCTGCTCCGGCGCGGGCTCCTCGGACCTCCGCAGCCGCGCCCTGATGCGGGCCACCAGCTCCTTCGGCTTGAAGGGCTTCACGATGTAGTCGTCGGCGCCGGACTCGAGCCCGACCACGACGTCCACGGTGTCGCTCTTCGCCGTGAGCATGACGATCGGCACCCCGGACTCCGCCCTGATCAGGCGGCACACCTCGATGCCATCACGGCCCGGCAACATCAAATCCAGCAGTACAAGATCCGGCTTTGCCTCCCTGAAAGCGGCCAGCGCCTTGTCGCCATCAGCTACGAACGACGGCTCAAAACCTTCTCCACGCAGCACAATCCCGAGCATCTCGGCCAGTGCGGTGTCGTCGTCGACGACAAGGACTCGTCCCTTCATGCCTGACATCATCCCATTAGCTCATCGATACCTGGGGTGACCTGGCACACAGCTCGCCCAGGCCCCCTGCTGTCACGGGCGACACGACACCCTCCTCGGTGACGATCGCCGTCACCAACTCCGGTGGTGTCACATCGAACGCGGGGTTGTACGCCTGGGTCCCCAGAGGTGCCACCGCGATCCCGCCTCCCGCTTCAAAACCGGCCATCGGCACATACGGCGCCGTGACCTCCGTCACTTCATGACTCGCCCGCTGCTCCACCTCGATGGACGCTCCGTCCGGGGTGCCCGGGTCCACGGTCGTGACCGGAGCCACCACGATGAACGGAACGTGGTGGTAGCGGGCGAGCACCGCGAGCGGATAGCTCCCCACCTTGTTGGCCACCGAACCGTCGGCCGCGATGCGGTCGGCGCCGATCAGTACGGCATCCACCTCACCCGCCGCGAACAGCGACCCCGCCGCGTTGTCCGTAAGCAAGGTGTACGCCATTCCGGCCCTCGCCGCCTCATACGCGGTCAGCCTCGAACCCTGCAGCAAGGGCCGCGTCTCGTCCACCCACAGCCTGCGCAGGTGCCCCTTGCGGTGCGCGGCGAGGGCCACCGCGAACGCCGTGCCCTCACCGCCGGAGACCAGCGCCCCCGTGTTGCAGTGCGTGAGGATGCGGTGACCGCCGCCGGGCAGCATCTCGTCGAGCAGCGCCAGACCGTGCACCGCCATCCTCGCGCTGGCCTCGGCGTCCTCCCGGTGCAGCGCCCGCGCCGCCGCGAGCGCCGCGGCGCCCGCGAGCTCCTGGTCGGCCCCGCCCTCGACCGCCGAGCGGTATGCCGTCAGGGCCCTGCGGACGCCGTGGCCGAGGTTGACCGCGGTGGGGCGGGCCCCCGCGATCGCGCCCGCCGCCTCGTCCACGTCGAAGCCGCGTACGGCGGCCAGTGCGACGCCGTACGCACCGGCGATGCCCAGCAGCGGCGCCCCGCGGACGGCCAGGGTGCGGATCGCCTGGACCAGGGCCGGCGCGTCCGTGCACACCAGCTCGGTCTCCTCGCCGGGCAGCCTGGTCTGGTCGAGGAGGACCAGTACGGGGCCCTCCGGCGGCTCGGCCCAGCGGATCACGGGGATCGCCTGGGGCTTCGCGTCCGCTGGTCGCGCTGAGCTCATCGGGGTCTCGGTCGGCCGTGTGTCCTCGCCGGATTGCGCGTACTGATCAGCCATCCGCCCAGTCTGCCCCGTACCTGACGGACAATTGAAGGTGTGCAGCCCATACGCTGCCCGGTCACCGCAAGGGCGTGCCGTGGCACGATGGCTGCCAACCGGCCGCCGCGACCGCGGACGGGCACCGTGAAGGAGCGACGATGAACGACACTCCGGGCTGGGCTTCGCCCGGATCCGCCCCCTCCGACGGACAGGACTCCGGCAAGTCCGAACCTGCCGAGCCCGCTGACAAGCCCGACGGTCCGGGCTCGAAGTGGTCCAAGGAGCAGCCACCGCCCGCCCAGTGGTCCGCCCCGAGCCCGCCCCCGCCCAGCCAGACCCCGCCCACTCCTCCGCCGCCGCCCGGCGGCGGCTGGGGCGGCGCACGCCCCGGCGGCCCCGGCCCCGGTGGACCCGGCCCCGGTGGACCCGGCGGCTACCCCGGCTGGGGCGCGTGGCAGGGCCCGCCGCCCGCCGCCAAGCCCGGCGTCATCCCGCTGCGGCCACTCGGCGTCGGCGAGATCCTGGACGGCGCGGTCTCCACGATGCGTACGTACTGGCGCACGGTGCTCGGCATCTCCCTCGCCGTCGCCGTGTTCACGGAGATCGTCGTCATCCTGCTCCAGGGGCTCGTCCTCAACGACAGCGAGACCACGGACGTCCTGGACGACCCGAGCGCGACCGTCGGCGAACTGACCCGCGCCCTGGGCGACACCCTGCTGAGCTCCGGCGTGATCCTCCTGATCACCCTGCTCGGCACGATCGTCGCCACCGCCCTGCTCACGATGGTCACCAGCCGCGCGGTGCTCGGTAAGTCGGTCACCACGGCGGAGGCATGGCAGGACTCCAAGCCGCAGCTGCCCAGGCTGATCGGCCTGACGCTGCTCCTCCCGCTCATCGGCATGGCCGTCGTCGCCGTCGGCACCCTGCCCGGCGTGCTGATCGCGGTGGCCGGGGCGTCCGACGCGGGCATCAGCCTCGCCGTCCTCGGCGGATTCGCCGCCGGCGTCGTCGCCATCTGGCTCCTCGTCCGCTTCTCGCTCGCCTCGCCCGCCCTGATGCTGGAGAAGCAGGGCGTGAAGAAGTCACTGACCCGCTCGGCGAAGCTGGTCCGCGGTTCCTGGTGGCGGGTGTTCGGCATCCAGCTGCTCGCCGCGATCATCGCCAACGTAGTGGCGTCGATCATCGTCATCCCCTTCACGCTCATCGCGGGCGCGGTGAGCGGCGACGGCGTCACCGGCTTCCTCGACAGCGGCACCAGCGACCTCGGCTGGACCTTCCTGATCGTCAGCGGCGTCGGCTCGGTCATCGGCTCGATGCTCACGTTCCCGATCACCGCGGGCGTCACGGTCCTCCTCTACATCGACCAGCGGATCCGCCGCGAGGCCCTGGACCTGGAACTCGCCCGCGCGGCGGGCCTCCAGGACACGAACGGCTCGAACACCCCCGGGACCCCCGGAAGCTGATGCGATGACGGGGGCAGTCCTGGGCAGCTCAAGAGCGGTGACCGCGCCACTCGTCCTCGCCCGCACCGGCGAGGACGACCCACCGGTGACGATCCCGCGCGCCCCGGCACGCGAGGCCGCCGAACGCGAACTGTCCGACCCCGCCTACCACCAGAACGACCCGAGCCTCCTGCAGCGCGCCCTGAACCGCTTCTGGGAGTGGGTCGACGGCCTGTTCACCGCCGCCTCGGGGGCAACCCCGGGCGGCGCCCTCGGCCTCGTGGTCATCGTCGTCGCCGTACTGGCCCTCCTGGCGGCCCTGTGGTGGCGCCTGGGCACCCCCCACCGGTCCCCCACCACCTCGCCCGCCCTCTTCGACGACCGCCCCCGCACCGCCGCGGAACACCGCGCCGCCGCCGAGGCACACGCGGCACAGGCCCACTGGAACCAGGCCGTCCAGGAACGCATGCGCGCCATCGTCCGCTCCCTGGAGGAACGCGCCCTGCTCGACCCCCGCCCCGGCCGCACAGCCGACGAAGCAGCAGCCGAAGCCTCCCGGACCCTCCCGACCCACGCCACGGAACTCCACGCGGCGGCCCAGTCGTTCGACGCCGTCACCTACGGCGCCCGCACGGCCACAGAACAGACGTACACCCGCCTGACCACCCTGGACAAAGCCCTCACCCAAACCCGCCCCACCCTGAGCAACACCCCCCAGGGAGCCCCCAATTGACGGCCCCCCAGGACCCCACAAACCCTGCCGACTCCCAGAACGACACCGAGACCGAGACAGGCGCCGAGCCGGAACCCCACACAGGCCCCGATACACAGCCAGAGGCCAAGCCAACCAACACCCCGACCACGCCCAACACCCCCCACCCCAAGGCCAACACACCCCACGCCCCCGCCACACCCAGCACACCCCACGACCCCGCCACACCCAACACTTCTCAACCCGAAGCCAGCACACCCCCCAAGGCCAACACACCCCACGACCCCGCCACACCCAGCACACCCCACGACCCCGCCACACCCAACACTTCTCGACCCGAAGCCAGCACACCCCCCGAGTCCGCCACGCCCAGCGCCACGCTCCCGGGACCTGCCACTGCCACTGCCACGCCCAGCTCCACCCACTCCGGGGCCACCACAACGCCCCGCACCCCCCACACCGGGCTCACCACAGCCACGACCACCACCCCCCTCCCCGAAGCCACCACCCCCGCTCCCCCGACCTCCTCCGCCCCCACCCCCCGCCAACTCTGGACCCGAACCCGCGGCATCCTCCTCGCCTTGGTCGTCCTCCTGGCAGCCGCCATCGCCATGGCCGCCGTCCGCTCCGGCGCCCAGCACGGCCGCCTCGACCCGCGCTCGGCCGACCCCTACGGCAGCCGCGCGGTCGCCGAACTCCTCGCGGACCGCGGTGTATCCACCCGCGTGGTCACCACCTCCGCACAGGCCAGGTCAGCGGCAGGCCCCGACACCACGCTCCTGGTGGCCTCCCCCGACCGGCTCACCGAGCGCCAGCAGTCCCGCCTCCGCGCGGCCACCGAGGACTCCCGGGGCCGCACCGTCCTCATCGCCCCAGGCACCCCCTCGGTCAGCACCCTCGCCCCGGGGGTCACCGCGGACGCCACCCCCAGCCTCGACTCGACGCTCTCCCCCCGCTGCGCCCTGCCCGCGGCCAGGCGCGCGGGCTCCGCCGACACGGGCGGCCTGCGCTACGACACCCTCGCCCCGGACGCCGAGTCCTGCTACCTCAGCGACGGCCTGCCCAGCCTGCTGCACCTCCCCGCGGCCGAAGGCCCCGGCGACACCGTCGTACTCGGCGCCCCGGACATCCTCTTCAACGACCGCCTCGACAAGCAGGGCAACGCCTCACTCGCCCTGCAACTCCTCGGCTCCCGCCCCCACTTGGTGTGGTACCTCCCCTCGCTCTCCGACGACGCCGGCGCCGACGACACCGCCGACCGCGACTTCTTCGACCTCATCCCCGACGGCTGGCGCTGGGGCACCCTGCAACTCACCGTCGCCGCCGCACTCGCCGCCCTGTGGCGCGCCCGCCGCCTGGGCCCACTGGTCCCCGAACGCCTCCCCGTGGCCATCCGCGCCTCGGAAACCGTCGAAGGCCGAGCCCGCCTCTACCGCAAGGCGAACGCCCGCGACCGCGCGGCCGCCGCCCTCCGCTCGACCACCCGCACCCGCATCGCCCGTCTCATCGGCCTGTCCCCCGGCCAGGCCCACTCCCCCGAAACCCTGCTCCCCGCCCTGACCGCCAAGCTCCGCACCCCCGGCCAGGACCCCCTCCCCCTCCTCTTCGGCCCACCCCCGCCCAACGACGCAGCCCTCATCACCCTCGCCGACCAACTCGACGCCCTCGAAAGAGAGGTACGTACTTCATGATGGACCCGACCACTGACAACGCCGGGAGCTCCGACGCCGCCCGCTCCTCGCTGGAGTCCCTGCGCACCGAGATCTCCAAGGCCGTGGTCGGCCAGGATGCCGCGGTGACGGGCCTCGTCGTGGCCCTGCTCTGCCGCGGTCACGTCCTCCTCGAAGGCGTACCGGGGGTCGCGAAGACCCTCCTCGTCCGCGCGCTGGCCGCATCCCTCGAACTCGACACCAAGCGCGTCCAGTTCACCCCGGACCTGATGCCGAGCGACGTCACGGGCTCCCTCATCTACGACGCCCGCACCACCGAGTTCTCCTTCCAGCCGGGCCCGGTCTTCACCAACCTCCTCCTCGCCGACGAGATCAACCGCACCCCGCCCAAGACCCAGTCCTCGCTCCTCGAAGCGATGGAGGAACGCCAGGTCACGGTCGACGGCACCCCTCGCCCGCTCCCCGAGCCCTTCCTCGTCGCGGCCACCCAGAACCCGGTCGAGTACGAAGGCACGTACCCGCTCCCCGAAGCCCAGCTGGACCGTTTCCTCCTCAAGCTCACCGTCCCCCTCCCCTCACGCCAGGACGAGATCAACGTCCTGACCCGCCACGCGGAGGGCTTCAACCCCCGCGACCTCCACGCCGCCGGCATCCGCCCCGTCGCGGGCCCCGCCGACCTGGAGGCAGCCCGCGCGGCGGTCGCCAAGACATCGATCTCCCCCGAGATCACCGCCTACGTGGTGGACATCTGCCGCGCCACCCGCGAGTCCCCCTCCCTCACCCTGGGCGCCTCCCCCCGCGGCGCGACCGCCCTGCTCTCCACCGCCCGCGCCTGGGCCTGGCTGACGGGCCGCGACTACGTCATCCCCGACGACGTGAAGGCCCTCGCCCTGCCCACCCTCCGCCACCGCGTCCAACTCCGCCCCGAGGCCGAGATGGAGGGCGTGACGGCCGACTCCGTCATCAACGCGATCCTCACCCACGTCCCGGTCCCCCGCTGATGGCCCTCACCGGCCGCACAGCCCTCCTGGCGGCCATCGGCAGCCTCCCCGTAGGCATCTGGGGGCCCAGCTGGGCAGGCATCCTCGCGGTGAACGCCCCACTGGCCCTGGCCTGCGCCTGCGACTTCGCCCTGGCCGCTCCCGTACGCCGCCTCGGCCTGACCCGCGCGGGCGACACCTCCGTACGCCTCGGAGAATCCGCCGACATCGAGCTGACCGTCACCAACCCCTCCGGCCGCCCCCTGCGCGCCCAGCTCCGCGACGCCTGGCCCCCTAGCAGCTGGCAGCCCGGCACCGAAGTCGAGGCATCCCGCCACCGGTTGACGATCCCGCCCGGCGAGCGCCGCCGCCTCACCACCCGCCTGCGCCCCACCCGTCGCGGCGACCACCGGACCGACCGCGTCACCATCCGCTCGTACGGCCCCCTGGGCCTCCTCACCCGCCAGGGCAGCCACAAGGTCCCGTGGACACTCCGGGTCCTGCCGCCCTTCACCAGCCGCAAGCACCTCCCCTCGAAGCTGGCCCGCCTCCGCGAACTCGACGGCCGCACCAGCGTGCTGACCCGAGGCCAGGGCACCGAATTCGACAGCCTGCGCGACTACGTACCCGGCGACGACACCCGCTCCATCGACTGGCGCGCCACCGCCCGCCAGTCCACCGTCGCCATCCGCACCTGGCGCCCCGAACGCGACCGCCACATCCTGCTGGTCCTCGACACAGGACGCACGTCGGCGGGCCGCGTCGGCGACGCCCCACGCCTGGACGCCTCGATGGACGCGGCCCTGCTCCTGGCGGCCCTGGCCTCCCGAGCGGGCGACCGCGTGGACCTCCTCGCATACGACCGCCGGGTTCGCGCCCTGGTCCAGAGCAAGGCAGCAGGCGAGGTACTCCCCTCGGTCGTCAACGCCCTGGCCACGCTCGAACCGGAACTCGTGGAAACAGATGCCAGGGGCCTGACCTCAACAGCTCTCCGCACCGCGAACCGCAGCTCCCTGATCGTGCTGCTGACCAGCCTCGACGCGGCCCCCATCGAAGAGGGCCTGCTCCCCGTGCTCTCCCGCCTCACCCAGCGCCACACGGTCGTCCTCGCATCGGTCGCCGACCCCCACATCGAGCACATGGCCAAGGCCCGCGGAACGACAGAGGCCGTGTACGACGCTGCGGCCGCCGCCCAGGCCCACACGGAACGCCAGCGCACGGCAGAACAACTGACCCGCCACGGCGTCACGGTCGTGGACGCGACCCCCACCGACCTGGCCCCCGCATTGGCAGACGCATATCTGTCCCTGAAGGCCGCCGGCCGCCTCTGACAGAAACAAAAAAGGCCCCATGAAGGGGCCTTGAATGAGAATGAGAAATACATACCTGGAACGAGTACCTGGAACGCAGGAAACCCCCGCACCCAGAGGGTGCGGGGGTTTCCCGTTAATAATAGTTCGGCGGCGTCCTACTCTCCCACAGGGTCCCCCCTGCAGTACCATCGGC